>CAJQNO010000080.1 GCA_905479745.1 uncultured Flavobacteriaceae bacterium | reverse complement strand
CTATTTTTATGAAATTTGTAACAATGTTGTCTACTTACTTACTAATCCAACAGCTAACAGAAAACCATTGACAAAGGAACTGGAACATAGTTTTGTTGCCCAACTCGAAGAGAATCAAAACATTGTGCATAAGATCTGCCGGTTATACACCAACGACAGCGATTCGCACAATGATCTGTTTCAGGAAATAACCATACAGTTATGGCGTGCATTTCCAAAATTCAGGGGGGATTCGAAGTTCAGTACATGGATGTACAGAGTAGCGCTTAATACAGCGATCACCTTGTACAGAAAGAGCAAGAGAACGGTTAAAACTCAGGATTATGAAGGAGTTAGCTTTAAAATAAGTGCCGAGGCGTACGACGATACTATTGAAGAACAGCTGAAATTAATGTATAAGGCTGTAAAGAAACTCAACGATATCGATAAAGCCTTGGTCTTTCTTTATCTGGAGGACAAATCGTATCGGGAAATTGCCGAAACATTGGGAATCAGTGAAGTAAATGCCAGAGTGAAAATGAACCGGATCAAGGAAAAATTAAGAAAAATTTTAAATCCGTAAGCGATATGGATGAATTAGAAGTATTAAAGAAAGAATGGCAGTCCAGGGAGCAGGAATTCCCCAAGTTGTCCTCTAAAGAGATCTACCCGATGTTATTGCGGAAATCCTCTTCCCTCGTGAAATGGATTTTCTACATCAGCATCGCCGAACTGATCTTGTGGACCTCCCTTGCTTTTGTGGCACCCGAGTCGAGTAAACAGATCAATGAAGCCATGGGCCTGAAAGGAACATTAACCACGGTGAGTATAATTGGTTATGTGATCACCGTTATCTTCATCATCTTATTTTATAAGAATTATCGCTCGATAAAGGTTACAGATTCAATAAAGAATCTAATGCGAAACATCCTCCGTACACGGAAGACGGTTCAGTATTTTGTCTATTATAACATAGGAGCCGCCATTGTTTTGCTTACCTATACCAATATCTTTTATTACTCTAAAAAAGAAACCCTATACGAAACATTCGCAAAATATAGTGAAGATTATGCAGCCATCCCTGCCGAAACCTTCACAGATTATTTCTTCCTCATCCAGATCCTGGTGGGAGCAGCATTCGTTTTGCTACTGGTGTTGTTTTATTACCTGGTATATGGATTGCTGTTACGGAGATTAAAGCGCAACTATCGCGAATTGAAGAAGATCGAGGTTTAGTTTAATTTGAATCGGCCTCCGGTTTTTCTTGGGAAGCCTTTTTCTTTTTGTCCTTGCGCCATTGACGCTCTTTGTTGAGTTCTTCGCGACGCAATAATTCTTCTTCAGGTATTACCTTCAGGAAGGATGGATGTTGTTCGATACCATATTCGATCTTCTCTACGATCTCCTGTACCGTATCCTTCTCATAATCGATATCCAATGGTGGTTTTATCTCCATCGTTTGAAGTATTCCCTTCTTTTTGGTTCGCAATCCTTTTTTATCGAATGATCTTCTAAAACCATCGATCACTATTGGCACTACGATGGGTTTGTTCTCTTTAATGATAAAGGCTGTACCTCTCCTAATGGGCTTCCATGGTTTGGTGGTTCCTTGCGGAAAAGTGATCACCCATCCATCATCCAGCGCTTTGGAGATATTGCTAACATCACTCATTTTCACCTGGCGGTTCACTTCTTTTCCCTGGGCTCGCCAGGTTCTGTCTATACTCACCGAACCGGCATAGGCAAGGATCTTTGGCAGCAATCCGGATTGCATGGTTTCTCGTGCAGCGACAAAGTAAATGTTTAGTTTCGGATTCCACAGGTAACCGATATTCTTGATACTGTCCACCCTACCACTGAGACTGGCATTGAACACATGAAACATGGCCACCACATCGGCAAAGTAGGTTTGGTGATTCGATACAAAAAGCACATTTGTATCCGGTAATTGCTTAATGATCTCACTCCCCTCTATCTGAAGCTGATTAAAACCTTTAAATCTCCTGTGAGTAAGAGCACCCAGGATACGAATGAGCCATTTCTTTAAAAAGAGTATATGTCCGAACGGATTTTTCTTGAAAAGCCCCATAGTTTTTATACTGGTAATGTAATTCTCTTCCTACGGCAAGTAGCCGTGCAAAGATATAAAAATCGCAGTTTACAGCGTTTGCTTTAACAATTGTCGTACTTCATTCAGCATCATTGCAGTAGCTCCCCACACAATATGTTCCTGTAATCTGAAGGCCGGCACATCGATGCTTTTGGCGTAGGATGTACTTAATGTTTTTTGAATTAGGATCTCGTCGTCCAGAAATTCGGATAAGGGTACTTCGATGACAGCCTCTACTTCAGATTCCTGCGGTATGAATACAGGATTGTGCATGGTAATTCCCAGGTAAGGTTGCACAAAGTAATTGCTTGGTGGGATATAGACCTGTGTAAGTTCTCGTACAATTGAAATATGATCGGCAGGTATCCCTACCTCCTCTTCTGTTTCTCTGATGGCTGTATCTCTGAAAGAATTATCTACCTCCTCGAACTTTCCACCGGGAAAACCAACCTGGGCCGAATGCACCCCTTTATAGGTCTTCCGAAGTATAAGAACAAATCTTGTCTCATTGTGAATTGAAGGATAAAAAAGCACCATAACACCCGCTTTCTTGGCCGAATTTGTTTTATAAGCACGTCGCTTCAATTCCAGGAGCCGTTCCAGCGGAGCCATCTCCATATGAGAAATCTCGCCCGGAAGAGGCATTTTTTTTACTTTTACAATCTCATTGGAAAATGCTGAAAAATCCATTTATGAAACAACTTTCAATTTATATACTTCTGGTGTTCGCGATGCTCACAGCCTGTGAAGATAATAAAAAGGCAGCGGCAGGGAAAACAGAAGTCCATTCTTCCGAAGCTAAAAAAACAGATAGTGTTCCCGTGCCGGATGAAAAAGTAAAGAAGGATGATCCAACCGAGATCACCAGCAGTGCTTATCCGAAGATCACCAATGAGAACGTAGTAGAATTTCTAACCCAATACGGTAAGGAAAACCCCGAAACCAAAGTAAGAATAAGCACCACCCACGGCGATATTGATATCGAACTTTACAAGGATACCCCACTCCACCGAGCCAATTTTATTTATCTAGTGAAGCAAAATTATTTCTTCGGAACCTTTTTTCATAGGGTTGTTCCAAACTTTATCATACAGGCCGGTAATAGCGACAACCGCACTACCACGAAAAAAAGGGCACAAATTGGAAAGGATTATCTATTACCAGCCGAACTCTCCAACGGCCGAAAACATATGCGAGGCACGGTGTCCGGAGCCAAGGAATATCGTGAAAACCCCGACAAACGTACTGCTCCCTTCGAATTTTTCATCTTCCTTGGTCCAACATCGGCAACCGGACATTTAAACGGCAATTACACCATATTCGGGAGAGTGGTCAAGGGAATGGACGTAGTGGATAAAATAGCGAACATGCCCGCCGACGAGGGCGACTGGCCCCTGGAGAACATCTATATCGATGCAAAGGTTATGAATTAAGTTCCTCCTTCGAATAGATATTAGGGAGCGACCATTTAAAGTATACAGCCAGTAACCTAACGGTTATCACAACCGCACCCGAAAAAATAACGACCATATCTGTAGAAAGGCTTGTTTCCAGTAATATAAAATACACCACTCCTCCCAATAAACATGCCGTCGCGTAGATCTCCTTTCGGAAAATGATGGGTATTTCATTACAAAGTATATCCCTTATTACACCACCAAAGCAAGCCGTCATGGTACCAAGTGCAATACAAATTAAGGCAGGTAGATCGGCAGCCAGGCCTTTTTCCACACCAATTACGGTATACAAAGCGATCCCTATAGTATCGAACAAGAATAAAGATCGTCTTAAATAACCCAGCTTCTTTCTGAATAACAAAGCGAAAACAGAGGCTCCTGCTATCACATAAACGAAGGTTAGGTCTCGCATCCAAACTATGGGTGCCTGAATTAGAATATCTCGTAAGGTACCTCCGCCCAAAGCAGTAACAAAGGCGATAATGAAGATACCGAAAACATCCATACGTTTTTTAAAGGCGGTGAGCACCCCTGAGATCGCAAAAGCGACAGTACCCAAAAGATCTATTACAAAAGATACCTCCATTATTGCTGAGTGTAATAGTTGTAGTCCTGTATCACCTTATTCACAAATGCGAAAGGAGTTCCTTCATAGTTCACTTCCATGACAGCGGAGATCCTGGCGGCAAGTTTTAGAATCACATTAAGATTGCCATTATACTTGGCTTCGTTATATACAGATTTAATGGTTTGCATTTCATTATCGGTAAAAACGGTCACCTGCGGATATACAGGTTGGTAATCTTCGGGTATTTCCACCAGGAGGGTCTGCGATAAGAATACAGAAGGTTTTTCGCTTATCACTGTGGTTGTGGCAGCGATATCACCTAAACGCTGACCTTTTCCATTTAGCAATATTGTTACCAGGGCCAGGGCACCACTGGTTAGGCTCACATCTATTATCCGCAGTAACCACCGGATAAGATAATTTGAGAATGCAGGTTTGGAGCCATCAATTTTTACAACCCGGATCTTCATTACATATTTGCCCGGACTCTGCCCATTCCAGAACATTTCAAACAATAAGTGGTAAAGGAAAAGAGGCAATCCTATGGTCATCCCTACAATAAAATTGTACTCATCACTCATATCCAGCCATGAGAAAAGGATTACCATAATGATCACGTAAATACCCAATATTATTATATCGACCAAATACGCCAGGATCCTGTCGCCCACCCCTGCTACATTTTGAACAATGTTTACATTTTGAGCGGTTTCTATTTGAAAATTATCCATTAAAACTGTTTCTTTGAAAATAAACTACGAAGGTACGATGCGTGAAGCTGCTTTTGCCAAGCAAAATAAGGATAAATGGTTAAAATTTGAAAATGTTCTAAGGAATAATATTCAGGTATCTCCGGATGAGTTAAGCAGCCTTTACGTGGAGATCACAGATCACCTTAGCTACGCCCAGACCTTTTATCCGGGAAGCAACACCCTTCGATATCTCAACGGGCTTTCGGTACTAGCACATCAGAAGATCTATAAGAACAAACGCGAATCGAGATCCCGCTTTATAACCTTTTATACCCAGGAATTTCCACTCTTCTTTTCAAAATACCACAGGCAACTCCTCATCTCCTTCTTAACCTTTGCGTTATTTGCCCTGGTAGGGGCCTTTTCGGCAGCAACCGACGGCAATTTCGTGAGGTTGATATTAGGTGATGGCTATGTAAATATGACGCTAGAAAACATCGAAAAAGGCGATCCCATGGCTGTTTATAAACAGGTTGGAGAAATGAATATGTTCCTGGGTATTACCATCAATAATATTCGTGTAGCTTTACTGGCCTTTAGTTTCGGAGTGTTCTTTTCATTAGGAACTCTTTTTATTTTAATGCGAAACGCGATTATGATAGGGTCCTTTCAGTATTTTTTTTACGACCAGGGCATGCTATGGGAAAGTGCCAGAACGATCTGGATTCACGGTACCATAGAAATTTCAGTGATCATCGTGGCCGGGGCTGCAGGCCTTGTATTTGGTAACGGAATACTATTTCCGGGTACCTATAGCAGAATGCAATCGTTTGTACGGGGAGCTAAGGACGGTTTGAAAATACTCATTAGCACGATTCCCTTTTTTATCATTGCCGGCTTCCTGGAAGGATTTGTGACCCGTCACACCGAAATGCCCGATTGGCTGGCCATATTAATAATTGGGGGATCACTGTTTCTCATTCTGTACTATTATGTTATTTACCCCATAAAACTGAAGAAAAAACATGAACGAATTCATACAATTTAAACAAAGCCGGGATCTGGGTAAGATCATTACCGATGTCTTTAAATTTTTACGTCATAACTGGAAGGTATTATTTGGTCTCATATTTCGTATCGCAGGTCCTGCCCTGCTCCTACTCGTCCTGGCCTATGTCTTTTATATCCAAACCACTATCGGGAGTATGGATCCGTATTCAACAGCAGATAATTTTAGCACCTTTACCTTAAGTTTTCTCGGTGCTTTGGTGCTTTTGCTTATATCGGCGGGCTTATACTACGCTCTCTTATACGGTACTGTACTACACACTATAAAATCGTATGTAGAAAATAACGGTACCATTGTGAAACAGGAAGTATATTCCGGGGTAAAAAGTAACTTCTGGAATTTAATAGGCCTTAGTATCTTAAACGGCCTTATTGTTTTTGGAGGGATGTTAGTGTGTATCCTCCCCGGTATTTATCTGGGAGTGGTAGTGATTACCACCTACATGATACTGGTATTCGAAAAAAAGGGAGTTTCAGACAGCATTAGCTATAGTTTTACACTCATTAAAGGGGAATGGTGGACCACCTTTGCCACCATCCTGGTGATAGGGATCATCTATTATATCATCCTGGTGATATTTCAGGTGCCTCAGTATATCTATTTCTTTATAAAAGGATTTACGATGGCCGAAACCATGTCTTCAAACCCTGCCGATATGTTCGACTGGGTGTATACAGTGCTGAGTTCCATTGGTATAATAGCGCAATATTTGTTACAGACCATTATGGTGATAACCTCG
>CAJQNO010000079.1 GCA_905479745.1 uncultured Flavobacteriaceae bacterium | reverse complement strand
CTGATCTAAAAGATGACCAAAAAGACTTATCATCAGTGAAAATGGATTCTTTCCTAACACTTTTTGTTTCCCTAAAGTTTCTGCCTCTAAAACAATAGCATCAACTTCTGTTGCACCTCGTCTAATAGCTTCTCTTATTGGTATTACACTACCCAATCCGCCATCCGCATACTCATAACCGTCAACTTTTGTCAAAGACATAAACGGAACATAATTACAAGAAATCCATATCCAATTACAAAACTCCTCGTAAGAACATTCTTGTATAGATTTGTATTCTACACGGTTCATAGATAAATTAGCTACTGTGACTACAACATCGTGCTTTTCTTTTCTAATTTTTAGATATTCTTCGTAAGTAACGTGCTTTCTAATATGCCTCCTTAAAGCTTTACTTTCCCCAAAAGTTCTCTTACGTCTAATAAACTGCCAAAGCGAATTTATAAAATCAATAGAAACATATTCTCTATCGCCTTTTTTATGCTGTACAAATGGGCTAATGCTAAAAATATCATGCTGTTGTACATTAGTAAATATATCATACAGTTTCCCTATTTCTCCAACGGCTAAATGAGGGACTAAAAGACTTCCGGTAGAGGTACCTAAAAACATATCGTAATTATGTCCCTCACGCTCCATTAAGTATTGAGCCACACCTCCTGCAAAGGCTCCTTTACTACCACCGCCTGATATGACTAAAGCTCGTTTCATGCTTTTAATAGGGTTTGTAAGAATAGCTGTTCCTTTTCAGAATAAGTGTCCAGTCTTTTTAAGATTTCATCTCCCGTTCCTGGATTTTTTATTATTTCTGAAAATAAAGTTCGGGACGCATTCCGAAATCTCCAATTGTGATGCACTGAAGCGTTTATAAGATTATCCAGCACATTATCGTTGTAAAGTCGAAGTTCATTTACATACCTGAAAGCCAGTTGTCTAACCTCGAAGCTGTACTTATTACTGGTGTATCCTCTCAATTCGTTAACAAAGGCTGTTTTCTCATCGGTTCTATAGCCATCTGTGATAATGGCCAGGGCGAGCCATAATTGTCGGACATTCTTGTCCTGAAACCCTTCTACCGAACGCGTGATTTCCAGATATCTAGTCCGGTCCTCGGGAAATGAGCTCCATAAGTTGTACAAAGCAGCCTCGATGGTAACGTAACTAGAATCTTGCAGCAATTTTTCGAATTTAGGTTTAAGCCGTTCCGAAACCCCATCCATAGAAACCGCCACGGCCTGCCGAATGTAGAGATTGTCACTATCGAGCGCATGCTCATAAAGGGCATGGGTTACAAAGCGATCCTCTCCAGACAGCTGATAAACAGCTTCCTGACCAATAAAATCATTGCCCCCTAAAATAGCATCTCGCAACTCGCCTATTTTTTGCAGTACCGGTGTAGCCCGTAAGGATGAGATCTGAAAATACCGATTCATAAAATCGGATCTGGACAGTGAATTGAACGCTTGTGTAGAATTAAAAGCTGTTTGTTTCAGCCAATCCTCTTCCCAGCGATCTATATCGACCGTTGATACAGCCCTTACCTCCCTCAGGAAATCGGTGGTTGTCACATTGCCGAATTTATTATTGCTAAGATAATTTGCAATTGCTTTTTTAAACGCCTCATCTCCTATCAGCTCACGTAAAACGTGTAATGCCCAGGCGCCCTTTTCGTAGAAAGTTAGGGAGGATGCCTTCGGATTTAAAAGCGATTCTCCTTTCCCGGCCTCACTCAATTCTCGTAATTGCTCGGCCGTTTGATATAACTGCCAGTAATAATAATCACTTCCAAATAATTCTTTTTCCACTAGATGGGCATAGTAAGTTGCAAAGCCTTCCTGCAGCCAGTGATGATCACCAGAGGTTTCGGTGACCAAATTACCAAACCAGTGATGCGCCAGCTCATGGGCATTTACATTTATATAGTTTCTGTCGTTAAAACCAATGGAATCTACCACAAATGCTTCAGAGAAAATGGTGGCGGTAGTATTCTCCATCCCTGCATATAGAAAATCACGTACCGGAATTTGCTTATAATTTTGCCACGGATAAGGAATCCCGATCTCAGCCTCAAGGAAGTTAAAGATCTCCCGGGTATACCTGTAGGTGGGTTCAACCTTTAAAGAATCCTCGGGTTTGAAGTATAACTCTATGGGTATCCCCGAATGTGAATTTATTTCTTTTTTTCTGAAATCGCCTAAGGCCACAGCCACGAGGTAGCTGGACATGGGTTGCACCATATCAAATCGCCATGCGCGGTTATTCGTATCGATACTATTTACTTCCTTTAACGCCCCATTAGCTATTACCGTTACCTGGGGATTGGCAATTATCTGAAGGTCGAACTCGATCTTATCGTTCATATCATCTATGGAAGGCAGCCAGTGCGACGTATATTTTCCCTGGCCCTGAGTCCAGATCTGATTGCCTGTAAAATAAAGAGTTTGCCGTGGGTAAGCAATATAACTGAAACTAGCCTGGTAAGTCTTCCCTGTTTTAAAGTTACCATGGATCCAAATCTTATCCTGGGTAGATCCTACCTGTACTTCTTTTGTGGATATCTTCGTTATTTCCATGCCAATCGCATCAAGATATAAAGAATCGGACGCTTCTATTACATGAAATTCGACATATAAATCACCTATAACCTTTTTCGTATCAGGTTCAAATTTGATACTCGCGTCTATCTTTTTGAAATCTACTACCTCTGTTTGTTGGGCATGTCCAACCGAAGTAACAATTAATATTAAAATGAAGAGATAGTGTTTCATAAAGTACTGAGAAGCAAATGCTCTGCCAAATTTAGTCAATTCATAGGAGGTACACCTGAGAAATCACAGAGAGAAAGTGTTAAAGAATTAGCTTTAATTGGAGTAGATTGAAATAATAGTTACTCTCAATCCAAGCTGTAATTCCCGTAATGAACAGGATTACTCAATCGAAGCAGAATGAGATTTCTCCCTTCGGTCGAAATGATTAAATTCGTTCTATGAATACCAATTTCCTTCAAACTCCCATAGAATATCTAAAAGGTGTGGGGCCTAACAGGGCAGATCTCCTCAAGAAAGAGCTGGGTATTCACACTTTTCAGGATCTTATCAATCTTTTTCCGAATCGTTATCTGGATCGTACGCGATATTATAAGATATCCGAATTACAAAAAACGAACGCTGAAGTACAACTCATTGGTAAGATCACGCATATTAAAACAGTAGAGCAAAAACGGGGAAAACGCCTGGTTGCAACCTTTGCCGACGAGAGCGGAAAAATGGAACTGGTATGGTTTCGAGGCATCAAATGGATACGTGAGAACTTAAAGATAAATGTTCCGTATGTGATCTTCGGAAGGGCAAACTGGTTTAACGATCACTTTTCTATGCCTCATCCCGAAATGGAATTACAGGAAGAACATGAAAAAAGTTTGCGATCGGCTATGCAGCCAGTGTATCCTTCCACCGAAAAATTAAACAGTCGTGGCATCACCAACAGAGTGATCAATAAATTGATGCAACAGCTGTTTCAGGAATCAAAAAACAACATTGCAGAGAGTCTTTCTGAAACCGTTTTACAGAGCCTAAAATTACTGCCTAAGAACGAAGCACTTTTCAATATACATTTTCCTAAAAATGCATCACTTTTAGCCAGGGCTCAATACCGATTAAAATTTGAAGAATTATTCTATATTCAGCTCCAACTTCTTCGAAAGAATCTTGTCCATAAATCGAAAATTAAAGGTTACCCCTTTACAAAAGTAGGGGAGTATTTTAACACCTTCTATTCTGAACATTTACCCTTCCAACTTACCGTTGCACAAAAGCGAGTTATTAAA
>CAJQNO010000078.1 GCA_905479745.1 uncultured Flavobacteriaceae bacterium | reverse complement strand
GGCGAACTACCTACCTTCGCCCAAAAGATCAAGGAAAGTGGTCAGTTCCCATTGCGACCCAATAAACTGGAAGTTTTACAGATCAATGTAGGTTATATGTGCAACCAGGTTTGCGAACATTGTCATGTGGATGCAGGACCCGACAGAAAGGAGATCATGACCTGGGAAACTATGGAACAATGCCTGGATGTGATTAGAAACACCGGTGCGCATACTCTTGATCTAACAGGGGGAGCCCCTGAAATGAACCCTAATTTCAGGAGGTTCGTGGAGGAGGCGAGTAAAGCCGGTATAAAGGATTTTATAGTTCGGAGCAACCTCACGATCATACGCGCAAATAAAAAATATTTCGATCTGCCTCAGTTTTTTAAGGATCACAATGTGCATGTAGTAAGTTCTATGCCACATTGGACGCGTGGTAAAACCGACAAGCAACGCGGGGACGGTGTTTTCGATGCTTCTATCGAAGCACTTAAAATGCTTAACGATGTTGGGTATGGAATGCCGGACAGCGATTTAAGGCTAGACCTCGTTTATAATCCAAGTGGGGCGTTCTTACCCGGGGATCAGGCTAGTATGGAAAAAGATTTTAAAAAGGCCATGCTCGATGATTTCGGGATACAGTTCCATAACCTGTTTGCTATTACAAATCTCCCTATATCCCGTTTCTTGGATTATTTAATTGCTTCCGAAAATTACGAGGATTATATGTATCAACTGGTAGATGCTTACAATCCCGAGGCGGTTGCCAATGTAATGTGTACCAATACAATTTCGGTGAGTTGGGATGGGTACCTGTACGACTGCGATTTTAACCAGATGCTCGAACTAAAAGTGGCCAGTAAGGTACAGCATATAAAAGATTATAATGAAGCATTATTAAACGACAGGAATATCATCATTTCCCAGCATTGTTTTGGATGTACAGCGGGAGCCGGCAGTAGTTGCCAGGGGAGTGTGGCCTAACGCCTGTTGAAGATAATTAGTCATGAAGTTGAGATTCGTTTATATTTTGCTATTACTGTTCGGCGTTCAAAGCTACGCTCAGGATTCGTTACTGCAGTTACTGAATACCTATAACACCCGATCCATCCCCTATATTTCGGTTGAAGAATTAAGAATGCTTCAGTTGAATGATGACGTGTACATCCTGGATGCTCGTGAATTTGAAGAATTCAAAGTAAGTAGGTTAAATGGAGCATTATATGTAGGTTTTTCAGATTTTTCTTCGGAATTGATTACCGAAAAAATTACGGATAGTGATCGAACCATCGTAGTATATTGTTCCGTCGGGATACGCTCCGAAAAGATAGGCGAAAAACTAAGGAAAGCAGGTTATAAAAATATCAGGAATTTATATGGAGGTATTTTCGAATGGAAGAATAAAGGATTCCCAATAGTCGATTCCGAAGGAAATGAAACAGAAAAAGTGCATTCATTCTCGAAAGCCTGGAGTAAATGGCTAACCAATGGTGAAAAAGTCTATGAATAGAGATCTCTTATTGATTTTTACGAGAAATCCCGAGTTGGGTAAAGTAAAAAGCCGGTTGGCTGCTACCGTGGGTGATAAAATCGCTCTGGATATCTACAATTTCCTATTGGATCACACCCGCCAGATCTCAATGAAATTAGACGTAACTCGCCATTTATATTATTCGGAAGAAATACAACCTCAGGATGCCTGGGATAATTCGTTTTTCGATAAACGCTTACAACAAGGAGATGATTTGGGGGAGCGCATGAGGCATGCTTTTACGAATGGACTGGATGAAGGCTTCGAAAAGGTCATCATAATAGGAAGCGATATCTACGATCTGGATGCTACCGATATAGAAAACGCCTTCACTGCGTTAGACCATAGTGATGTAGTGATAGGACCCGCGGCGGATGGGGGTTATTATCTGCTTGGGATGAGAGTACTCATTCCCGAATTATTTGAAAATAAAGAATGGGGGAGCGCAACTGTTCTGAAGGACACGCTAACCCAATTAAAAGGTAGACGCACCAAATTATTAACTGTGAAGAATGATGTTGATACCTTTGAGGACATAAAAGATGTCCATGCATTTAATCACTTTTTTACCCATATTAACGAAGCAAATCATTTATGATCAGACAAATTGATGAAGCCGTAACCTTTTTACAAGGACGTGGATTTGGCGTTCCCGAAATTGGAATCATCCTTGGAACGGGCCTTGGAAAAATCCTGGAATACGTTAGTGTAGAAGCTGAAATGAGCTACAATCATATCCCGAATTTCCCTACGGCCACAGTCGAATTTCATACAGGAAAATTAATATACGGAGAACTAGGTGGTAAAAAAGTGATTCTCATGCAGGGTAGGTTTCATATATATGAAGGATATTCACTTCAGGACGTAACATTCCCGGTACGGGTAATGCATCATCTGGGAATAAAGAGGTTGCTGGTAAGTAACGCTTCAGGAGCTATCAACCCGAGTTTCAGAAAAGGAGAGATCATGCTCATAGATGATCATATAAATCTACAAGGAAGTTCTCCTTTGGCATTCAGAGGGGTAGAAAAGTTGGGTGAAAGATTTGTAGATATGAGTGCCCCTTACGATAAAGGGATGAATCAACTCATTGAAGAAATAGCCATAAATTACGACATAAAATTACACAAGGGAGTATATGCCAGTGTAGTGGGGCCTCAACTGGAAACACGTGCCGAATACAGATATCTTAAGATAATTGGCGCAGATGCCGTAGGTATGAGTACAGTACCGGAGGTTATTGTCGCTAATCATTTAGGTATCCCGGTGTCAGCTTTATCGGTTTTAACCGACGAATGTGATCCGGACCATCTTGAAGCCGTAGAAATTGTAGATATTCTGGCAATGGCTGCCAAGGCAGAACCCGATATGATAACCTTATTTACCGAACTAATTCGATCCCTTTAATTAAAACCTAAAAGAATTACCCATGAGTTATTTGGAGACCACACATGATCTTTATAAAGACGCAGCACTTACACCGGACGTAGGACTTTGTTGTACCACCAACCCAATTTGGGAATTACCTGGCCTTAAGATCCCTAAGATCATGCAGGAAATGAACTATGGTTGCGGCAGTACTGTTCATGCCAGAGACCTCGTTAACAATCCTAAGATACTTTACGTAGGCGTTGGCGGCGGTATGGAGTTACTGCAGTTTTCGTATTTCTCAAGGCAAAAAGGAGGCGTGATTGGAGTGGATGTTGTAGATGAGATGCTGGAAGCCTCCAAAAAGAATTTTATTGAAGCCGAAGCACAAAACCCGTGGTTTAATAGCGAATTCGTCGAATTGCGCAAAGGAGATGCCATGAATCTTCCTGTTCCCGATAACAGTATTGATGTTGCGGCACAAAACTGCCTGTTTAATATTTTTAAAGAGGAAGATCTTAAAATGGCGATCGAAGAAATGTACCGGGTTTTAAAACCGCATGGCAGATTAGTAATGAGCGATCCCACTTGTGAACAACCTATGAATGAAACCCTTCGCAGTGATGCGCGACTTAGAGCACTTTGCCTAAGCGGTAGTCTTCCAATAAAGGATTATGTGAAAGCGCTTACCGATGTGGGCTTTGGCACCATTGAGATCAGGGCCCGTAAACCTTATCGTATACTGGACCCAAAAAATTACCCTACAGACGAACTCATTTATATAGAATCTATTGAGGTGGCGGCGATCAAAGATCCTATGCCTGAAGACGGCCCCTGTGTATTTACCGGGAAAGCAGCGATCTACTATGGGGAAGATGAATATCTGGATGATGGCAAGGGACATATCCTTCTGAAGAACCAACCCATCGCCGTATGTGATAAAACGGCAGGCAATCTGGCCGACCTTAAGAGAGAAGATATTTTTATCAGCGATTCTACCTTTCATTACGATGGTGGAGGTTGTTGCTAAGTATATATCTCTTTTTTGAATGATCTATATCCTACTTTTTCTTGCCGCCTGTTTTCTATCATTCAGCAACGGTGCGAACGATAATTTTAAGGGGGTCGCTACTTTGTTTGGTAGTGGAACTACGGCATTTAGAACTGCTATCAACTGGGCGACTTTAACAACCTTCGTCGGTGCAGTAGCAGCCATATTTCTGGCAGAAACTCTTGTTAAAAACTTCTCGGGAAAGGGGTTAGTTCCCAATGATCTTATTCAAAACCCAATTTTTGCTACTTCAATAGCGCTAGGCGCTGCCATAACAGTCTTTCTCGCCACCAAAATAGGAATGCCAATTTCTACAACGCATAGCCTTGTGGGTGCCTTAGTGGGAACCGGCATAATGGCTATTGGGGCAGATTTTAACTTCGGAAAACTTAGTAAGGCTTTTTTAATACCGTTAATCGTAAGTCCGTTAATCGCAGGGCTTCTAAGCTATCTTGCTTATCTCATTTTCCGAAACTTTAGAAAAAAATTAGGGATCACAAGAAACAGCTGTATATGTTTGGAAGAGGCTACTGTCATTCTAAAGGAAACGCAAACTAATGTACCCATAGAATCTCATAGATCAATACAATTATCTAAGTGTAAGAAGAAATGTGATGAGTCTTACAACGGCAGAATAGTTGGTATATCGGCTGAAAAAGGTGTTAATACACTTCATTTTATTAGTGCCGGGGTGGTGAGTTTCGCAAGAGGGCTGAACGACACTCCAAAAATAGTGGGTTTACTGTTGATCATTAACGCTTTGGAGATAAAATGGGGCATGATTGCAGTTGCCATTACCATGGCGATTGGAGGCATGCTCAACGCCACAAAAGTAGGTATGAATGTTAGCAAGAAAATTACTCCAATGAACAGCGGCCAGGGGGTTACAGCTAATCTAGTTACAGGCTTATTGGTTACAACAGCCAGTGTTCATGGTCTGCCGGTGTCCACAACCCATGTTTCGGTGGGGTCTATTTTTGGTATTGGAACTATAACAAAAAAATCCAATCCTACGATGATCAAAAAGATATTAATGTCGTGGGTGCTTACCTTACCGGTAGCCGCCTTAATTAGTGGTATGGTCTTTTATATTCTCCAATAAGTAGTGTAAGCATAAACCGTTTTATTCGACCTCTTATTGGACTTTCCAATCTTAATGAAATCCATTGCACAAATTTTTACGTAAATAGAAAAAAAGACAGCTATGCACAAAACCTTAAAAATTATTTCAATTGGAATACTTACGTTGTTCTTTCAGCAATGTTCACTTTTCTCGGCCGCCGGACTTACTAGCCAGGGACAACCTACCAAAGAAGTAAGTGGAACTCTCAATACGATATCCGCTTCCGAAGAAATTGTAGATCACAGTGTTT
>CAJQNO010000077.1 GCA_905479745.1 uncultured Flavobacteriaceae bacterium | reverse complement strand
CAGAAAAAACGGCGAAAAAATATGGGATACCTCTTCGCGCCGACTCATAATCAACTTCCTTATTCCTTTAATTGCGGGCGGAATCTATATTCTCATTATCCTAAACCAGCAAAAATACGGGCAAACAGGGGCCTTAATGCTCATATTTTATGGGCTGGCCTTAATAAACGCCTCCAAGTACAGCATTGGTCATGTACGGTATCTCGGGTTTACCGAGATCGTCCTGGGGCTGATATGTGCCGTATTTCCCGGTTACGGCTTCTGGCTATGGGTTATTGGCTTCGGAATTATGCATATTCTGTATGGAAGTATTATGTTCGTACAGGAAAAGAAATCGTAGTGGGAATTATCGACAACATAAATAAACTATTCGACCATCGCATCAGGCTGGGGATCATGTCTATATTAATGGTTAATGAAAGTGCCGATTTCAACCGGCTCAAAGAACTGCTCGACGTGACCGACGGTAATCTGGCCAGCCATATAAAAGCCCTGGAGAAGGAAGCATATATCCTGGTAGAGAAACAATTTATCGGCCGAAAACCCAACACACGTTATAGTGCTACACAATTGGGGAAAGCTGAGTTCAGAAAACATATAGAGGCACTGGAACGGCTGTTGAGAAAATAATATTTTTTTAGTAATACACTTTGTATTTCAAAGTACTTTTAAATGAATTTCAGAAAAAAAATTATAGAACGTCTTTTTAAACTTAGTGAAAAATTCTACACCAGGAATTTCAAGAAGCACAAGATAGCATGGAACATCGATCGTTCCACCTTGCTCTCATATCCCCCCTCCTCCTTCGGTTTTTATCTGGGTGTTTTTCTGAAGGAAAACAACTTCGAGCTAATACCGAAGGTAGAACGTCACGACGCATATCACGTATTAACGGGTTACGGCACAAAAGTTGAAGATGAGATAGCATTGCAGTATGTGTGCTTCGGCAACGGAAAACGAAGCTTGTACCTCTTTGGTGTCATGATCATAGGCACCTTACTCCTACCCGATTATTTAGGCTATTACCTAAGGTCTTATACCATAGGAGCCCGCGCTAACAGCTTTCACCATTGGGATTTTAAACATGTTTTACATCTCCCGATAGAGGAACTGCGAATTGTGGTCTTCCCTCAACAATACCTTAGAGAACTAGAAAATAAAATTAATTAACACTTTAAATTAAAACCACATGGAACAAAGAAGAAGTAAATTCGGTAACTGGATGCGCAACTCGATCACTGCCAGAATGCTAGTAGTAGGTTTCTTGCTATTGGTATTGCTAATCCCACTACAATTTGTACAATTTCTCATTGAAGAACGGAGCTACCGGCAACACGAAGTTATACAGGAGATCAATAGTAAATGGGGAAACGAGGTACTTATCTCTGGCCCTATCCTCAAGATCCCTTATAAAGAACTCAAGGAAGAACGGATCTACGACAGCAATTCGAAAGTCACACAAACCACCGCAAGGACTGTAATAAGTCATGCTTATTTATTGCCGGACTCCCTGGTGATCAACGCAGATGTTGAGTCTCTAAAGCGTAACCGAAGTATCTACGAATCTGTGGTATATACCAGTAATATGACCTTTTCCGGAAACTTTCCTACCATCGATTTTTCTGAAATGGATATCGACAAGGAAGACATTTTATGGGAAAAGATCTCCCTGGAGATAAGAACCTCCAACCTTCAAGGTATTCGCAACAGTATGCTGGTTACACTGGGAGAAGAAGATCTAAGCATGACACCTAAATACAATGAAAGTTATCTCAGTATTATTGAGAGTACTCCCCTAAAAGTGAACTATGCTGAAAATACTACTCCTATAAATTTCAATTTTAACATCAAGATCAACGGTAGTGAGAGCCTGAAGTTTGTTCCGCTGGGGAAAGAAACCCGGGTGAGTATGGATTCGAACTGGCATTCCCCCGGTTTTGATGGGAGTCCGCTACCCGATGAAGAAACCAAAGACATTGGTGCCAACGGATTTCATGCAGACTGGCAGGCTTTTCAGATCAACAGGCAGTTTCAGCAGAAATTTTTAAATAAAATACCCGATCTGCGTAGTTTTGGCTTCGGAACAAATTTTATCATTCCCGTAGACGAATACCAGAAAAGTGAACGCACCTCTAAATACGGTTTTATGGTTATTGGCCTAACCTTACTTGTTTTTCTACTCATTCAACTGGTCTCGAAAATATATATCCACCCTTTTCAGTACGTTATGATAGGACTCGCGCTGGTGATGTTCTATACCCTGCTAATCTCCATTTCGGAGCACAGTAGTTTCCTGAAAGCTTATCTCATTGCCGGAGGTTCGGTGCTTGGATTGATCACCTTGTATTCCCGCGCTATCCTTAAAGGATTTAAATTTCCGTTATTGGTATCGTTATCACTGGCTTCTCTATACGGCTTTATATACGTGATCATTCAACTGGAAAACTATGCATTACTCGTTGGTAGTATAGGTCTCTTTGCGATTTTGGCGATCGTTATGTTCGCATCACGGAAGATCGACTGGGGTAACGATTAATAGATA
>CAJQNO010000076.1 GCA_905479745.1 uncultured Flavobacteriaceae bacterium | reverse complement strand
TTCAACCAGTTTACGATATGATCTACTACTTTTTCGGTCTGCATAAAATGGGTATTGTGGGTTTATAGTGATAACTTTGCCGCACAAAAGTAAGGCAATTAGAAAATTTATAAAAACGGTAGACGTTAAACAATTTTAAAGGTGTTTAGAATGAGATATTTTTTATTGTTTATAGTGGTGGTATTCTTAGCATCCTGCGATAGAAAGAGTAGTATAGAGAAAGAAATAGAAGGGATCCCAATGGATATTGAAATACTTCGTTTCGACAAGGAATTTGCGGCCGCCGATATAAACGAATTGCCATCCCTAAAGAAGAAATACCCGGTTTTCTTTCCCGAGCAATTTCACGACAGTGTATGGGTAGGAAGAATGCAGGATACCCTGCAACGTCAGCTTAGTGATGCCGTGGAACAGGTTTTTCCCACCGAAGATTTTATAGAAGACCAGTTGGTTCCCTTGTTTCAACATATAGAATATTACTTTCCCGAATTTGAAGCACCAACAGTGGTAACCGTAACTTCGGATGTGGATTACCAGAATAAGGCGATCGTTGCAGATAGTTTGCTCGTGCTGGGTCTGGATACCTATTTAGGGGAGGATCACGAATTTTACACCGGGATAAAGCGCTATGTGGCAAAAAATTTAAAGCCTTCACAGATTGGGCCGGATGTGGCTACTTCGTATGCACGGCAACTAATTAGTATCCCTAGAAAGCGTGATCTGCTCTCGCAAATGATCTATTTTGGTAAAGAACTATACTTAAAGGATATTTGGCTGCCCGAAGTTTCGGAATCGGAAAGAATAGGCTACACCCAAGAAGAAATGCAATGGGCACACGATAATGAGATAGAGATCTGGCGATATTTTGTAGAACGAGAACTATTGTACAGTACAGACGTTAAATTACCTCCTCGATTTATCAACCCGGCCCCATTTTCTAAATTTTACCTGGAAATTGACAACGAATCACCCGGGATGATCGGTAGATATATCGGCTGGCAGATAGTACGTTCCTATATGGAGAACAACGATACTTCCGTAGGCCAACTCATGATCATTCCACCAGAGGAGATCTTTAAGAAATCAAAATATAAACCCGCGAAATAATGGCAAAAAATACTTCAGAAATAAAAATTAAGGTAAGCCTTGACGAGAATAAGATCCCGGAATCCCTCTCCTGGTCTGCACCCGACGGAGGTGTGGATAACAGCCCATCTAAAGCGATGTTGCTTTCCGTGTGGGATCATACGGCCAAAGAGGCACTTCGTATCGACCTATGGACAAAGGATATGCCGCTGGACGAAATGAATGTCTTTTTTCATCAAACCCTGATGGCTATGTCGCATACTTTTCAACGGGCTACTGGCGACGAAAAGATGGCTGCTACCATGCGTGATTTTTGCGATTATTTTGCTGAAAAGCTAGAGCTGAAAAAAGACTAATGCAGCTACTGTTTGTATACAATGCGAATTCGGGTAAAGCCAACGCTGTGTTGGACAGTATGCATAAGATCCTGAGTCCTTCGACCTACGATTGTAGATTATGCGAACTTACCTTTGGGGCCTTTACTGAACGGAAGATCTGGAAGCAATTCAGGGAGAATTCTGATGTGGATATGCGTTTTCTTCACAAGGATGAATTTAATATGGAATTTCGCTCCAAATGGCTTCCGAAATACAATTTTCCGGTTGTGCTGATACAAAATGAAAATAAACTGGAATTATTTATTACTTCCGAAGAATTTGAAGCTTTAAATTCGCCACAGGCATTGATTAAACTGATCCAAGATCGTTTACCTCTTTATTGATCGCGTCGATATAATCTAATAGCTGATCTCTTCCATAGCCCTTACTGGAGGAAGTAATGAAATAAGTGGGAATAGTTTCCCAGGTCTCCAATAGTTTTTTCTGGTAAGCTTCGATGTTGGCCTTAAGTGCGTTCGGTTTTAATTTATCGGCTTTGGTAAAAACGATGGCAAACGGCAGCTGATTCTCACCCAACCATTGCATAAATTCCAGATCGATCGGCTGAGGTTCGTGCCTGCAATCAATTAGAACGAATCCTAAGACCAATTGTTTTCGTTTCTGAAAATACTGGGTGATGAATTTCTGAAATGTCTTTTTGTCCTTTTTCGATACACGGGCGTAGCCGTATCCGGGCAGATCGACGAGATACCAGTTATCGTTAATGAGAAAATGGTTGATGAGCTGGGTCTTTCCTGGTCTGCCTGAGGTTTTTGCCAGGTTTTTACGTTGCATCAGCATATTGATAAGGGAGGATTTCCCTACATTACTTCGGCCAATGAATGCATATTCGGGCAATTTATTCTTGGGGCACTTAGCTACATCGCTATTGCTCATTATAAATTCTGCCGAAACGATCTTCATGCTGTTGGGTTTAAAATCCGCGCTCCTGCAGCCAGGCGTATAGTAAGTCGTTAAACTCATCGGGGTGCTCCATCATAGCAGCATGACCGCATTTGTCTATCCAGAACAGATCCGAATCCGGGAGCAGCTCGTGAAATTCTTCTGCCACTTCGGGAGGAGTGACATTGTCTTGTTTCCCCCAAATAATACAAGTAGGCGTATTCATTTTCGGGAGATCCTTAGACATATTATGCCGTATCGCACTTTTGGCGATAGATAAGGTGCGTATTAGTTTATTGCGATCGTTTACAGAGGCGTAGACCTCATCTACAATCTCTTTGGTGGCAACCTTGGGATCGTAGAACACATTTTCTGCTTTCTTCTGAATATAATCCCTGTCGCCTCGTTTCGGATAGCTCTCCCCCATGGCGCTCTCATAAAGTCCCGAACTACCAGTGATCACCAGTGCTTTTACCTTCTTGGGGTACAATTTTGTACAGAGTAAACCAATATGACCCCCCAGGGAGTTTCCTAAAAGGATCACATTTTCGAATCCTTTATGGTCGATAAATTGGGCTACATATTCTGCAAACTTCTTTACATTGGTTTTTAGAATAGGCATAGTATATATAGGTAATTCCGGGATGAGGATCTGGTAGCCTTTTGCTGGGAAAAATTCGGTCACGCCATCAAAATTACTAAGACCACCCATGAGCCCGTGTAGCACTACAATGGGAGTTCCCTCTCCTACCTCAAGATAATTGAATTTGCCTTCTTCGCGTAAGTGGTTTGACATTCGGTCACTCGGTTAACAATCGCTAAAATACACAAAAATAGTTGAACTGTACGAGGGTTTTCAACTTCCATTTTCAGCGTCAATTTTAGACCATATAGTGCCTAAGTATGTAACTAGTATATGTATATGCATGCTGTAAAACCAAGGGTAATGCACACAATATCAGCTATATAAGACAAATACGGGGATTAGGTGTCAAAACTTATCAACAATGTGGTAAAAAGTGGTAAAAAGTGGTAAAAGTTATATATATTTGAATTTATTACTAGCGAAACCAGATTCTCCTAATGCTCAATCTAATAGGTACATACGAATGCAAAGCCGATGTAAAGGGGCGTGTTATGGTGCCGGCTGCTTTGAAAAAGCAATTGGCAACAGTAGCCCAGAACGGCTTTGTAATAAAGCGTGCTGTTTTTCAGCCCTGCCTGGAATTGTATCCTATGGACGAATGGCAGGCACTAATGCGTAAGATGGGTGAGTTGAACAGGTTCAACAGGAAGAACAATGATTTTATTAGACGGTTTACGGCAGGTGTGAAAACAGTAGAACTGGATGCCACCGGAAGGTTGAATATACCAAAAGACCTGGCGTCTTTTGCAGGGATGGATAAGGACGTTGTGATCTCTTCTGCGATCAATATCGTCGAGATCTGGGATAAACAAAAATATGAACAAGCCATAGACGACGCTGCCAACGATTTTGCAGATCTGGCTGAAGATGTAATGGGCGATGCAAGCAATGCAGACCATGGAATATCATAAACCGGTACTACTTAAAGAAACGGTAGACGGGTTAAACATCCAACCTGAAGGGGTTTACGTGGATGTTACTTTTGGCGGCGGCGGACATTCAAGGGAAATATTAGAACGACTGGGAGAAACAGGTAAACTAATTGCCTTCGATCAAGATACTGATGCGCTTGAGAATGCTATCGATGACCCGCGGTTTTTGTTAATTAACGAAAACTTTAGGTTTCTCAAGCGCTTCTTACGTTTCTATGGATATAAACAGGTGGATGGGATCCTGGGTGATTTCGGGGTGTCATCTCATCAGTTCGATGTGGCGGAACGAGGATTTTCTACCCGGTTTGAAGCCGATCTGGACATGCGGATGAACAGGAACAGTAATTTCTCCGCCTATGATGTGATCAATACTTATGAGCAAAACCGCCTGCGATCGGTATTGGCTAACTACGGAGAACTAAGAAGTGCGGCCGGGATGGCTAGAATGATCGTTGAAGCTAGGGGGGAGGAACCTATAAAAAGCAGTGATCAGTTGAAAAGAGCACTGGGGCGATTTCTTCCGAAGCATAAAGAGAATAAGATCCTGGCGCAAGTGTATCAGGCAATTCGAATAGAGGTTAACCAGGAACTGGAAGCGCTGAAGGAGTTCCTTCTGCAAACTAATGAAGTGCTGAAACCGCGGGGTCGATTGAGTTTGATCTCTTATCATTCGCTGGAAGACCGACTGGTTAAACGGTTTATGCGTAATGGAATGTTTGAAGGGGAACCCGAGAAGGATGTCTTCGGAAAGGCAGAGGTGCCGTTCAAACCTGTTGGGAAGTTTATAATCCCTTCGGAAACGGAAATAGCTGAAAACCCCAGGGCAAGAAGTGCAAAACTAAGAATAGCAGAAAAACTGTAATGAAGAAGAGTTTTTATAATGTGGTAAAAGGTAAGTTTTTGGTAAGCGACGACGCTTTCCGGAACTGGCGCTTTATCATTTTTCTCTCCTTTTTAGCGCTCATTATGATCGCGAGCTCTCATAGTGCCGATAAAAAGGTACACAGGATCGCCCAACTTAACAACGAAGTAAAGGAATTGAAAAGTGAATATGTGGATATCCGTATGAAACTCATGCAAACCAAATTGGAGAGCAGGATCATTAAGGCAATGGCGGCACGAGGTTTACAACCCTCGGTGACGCCACCTCAGAAAATAAGAATAATCACAACTAAAGAATAAAGGGTGGCCATCG
>CAJQNO010000075.1 GCA_905479745.1 uncultured Flavobacteriaceae bacterium | reverse complement strand
GACACACAAGAGGTGAATAACAGTCCCGTACACGCGGCTAGTATTAAGAGCTTTTTCATGTTATGATTATTTATTTGGTTGATCAAAATTATGAATTAGGAAGGCTCCAAATTCAGTGTTAACAATAATTTAAGTAAAAATTATCAGAGTTCGTTAAAGTTACGTTTTTTTAGAATAAAGTACCTCCAAACCACCGACTTTATTTTCGAATAATCCAGTGTTGTAGCGTGTTTCTTACGTTTTTTAAGAAATTTTGGGAAGAGTTTGTAAAAACTGAAGTGAGCCTTCAGAATGGCTAAAAAATGTCTAAACTTTCCTTTGAATATAAATTGCAGTCCGGCAACTGCATCGAGGATCAATCGAAAAAGGATCAAACCATACACTTTCGGTCCTTTCACATTTTTTAGAAGCATTAAAAGGGTGTTCCGAAAATTATAAAACGTTTTTGTTGGATGAGATACTTCCAGGGTGGCGCCTCCCACGTGATAGACACTTGAGGACCCTACATACGTCACTGTTCCTCCAGCTGCCTGAAGTCGCCAGCATAGATCGATCTCCTCCTGATGCGCAAAGAAATCTTCATCGAAACCTTGAGCCTTTTGAAAACTACTTCTCCTTACAAACAGGCAAGCTCCTGTCGCCCAGAAAACAGTAATTACATCGTTGTACTGTCCGCGGTCGGTTTCAATGGATTGAAATATCCTGCCACGACAATACGGGTATCCCAAACTGTCGATAAAACCACCGGCAGCACCGGCATATTCGAATTTTGATCTGTCCTTAAAATCCAGGATCCTGGGTTGTGCAGCCACTACATTGGGTTCCTCCCTGAAAACAGAAATTACGGGCTCAAGCCATCCGTCTGTCACTTCTACATCGCTATTGAGCAGTACAAATATATCCTCGGCAAGAGTACTTAATGCCTGGTTGTATCCCCGGGCATAACCTCCATTCTCCTTGTTTTGTATAATTTTTACTGAAGGGAAATTATTCATTACATACCGTACCGAATCATCTGTAGAAGCATTGTCCACCACATATACGTTTGCTTTGGAAGAGTATTTCACTACCGACGGCAGGAATTGCTCCAGTAAAACTCTTCCATTCCAGTTTAAGATCACAACAGCTATGGTCATAAGGACAAAGTAAAGAGTTTATTTTTTATCATAAGGTGGAAGCGATCGCAAAAACAGATAACGGTCTTCAACATAATCCATTTTGCAGTAAAAGTGTTTCAGGCCGTTGCTCACCATAAGATAATTGGCGTCCAGGGCAAAGTTATAACGGGCGATCTGGTCGAAGGTCACCTGGGTAATATCTACATTGGGCGCTTTACATTCTATTATGATATGGATACTGCCATCGGGCTTGAAAACAACAATATCGTATCGTTTGGTGGTTTTATGTACTGCGATCTGCTTTTCTACATTTATGTGGGATAATGGATAACCCAGCTCGTTGTGGAGGTAATGTACTGCGTGTTGTCGCACCCATTCTTCTGGATTGAGAACTACAAACTTTTTTCGTATCACATCAAAGATCAACGGTTTGTTTTCCCTATTTTTGAAACGAAATTTATAGTCTGGAAAATTGAGCTGCTGCATACCGCAAAGGTAGTAAAATGCCTCATCCAATGTGCTCTTGAGAGGGTTGAAAGATAAAGTTACAAGGGTGGTTAAGCCAGAAGGAGGATCGATATATCAAAACTAATACATAGTCTTTTTAAGTTTTTATTCTTTCATGTAATAGATCATTAATTGAAAGGAATAGAGATTTATTTTTAAACAGAACAATAGCGTGCCCATAGAGAAAGCCAAGCAGATAATCGCAGATATTAAACAAGGTAAAGTAGCGCCCATCTATTTTTTAATGGGGGAAGAGCCATATTATATTGATGGAATTAGTGCGTTTATAGAGGAGAGCATTCTTTCTGAAGAAGAAAAAAGTTTCAACCAGGTGGTTCTATATGGGAGGGATGTAAGCATAGACGATATTATAAGTAATGCCAAAAGATATCCGATGATGGCCGAACGCCAGGTGGTCATTGTAAAAGAAGCACAGGACCTGTCGAGAACTATAGAAAACCTGCTTCCTTATGCCGAAAATCCACAACCTAGTACTGTGTTGGTGATTTGTTATAAATATAAAAAGCTCGATGCTCGTAAAAAGCTATCCAAAACGATCCAGAAGAACGGGGTACTATTTGAGAGCAAGAAATTATACGAAAACCAGATCCCGGATTGGATTAGAAGGGTCCTGGCAGGAAAGGGATACACAATTACTCCCAAGGCGGCCCAAATGCTTACCGAATTCCTTGGTAACGACCTTGGAAAGGTAAATAACGAACTGGAAAAACTACGGCTCATCTTACCACAGGGATCACAGATCACACCCCAGGTAGTAGAAGAGAATATCGGGATAAGTAAGGACTTTAACAACTTCGAGTTACAAAATGCCATTGGGTCCAAAAACATCACCAAGGCCTTTACCATTGTACAGTATTTCGGTCAAAATCCAAAAAACCACCCATTGGTAATGACTGTGGCCATACTTTATAGTTTCTTTTCTAAATTGCTGAAGTATCACGCCCTGAAGAATCCTGCCCATGCTGCTCGCGAATTGGGTGTGAGCCCTTATTTCATAAAAGATTATCAAACGGCAGCTCTTAATTATCCCATGAAAAAGGTAAGTAGGATCATAAGCGATATACGGGAGATCGATATGAAAAGTAAAGGGGTAGGGGGAGCCAATATTCCGCAGGGAGATTTACTGAAGGAACTGCTGGTTAAGATTTTTGACTAAGAACACCTGTATTCCTTTCCTTGATTCGTTTTAATACTTCTGTGGCATTTGTTTTATATGCCTTGAGAATATTGAGGTAATTCTTGCATACAATGGCGTAAAAATATGCGACTTTATTCTTGTAGGTCTGGCCATCCATATACTCGTATAATCGAGGGTCTGGCTTTCCCGAAGTGACCGCACTAAACCATGGCTGCTCGTCTCGCCATTCTTTTACATTTTCAATAGTAAAATCCTTTACTTCTTCCCCGAAATCGGATAACAATGCCCCAAAAGCATTATAAAACTGCACGATCTCAACGGTTAAGGTATCCTTTTCTTCCACCGAATCTACGATCTCCTTTAATTGAAGATAACCTTTGTCATTCATCTTAAATGGCGCATAAGTGCTAATTAAGTTTGGACAAAGCATACATGTCTTATACGAATCTTCGTCGTATTTGTTGTTGATGATATCTCTGGCAACTACCTCCCTAGTTTCGTAATAACGAATTGTTGCACCTACCGCGAGCGTATCCTGCTCCAGATCGTAAGTTATGCTCTGCAACACACCGTTTATTAATTTGTCATTTTTCCGTTCTTCGTTATAGTTATTTATTTGAAGAGCAATTAATATCCCGGCAACAACAAGTACAATTTCTCCAAGGGCGTAAAGTAAGTAGCGTCCTATTCTTTTATTATTGAAGGATCTTAATTTGAGGGATTTGGTGAATAAAGGCATAATTATTTTTTATCTACTGAAAATTTACCGGCACCCACCAGGGCGATCACCAGGAAAGCAAAGCCAAAAAGCAAGGCTTTCTCTTTACTTCCGAAGGGGTCGTCACCATGTATCACAAAAGCTGCAACGGCCATGGTGATAAAAGTTGGAATCGCGGCGAGTCGTGTCTTATAACCGATGATTATTAATAACGGGCAGATCACTTCTCCAATGATAGCCAGTATTTTAGTAAGGGGTTCTCCTATTCCGAAGGGATCTCCAAAACCGAAGTCACCCTGTAGTACATCCCATAATTTCGGAATGCCATGTACGAGCATTAATCCGGAGAAACTAATTCGTAAAATAAGTAAGCCTAAATGATAAGTGGAGGTCATAAGTAGTAAAAAAATTGATTGGTTTGAGGATAAAAGTAGTAAAACAAATGGAAATGCAATCAGGGATAATAAGTTTACTAATGTAGACCAATTTACTTATTAAAAATTGATAGGCTATACTTTTTACAGGAGAATTAATAACGTATTTTTGCGCTGTATTAATGAATCGTACATGTCTAAAGTAAAAGCCTGGATCTCGGCTGCACGATTACGAACACTGCCTTTATCCGTTTCGGGTATCCTTACGGGTAGTGCCGCAGCCTATGCCGGTGGGTATTTCAATCTCCCCGTATTTTTACTCGCCATAGCCACCACTTTAGGCTTTCAGGTGCTTTCCAATTTTGCCAATGATTACGGTGATGGTCTAAAAGGTACAGATAATAAGGATCGCGTGGGTCCGGCAAGGGCCCTTCAGAGCGGACTTTTAAAAGCCCGCGAATTAAAGCGGGGGATGATAATTACTACAATTATCACTTTGTTACTCGCCAGTTTACTGATCTTTTATGCCTTCGGAAATGAGAACTTCCTGCTATCTTTTATTTTCTTCAACCTGGGAATTGCTGCCGTGATCGCTGCCGTTACATATACCGTTGGTAGATCTGCATACGGCTATCGGGCAATGGGAGATCTCTTTGTTTTTGTTTTCTTCGGAATTGTAGGGGTGATGGGTAGCTACTTCCTGTACTCGCAAAGTCTGGGGGAACACATAGTCCTCCCTGCTATCACCATTGGCCTGCTAAGTACTGCTGTATTGAACCTGAACAATATGCGAGACCGGATCAGTGATGCTAAGGTGAACAAAAATACCCTAGCCGTGATCCTTGGTCCGGAACGCGTTAAGCTCTATCATCTGGCACTTATTGTAATTGCTTTACTTTCGGCCGTCGTTTATTTAGGGCTGGAGTTCTCCGGATGGCCTCACTTCATACCATTGATAGCCTTCATCCCTTTGCTGCTAAATATGATAAAGGTTATGAAAACCAAAGACGCTACCACCCTCGATCCCGAATTGAAGAAGGTGGCTTTAAGCACCTTTCTTTTCTCCATGCTGTTATTTGCATCAAACTTCTTTTAAGGTTATCTTTCTGTAAAATTAAAGTCACATGAAAATCACTTTTTACGGTCATAATAGTCTGGCCATACAGATCGCCAATAAAAACATTCTTATCGATCCATTTATTAGTGGAAATCCTCTATCAAAGGATAAGGTTGATGTCAATTCACTAAAAGCAGATTTCATTTTGCTAACTCACGCTCACCAGGACCATACGTTAGATGCAGAAGCCATAGCCAAAAATACCGGTGCCACTATAGTTAGTAATTATGAGATTGCCATGCATTACGAGGAAAAAGGCTGTACAGTTCATCCAATGAATCACGGTGGGAACTGGAAATTCGATTTCGGAAATGTGAAATATGTGAAAGCTATCCATACCTCCTCTTTTCCCGATGGCAGCTATGGTGGACAACCGGGAGGATTTGTAATCGAAGGAGAACATAAGAATATTTATATCGCGGGAGATACGGCGCTTACAATGGATATGAAATTAATCCCCATGCAGACCAAACTTGATCTCGCGATTCTCCCGATAGGGGACAATTTCACGATGGGAATTGACGATGCTATCATTGCGAGTGATTTCCTGGATTGCGATAAGGTCTTAGGGGTTCACTACGATACGTTTGGATATATCGAAATAGACCACGACCTTGCCAAACGCAAATTTTACGATGCCAACAAAGACCTTATGCTGCTGGAAATTGGCGAATCCATCGAACTTTAGTATGTATAGATACCCGCAACAAAATAAGGGTTCCCATTTATGATAAGCGCCTCGTTTAAAAAGCACCAACTCGTGTTTAAAAAAGCCAGTGGCACATCACGAGGTATATTAACTACCAAGGATACCTGGTACCTTATTCTGCAAGATGAAGCGAGGTTTGGGATAGGTGAATGCGGAATGTTCAGAGGGCTAAGTGTAGATGACAGACCGGATTTCGAACAAAAACTACAGTGGGTCTGCGATCATATTCACGTGGGGGAACAGGATCTTCTGCAAGCTCTAATTGAATTTCCAGCTATACAAATAGGTCTTGAAACAGCCTTTCGCTCCCTTCGATCTGATGACTCGTTTCAAATTTTTCCTTCCCAATTTTCAAAAGGAAAGGAATCCATAGCTATCAACGGACTTATATGGATGGGAAGTGCTTCCTATATGCGAGAACAGATCGTAGAAAAACTAGATCAGGGATTCAATTGTATTAAAATGAAGATAGGAGCGATCGATTTCGAAACAGAGCTATCAATTTTAAAATCTATCCGCAGCGAATTCAACGAATCGGAAATAGAACTGCGTGTCGATGCCAACGGAGCTTTCCAACCTAAAGATGCCTTAGAAAAGTTAAAACGGCTGTCTGAATATCAGATCCATTCTATCGAGCAGCCCATCAAAGCCGGTCAGACAGAAGAAATGGCCAATTTGTGCGCTCGTTCACCCTTGGCCATTGCATTGGATGAAGAGCTAATAGGTGTGGTAGATTCCGAAGAAAAAAAAATTATACTAAACACCATCAAACCTCAATATATTATACTTAAACCTAGCCTTGTGGGAGGGTTTGGTGGCAGTGACGAATGGATAACTTTAGCCGATCAAAATGGAGCAGGATGGTGGATCACATCGGCCTTGGAAAGTAATGTAGGATTAAACGCAATTTCTCAATATACCTTCACAAAAAATAG
>CAJQNO010000074.1 GCA_905479745.1 uncultured Flavobacteriaceae bacterium | reverse complement strand
GAAACAAGGAGAGCATAACTTAAGATGAGTATTAATATAGATTTTAGTTTCATACTTGATGAATTTCGTTAGGAGATAAAAACACACATATTTATCTGAATACCATAAAGTTGCGGTAATTTTCTGAGATAACAAACAGGCTTTTTCCTGAATTTATACCATTAAAAAACCCTCTTTCAGAAATGAAAGAGGGCTGCTATATTTTTGATTATACTTCGCTAGAACTGGTACCTTATACCCAGGGCGATGTCGAAATCTACGTCGTCCCTGTAATCTCCAAAACCAAATTCCGGCCTAAAATCCAGTGATAGCAACAACGGAATATCGAAATTGTATTCTATCCCTATATCTCCGGCAGCAAAAATAAAAGTCTCAGCATCGGGATCTCCAGGGAAATTGTCATCGAAATCGATCTGTCCAACACCACCACCAGCACCGGCATACCAGTTAAAATTACCGTCAAGCACCCATACCCATTGATATAATGCTGCAATTTTGATGGCTGTAACATCGTTACTGCTGCGCCATCCAAGACCTAATTCCAGACGGTTATTTTCACCAAGCGCACGTTGATAGTTTACTTCAGTACCAAAGCCGTCGCTATCACCCAGACGTAAACCAATGGCATTATCGGCTATGCCCTGGGCGTGCATGGTTAAGGTAAAAGACATTAAAGCAACTAATGTAAGCAAGAATCGTTTCATAAGGTTTGTTTTAAGTTTAGGTACAAAATAAGGAAATGTGCAGAATCTAAAATGTTAACGTTTTGACAACTTTTTAATTGCTTTTTCCTTAGCTTTTACTGCCGAAATTAAATGCGTTTACTACCTTTACTTAGCACTATGGAGGCCAGACTTGCAGCATTAGAATACAAATTTGAAGGAGACCTCTTCTATGACGAGCTTCACAGAGACATGTATGCCACCGACGCCTCTGTGTACCGGAAAATACCGCTGGCTGTTGCCTATCCTAAAACTGAGGAGGCCATAAGGCAATTGATAAACTTTGCTAGAAAGAACAACACCTCGTTAATTCCCAGAACTGCAGGTACCTCGCTCGCAGGCCAATGTGTAGGAGATGGAATCATTGTTGATGTCTCCCGCTATTTCACTAAGATCATCGAACTAAACGAAGAAAATAGAACTGTCACAGTACAGCCCGGCGTAATACGTGATGAATTAAATGAATTTCTAGAACCTTACGGTTTGTTTTTTGGCCCGAATACCTCTACGTCTAACCGGTGTATGATAGGAGGTATGGTAGGGAACAATAGTAGTGGAACAACCTCCATTAAATATGGCGTTACGCGCGATAAAGTATTGAAATTGAAGACCATGCTCTCCAACGGTGACGTATGTATCTTCCAACCCATGACCAAAGAAGCGTTTATCACTAAAAGCCTGGAAAATTCGATGGAAGGAAAGATCTGTAGTCTGTTACATGGTGAATTATCATCGGAAGTCACCAAACGAGAGATCAGGAATGAATTTCCGAAACCACAGATCCATCGAAGAAATACGGGTTATGCGTTGGATGCGTTGCTGGATTCGGAGGTTTTTTCTGAAACTACAGAACAGATAAACCTTTGTAAACTACTGTGTGGTAGTGAAGGGACTTTAGCATTTACAACAGAGATCACCTTACAACTCGACATTTTACCCCCAACGGAAACTGCTTTGGTAGCTGCGCAATACGACGACCTGTCTAATTGCCTGAAAGATGTGCTGGTGGCTATGAAACACGATCTGTATACCTGTGAGCTTATGGATGATGTCATCCTTGCATGTACCCGTAAGAACAAAATGTACGAACCCTATCGATTCTTTGTACAAGGGAGTCCGAAAGCCGTATTGTTATTAGAGCTAAAAGCCGATTCAAAAGAAGAATTAAGCCAAAAGCTAGACGCCTTACTACGGGACCTGGTAAACTCCGGGAAAAGTTATGTTAGGCCAGTATTAAAGGGTGATGAGATCGATATGGCCATGGAGCTTAGGAAAGCAGGGCTGGGGCTACTTGGAAATATGGCAGGAGATAATAAAGCGGTGGCCTGTATTGAAGATACAGCAGTTGCTCTGGAAGATCTACCGGATTATATAGATGAATTCAACGTTATCCTGCGATCGTATAATCAAAAGGCTGTTTATTACGCCCATGCAGGGGCGGGAGAACTGCATCTAAGACCTATTTTAAATCTGAAGACCAGCGAAGGCGTTTCCTATTTCAGAAATATAACTACCGATGTGGCCAAGCTGGTAAAGAAGTACAAGGGGTCTTTTTCAGGCGAACATGGAGATGGGATCGTAAGGGGAGAATTTTTACCTATGCTCATTGGCGAGTCGAACTACCAGCTATTGCGCAAAGTAAAACAAGTTTTCGATCCCCAGAATATCTTCAATCCGGGGAAGATCGTGGATCCGGTGAAGATGGACCAATCCCTGCGATATGAAACAGATCGTGAAGAGCCCAAGCTACGTACTTTTATGAATTTCGAGGACACCCTAGGGATACTACCACTAGCCGAAAACTGCAATGGTAGCGGGGACTGCCGCAAAACAGAGCGAGCTTCCGGAATGATGTGTCCCAGTTATCACGCTACACGGGAAGAAAAAGATACAACCCGGGGAAGGGCTAATGTGCTTCGGGAAGTGTTGACCAACAGCAGTTCCATAAATAAGTTCAATTCGGAAGAACTAAAAGAGTCTATGGATTTGTGTTTAAGTTGTAAGGCTTGTGGAAGTGAATGCCCCAGCAATGTGAATATAGCTGCCGCCAAGGCCGAATTCCAGTATCAATATAATAAGAACAACAGGGTTTCCTTAGCTAACCGTTTAATTGCTAAGAGCAGTATTTACAACAAACGAGCAGCGAGATTTCCCTCGATCTCAAACTGGTTATTCCGAAATAGGATTACCTCAGGTCTTCTAAAGAAAATAGGAGGGATCGCTATGGAAAGAGGGATTCCGTTAGTTTCAACTAAAAGTTTCAGTAAAATATCACAAACACTTTTAATTGAGAAAGATACATTTATTTCAGAAGTATATTTATTTGTAGATGAGTTTAGCAATTACCTGGATGCCACCATTGCCCAGGATAGCTACGAGTTACTTGAAAAGTTAGGGTATAAAGTACATGTAGTCGATAAATTGGATAGTGCAAGAGCCCTCATTTCGAAGGGGTTCCTAGAAGAGGCCAAAAAAATAGTGGATTTCAACCTAGACTTTTTGAAGGAGAAAATAAGTATGGAGACTCCGTTGTTAGGTATTGAACCCTCTGCTATCCTTGGATTTCGTGATGAATACCTTCGTCTGGCTGAAGACCAAAATACTGCAATTAGAATATCCCGATCCGCCTACCTGGTGGAAGAATTTTTAGCTTATGAGATTAAAGCAGGGCGAATTAGTGCCGATTCATTTACTTCAGAAGAAAAAAAAATAAAGATTCACGTTCATTGCCACCAAAAAGCATTGAGCAACCAGAAAATAACCTTCGATATCCTCAATATTCCTTTAAATTACAAACCAACAATTATCCCGTCAGGTTGCTGTGGTATGGCGGGCAGTTTTGGTTACGAAAAAGCACATTATACAATAAGCATGAAGATAGGTGGGTTAAAGTTGTTTCCTGCCATTGATAAGATGGATAGCGAAACTATAATTGCGGCTAATGGAACCAGCTGCAGGCACCAGATCAAGGATGGCACTGGAAGGGAGGCACTTCATCCAATCACAATATTAAAACAGGCACTTTTAAGTGGGTAAACCTGGAAGATTATCATAAGCACTGAGTAAATCTTGAAGTAGATCATCCTCATACTCGTCTTCATGTTGCGGAGTTAGGTGTGATTTCTTATTCCGGTGAAGGTATAACTTCCATTTCATATGATTATACTCCAGGGCCGTGAGGTTTTCCACCCAGTCGCCGCTGTTGAGATAGGTACAACTTCCGTTTATGTTCGATACTTCTTTGATAACAGGGTGGTGGATATGCCCGCAAACCACATAATCGAATTTGTTATGAATTGCCAGTTCTGTGACAGTATCTTCGAAATTTGAGATGAAAGTAA
>CAJQNO010000073.1 GCA_905479745.1 uncultured Flavobacteriaceae bacterium | reverse complement strand
GTGAAGAATCGACAACAGTGAAGCGATTGATAAAAGAATAATCGAAAGATTATTTAACCAACCAAAAGAAAACCCCTTCCGGAAACGGAAGGGGTTTTTGTTTGTGGGGATATTGGTATAATATTACTTTTCTACAGGCTGACCATTTTTTATAGTGGTAGGCCTTAGGGTGAATTTTCTTCTCCTGGGACGTAGTTTTCCAAATGTCCCCAGAATGATCTTTCCTCGTTTCGTTTTCTTATCGCCTTTACCCATTATTTTTTGTTTTGTTGTTTGCGAATGGTCTTTTCGTTAAAATCGACCTTATTGGTTACCTGATTGATATTCCCGGTTGGATTCGTGGGATTCTTTTGTTCTATTGTTCTTTCAAATTTTCTTTCCATAATTTTTTCTTTTGATTTACCATAATATAATAAATCAGTTTCATAAAAGTTATTAAAGGCCTGTTAGGGTTAGGTTAAACCGGACGAATAGATCTTACAAAATTGGGAATACCTTTAATTCCACTTTCGTTTAACATTTTAATAAATGCACTTCCTATAATGGCACCCTTGGTAAATTGGGTAGCTGTATTATAGGTTTCCCGATCTTTTATTCCGAATCCAACTACCTGTGGATTTTCGAGGTTCATGGCCGATACCCTTTTAAAATAATCGCTATGCTCGGTTCCAAAACCACTCGTTTTTCCGGTGGTACTCGCGCTGCTTACCATGTATATAAAAGCACGACTCGCTTTATCGATCTCCCTGATCCTTTCTTCCGAAGTCTGAGGCGTTATAAGAAAGATGTTCGTAAGGCCGTGACATTCGAACACAGGCCGGTAATGAAGGTTATATTCGGCTAAGGGTAGATCGGGCAGAATGAGCCCGTCTATTCCAATTGCTTCACATTGCTTACAGAAAGCTTCGACCCCATATTGGAGTACGGGATTGAAATACCCCATTAGTACAAGAGGTATGGAAACCGTTTTGCGCACCTCTTTAAGCTGGTCGAATAATTTCGCGGTTGTCATACCATTCTTCAAGGCAGTAGTGGAGCTGGCTTGTATAACGGGCCCATCGGCAAGGGGATCGCTAAATGGGAGACCGATCTCCACCATGTCCACGCCGTTCTCCTCCAGGGATCGCAGGATAGGTACGGTATCGTTAATGTTGGGATAGCCCGCCGTGAAATAAATGGATAGTATTTTACCGTCTTCGCTAAGTTTTTGTTGTATTCTATTTTTCATAATTTACTAATGCGTTAAGGATTGGAGCGGCATCCCCTGTAGTGCCAATGATGTAGAGCGAAGCTCACTTCACGACTACTACAGGGATACAGCGGAAAGCCTGACCCCCAATACAATTGGGGGTAACGCCCAAAATAATATGCTGTTACAATCACCGGAGGTCATAGATCGAAATAATTGATATAGGTATTCAGGTCTTTATCACCACGTCCGCTTAGATTTACCACGATCACATCGGCAGGATTGAATTTTCTTTGACTGAAAATAGCAAGGGCATGGCTGGTCTCAATCGCAGGAATGATCCCTTCTAACTTGCTAAGTTCCAGGCCTGCTTCCATGGCCTGTTTGTCTGTTATCGACATAAATTCACCTCGCCCGCTGGCATACAGATGTGCATGCATGGGCCCAACGCCGGGATAATCAAGACCGGCTGAAATTGAGTAAGGCTCGGTTATCTGCCCATCTGGAGTTTGCATGAGTAAGGTTTTACTGCCGTGAATGATACCTGTTTTTCCAAGCACCGAAGTAGCTGCACTTTCACCGGTATCAATTCCCTTTCCCGCAGCTTCAACGGCAATGATATTAACCTCAGGCTGGTCCAGATAATGATAATAGGCACCTGCGGCATTGCTTCCACCACCCACGCAGGCAACAATATAATCGGGCTCTTCACGGCATTCCACTTGCTTTAATTGCCACTTGATCTCCCTGGAGATCACACTTTGAAACCTGGCCACCATATCGGGATAGGGGTGAGGGCCCACCACACTACCTATTATATAGTGCGTATTCGTAGGATTATTGATCCAGTCCCTGATGGCCTCGTTGGTAGCATCCTTCAGGGTTTTGCTACCCGAAGTTGCGGGAACTACTGTGGCACCAAGCATTTTCATACGTGCCACATTGGGTGCTTGTCTTTCTATATCGATCTCGCCCATATAGACCACACATTCGATGCCCATGAGGGCACAAACCGTAGCGGTTGCCACTCCATGCTGTCCGGCACCTGTTTCGGCTATGATTCGGTTTTTACCCAATCTTTTAGCCAGCAGGATCTGCCCAATGGTGTTATTAACTTTATGTGCTCCGGTATGACAAAGATCCTCACGTTTCAGGTAGATGCGGGTTTTGTACTTCTCTGAGAGTCGGTTCGCAAAATACAAGGGAGTTGGCCTGCCCACATAATCCCGAAGCAGATCATCGAATTCTTTTCTGAAGGATTCTTCGGAAGTGATCTTAAGATAATTCTGTCTTAATTCTTCCACATTGGGATAGAGCATTTCGGGGATATAGGCGCCGCCGAAATCTCCGTAATAGCCTTGTTCGTTAACGTGATAGCTCATGGGTAAATCTTTTAATCTTTTCTATATCCTTTAATCCCGGTTTGATCTCGAACCTGCTATTTATATCCAAGGCCACAAGAGGGATGGGAGTTTTCAGAATGGCTTTTATTTGGGGTATTTTTTCAGCGCTTATTCCACCGCTTAGCACAAGAGGTGTTTCTGAAGGATATCCGCTTAGGATATCCCAATTGAAAGGATAGCCATTTCCGCCTTTAGCTTCGCCGGCAGTATCGAACAAGAATCGATCTGCGAAACCTTCATAGGGTGCTAATTGGGAAAAATTGAATCCCTCGTGAATGCCAAATACTTTCCATATTGAAACCGGACCATTTTCCGATTGGAAATTTGCTGTTCGTAACCGGGCGCAAAATTGAGGGGTTTCCTCCCCGTGTAATTGAATCACATCCAATTGATATTTCTTTATTTTTTCTGAAATATTCTCAAGGGGTGCATTCACAAAAACCCCCACCTTTTGCACTCCGGACGGCAACTGCGGGATCTCATCATCGAAATTCCTCTTACTTTTATCATAGAATATAAATCCCAGATAATCGGGCTGCAGGCTGGCCACTTCTGAAACGTTGTGTTTCATTCCGCATATTTTTAATTCGGGGATCATGATCTTAGATATTTTATGAATTCGCTTGCCGATCTTCCGGGGTTGGACTCGCGCATAAAATGTTCCCCCATCAAGAATCCGTTGTATCCAAATTCTCTGAGCTCTAATATTGTTTCAGGATGGCTTAGGCCACTTTCGGAGACCTTCATTAGATGGGAAGGAATACGGGAGGCCAGCTCCTTACTAGTTTCCGTTGATACTTCAAATGTTTTTAGATCGCGGTTATTCACCCCCAGTAAGTCGATATTTTCTAATGGAGACCGTAGTAATTCTTCCTCATTATGAACCTCCAGTAAAACTTCCAGTTGTAAACTTTTAGCAACCGTGGCCAAATGTGAAAGTTGTTCCTTCGTTAAGATAGCTGCAATTAACAATATTGCATCAGCGCCGGCGGCCCGGGCCTCGAACAGTTGGTAGGGGTCTATAATAAATTCTTTTCGCAGCAGCGGTATGGTAACTGTTTTCCTTGCGAGGAGCAAGTCCTCGATCGATCCGCCGAAAAATCTGGTATCTGTGAGCACCGATATGGCAGACACCCCGGCCTCCTGGTAACCAGAGACCACATCGGGAAGATCTGCTTTTTCATTAATAACCGATTTGCTGGGGGATCTTCGTTTGTGCTCGGCAATGATCCCGGTATCCGAATTCTTTATCGCCGAAGCTAGCGAGATCACCGGCCTATCGAAAAGCATCGAACTTTCAAACAGCTTCATGGCGTATGCCTCTTTCTTAGCAGCGATCTCTTTTTTCTTATAGGCAACTATGTGATCGAGTATGGTCATTGTTCCCGGCTTATTTTCTGTAACTTATTTAATACCTCCAGGGCCTTTGCATTTAGGAGAGAATCACGGGCTCTCTCGAAACCTTCCGTTAACGAACAACTATCGGCAACAGAGATCGCCATGGCGGCATTGGCACAAACAACATCGTTTTGTGCTTTGCTGCCCCGGCCATTGAGGATCTCCATAAATATCGCCGCCGAATCCTCTACACTATTCCCGCCATAGATCTGAGAAGCTTCGATGGGTTCGAGGCCAAAGTGAGAAGGTTGGAGTACCTGTTCTGTGTTACCTGAAATCACCTTGGTAGGGCCGGTAAGGGAAATCTCATCGTAGCCATCCATAGCATGCAGTATAGCAAAGTTCTTTTCACTTTGCTGGTACAGATAACCGTACAATCGAGCCAGTTCCAGGCTAAATACCCCTACGAGCTGATTTTTAGGGAAGGCGGGATTTACCATGGGCCCCAGCATATTGAAAAAGGTTTTTACGCCCAATTCCCGACGAATAGGTGCTACATTTTTCATAGCAGGGTGGAAGAGGGGTGCATGAAGTATGCATATCCCTGTTTCATCAAGGCAACGCTTCAGAAAACCAGACTCATTACTAAAGGTTACGCCCAGTTGCTCCAGTACGTTACTGCTTCCGCTAATTGAGGAAACACCGTAATTTCCATGTTTGGTGACCAACACGCCGGCCCCTGCGGTGACAAAGGACGCAAGAGTAGATATATTGAAGGTGTTTTTTCCGTCTCCTCCTGTCCCACAAAGATCTATTGTATGGTAATCGCCAAGTTCCGGTGCGATACATAATTCTAAGAGCGCATCCCTGAAACCTTCCAGTTCTTCCAATCCAATACTTCGCATCATATATACGGTAAGAAAAGCAGAGATCTGGCTCGTATTATAGGCGCCTTCCGAAATGGATACAAGAATATTTCTCGCTTCCTCCCTATCTAATTGTTCATGGTTGATTAACCTGTTGAGTACACTTTTCATTTTAGCTTTCTATCCAGTTCTGAATAATTTTCTTCCCCATGGGAGTTAGCACACTTTCCGGATGAAATTGTACCGCCCTTAGGTCGAATTCGCGATGTCTTAACGACATTATTTGTCCGTTCTCATCCTGGGAGGTGATCTCCAAAACCTTTGGAAAGTTAGATTTTTCAACTACCCAGGAGTGGTAGCGTCCCACTTCAATTTCGTTCTCTAACCCTCGAAACAATGGCTCATCGTCTACCAGGATTTTGGCTTTGGTCGCTACACCGTGAAAAACTTGTTTTAGGTTGGTGATACTTCCACCAAATACCTCACCAATTGCCTGTTGACCCAGGCAAACGCCTAGAATGGGTTTACTGCCTGCGTATTTCTTTATCACCTCTTTCAGCAATCCGGCTTCGTCCGGAATCCCGGGACCGGGTGAGAGTAATATCTTATCGTATAAAGCAACTTCTTCGATATTAAACTGGTCGTTCCGTTTTACTGTTACCTCCACCTCGAATTCCTCCAGGTAATGCACGAGGTTGTACACAAAACTATCGTAGTTATCTATTACTAATACTTTCATCTTAAACTTGTTCGGCTAGTTCGAGGGCTTTAGTAAGCGCACCTAACTTATTATATACTTCCTGGAGTTCGGTTTCTTCGTCGCTGTTTGAAACAATACCAGCTCCAGCCTGGTAGTGTAACTTATGGTTCTTGCTTAAAAAAGACCTAATGATGATGGCGTGATTAAAGTTTCCTTTAAAATCCATAAATCCGATGGCCCCTCCGTAAAATTCGCGGTCTGTATTTTCGTATTTCTCGAGTAATTCCATGGCTTTGTGTTTTGGTGCTCCACTTAAGGTTCCAGCCGGAAAAGTGTCTGCTACAAGCCTCATGGTGTCTGTGTTAGGGTGTTTTCTCGCCGTGACCTTACTCACAAGGTGTATCACATGAGAAAAGAACTGCACCTCCCTGTAGGTTTCAACAGCTACATCACTCCCATGCCGGCTAAGGTCGTTACGTGCCAGGTCTACCAGCATTACGTGTTCACTATTCTCTTTTTCATCTTTTGAAAGTTTCCTGGCCAGTTGCGCATCTTGCTCGTCGTTCCCGGTACGTTTAAAAGTCCCTGCTATGGGATGAATTTCGGCAATGCCATTTTGCACAACAAGTTGGGCTTCCGGGGAACTTCCGAAGATCTTAAAATTACCATAGTCGAAATAAAAAAGATAAGGGGAAGGATTTACACTTCTTAGTGCCCTGTACACGTTAAAATCGTCACCGGTAAATTCCTGCGAAAATCGTTTGGAAGGCACGATCTGGAAAACATCGCCACGAGCACAATGCGCTTTGCAACGGGTTACCAGTTCTTTGAATTCTTCATCCTGCAAATTTGTGGATGGAAGTCCGGACCTCTTAAAAGGATATTCGGCGAACTGTTTTGAGCGCAGGAATTGGGTGATTTCCGGGATATTATTTTCCTGGTCGTAACAATGAGAAAAAATATGTGCCTCGTTATTGAAATGATTGATAGCGATCACATTTTGATAAACTGCATAGTGGATGTCTGGTATTTGTAATTGGGAGTTAGTCTTTGCTATGTCGATATCTTCAAAATAACGTACGGCATCGTACGCTATGTATCCAAATAGTCCGTTATTGGCGAATTTAAATCGATTTTCCAACTCGATTTCGAAGACGGCTGCAAAGTCCTGTAGTAGCTGTGGTATATCCGTTTCAGGGGTTATTTCTGTTTGCAGTTGTTTCCCGTCCGGGAACCGTTGAGTTACTTTTTCATTCTCAACCGTAATCGACGCAAGAGGGTTACAGCATATAAAACTGAACGTATTATCGTTTGCGCGATAGTCGCTACTTTCCAGCAACAGGCTGTGTGGATATTTATCACGAAGACGCAGGTAGACCGAAACCGGTGTTAAGGTATCGGCCAGCAATCTTTGTGAGTATGATTTTAGTTTATATTTCATTTTTTCTGAAATAAAAAAGGCTTGTCGTGATTGACAAGCCTTGCTATATGTTATAACCATAGTGCTTTTCTCACGACATCGGACGTAAGTTTTTCCACCACCAGTTATTTGTATTCGATTTTTTCATCTGAAATTCAAAGATAGAAATTGAATTGGATTGGACAAATAAATTCAGCATACAATTTAGTGAAATAAACATTTGGCATAATTTTTAGTCATATAACTGTATGGAGTTACGAAATATATATCATTTATATCGGCGTGCCGCGTTTGGGATAAGCCCTTCAGAAGCAAAAAAACTCGTTTCCCTATCTACCGAAGAGGTTGTGGACAGGCTGTTCAGAGATTCGGAAGAAATTACTCCCCTTACGATCGATCTACCCGATTTCGATGAATTATTTGAAGACGGGATGCAGGGAAGATTACGACAATTAGAAAAGATCATTCGTGAGAATGCACCCAAACATATAGATTATAATGCCGCCTGGTTCAAGAAACTCTGCAGTTCTTCTGAAGCCTTGAATGAGCGGATGACCCTTTTCTGGGCAAATCATTTTGTGTGTCGCGACCAGGTGATCTACTATGCAATACAGTATTATAACATACTTAGGAAAAACGCGCTGGGGAATTTTAAGGATTTCACCAAGGAAGTTGCAAAAGCCCCTTCCATGATGAAATATCTCAATACGAACAGCAATTTTAAAAATCGTCCAAACGAGAATTTCGCTCGGGAGCTAATGGAGCTGTTCACTTTGGGAACGGGGAATTACAGTGAAGAGGATATTAAAGAAGCAGCCAGAGCATTTACCGGTTACAGTTCCCGAATGGACGGTTCGTTCTTTCTCAATATGAGACAACACGATTTTGGCGAGAAGCAATTTATGGGATGGAATGCCTATCTGGACGGGGATGATATTATTAATATTATCTGTGAGAAAAAGGAATGTGCTCAATTTGTTTGTAGAAAACTCTACAGTTATTTTGTAAATACAACTGTGAATGGCAGCCATGTGAATGAGATGGCCGATGTGTTCTACAAGGCTTACGATATTAAGGAGGTAATGCGCTACGTGTTTACGGCAGATTGGTTCTATGCCGAAGAAAATGTGGGTACTAAGATAAAATCCCCGGTAGACCTGCTTACCTCTATATACCGGGTGGTACCTTTCAATTTCGAGCAGCCCAGGCAGCAACTGTTCGTGCAACGATTAATGGGCCAGGCGCTATTGGAACCTCCCAATGTTGCGGGTTGGCCGGGCGGACGTCATTGGATCAATACCAATACTCTCATGGTACGAATGAAATTGCCTTCTATTTTCCTGGGGAACGGCTTGATTCCTTCAAACAGTTTAGGATATGCCTTTATGGAAGGTAGATCTTTTGGAGATCGATTTAATATCTCAAAGGATTGGAAGGCGTTCGATGAGGAATATGGGAATCTTCGGGAAGAGATGTTACACTCAGCGATTTGTGCACCTGAACTAGAGAAGGGAACATTGGACCTGATCCTTAAGGGATCCCGTTTTTCGAAGCAGGAGAAAAGTTTGCAGCTGATGTCGGTACCAGAATTTCAATTAACCTGATTGTTATGAAAAGAAGAGATTTTATAAAGAATTCGGCTTTGGCCAGTAGTTTTTTCCTGGTGCCCGCTTTTGTGAAGGCCATGGATATGCAATTACAGTTGCCACAGGGATTTAAACGATTGGTGATCATTCAATTGGCAGGGGGTAACGACGGACTGAATACGATAGTGCCTTTTAGAAATGATGTCTACTATCGTGAAAGGCCAACTATTGCGATAGATAGAAAAGATGTTTTACCGATGAACGATGAGCTTGGTTTTCATAAGAACCTTGCTCCTTTAAAAAAGCTTTTCGATGCCGGAGAGCTTAGTGTTATCAACAACGTGGGATATCCAAACCCAAACCGCTCACATTTTCGATCCACCGATATTTGGCACACCGCAAGTGCTTCGGATGAGTTCCTTAACCATGGATGGGTTGGCAGATATCTGGATACTTATGGAAGTGAACCCTATAATGCGATCGAGATAGGAAATTCTCTTTCACTTATTATGCAAGGAGAATCAAAGAATGGGGTCGTGGCTCGTGACGCCTCCATGTTACATAAAATTACCTCCGATCCGTATTTCGAGCAGGTACTGAAGTATAATACAGACCAGCACTTGAGCGAACATAATATGGGGTATTTGTATCAAACTATGATCGACGCCAAGCAATCGGCGAGCTATATCTATGAGAAGAGTAAGGTTACCAGATCCAATTTCGATTACGGAAAGACAGCTTTTGGCAAGCAGATGAAAACCCTGGCAGAGTTTATTAATAGTCGGTTGGATACCAAAGTGTATTATGCTTCACTAGCCGGATTCGATACACATGCCAACCAAGCCGGAAAACAGGATGCTTTGTTAAAGGATTATGCAGAAGGGGTAAGTACCCTGGTGGCCGATTTGAAGGCTAACAACACCTTTAACGATACCTTGATCCTTACATTTTCGGAGTTTGGCAGGAGGGTTGCGCAAAATGCAGCTAATGGTACTGATCATGGAGCGGCGAACAATGTATTTGTTATTGGGAAGCAGCTAAAGAGACCGGGCCTGTTCAATGCAGCCCCCGATCTTACCAAACTCGACAAGAATGGAGATCTTGTGCATGAGATCGATTTCAGGAGCATCTATGCAAATATCATGGAAAAGTGGCTGGAGGTGCTAAGTGAGGATCTGCTTGGTCAAGCCATTCGACCAGTAAGCATAATATAAAAAAAGCCTGCGGTTAAGCAGGCTTCTCTTTTCATAGCAATTTTCAATTAGAACGCGAGTTTCACGTCTAGTTTGAAGTCGTCTGAGATAGTTTTATCACCAAGGTTATCGAAAAAACTACCACTACCGTATCTAACATCAAATTTGGTGCGGTCTATAACCAGTTTTGTGGTCATGGTACCATCCTCATGTTCGTTTAAGACAAAGGAAATTGGTTCGGTAGTACCTTTAATAGTAATATTTGCGGATACGTCGTAACCGGAATCTGTTTTTTTAGCAGAATTGATTACAAGGGATGCTGTTGGGTAATTCTTCACGCCGAAGAAATCATCACTCTTTAAGTGACCTTCAAGTTTTCCTTTAGATCCTCCTTCAAGGTCTGTTACTGTAATAGTATTCATATCAACGATAAATTTACCACCGGTGATCCCGTTTGCATCCATTACCAGATGGCCTTCCTGAAGTGATATTGTACCATGGTGGGTTCCTAATACTTTTTCACCCTTCCATACGATGCTACTTTTTTCGGGATTGATACTTTTCTTTACTGGTGTTGTAAAAGCCATAGAGCTAAGAGCGATAGTAAGGATTAATACTGATTTTTTTACTTTTTTCATTTTTCTTAATCTTTTTTTAAATTGAATTTATGTTAAGTGGTTCTAAGTGTATCCAGAAGATTGTTTAGGGTTACTAATTGTTCTTCTGAAAGATTTTTAAGGATCTTTTCGTTGTTTTCTTCCGTGAGTGGATCCAGTTCCTTTAATATTTCGAGACCTTTGGTCGTGATGATTATTTCTACCTTGCGGCGATTTTCTTCACATACAGATCTTTTTACCCAGCCCTTCTTAATAAGTTTATCGACAAGTCGGGTTGTATTGCTGCTTTTATCAATCATTCTTTCCTGAATGGTATATAGGTTTGCCGGTTTTCCTTTTTGTCCGCGCAGAATGCGAAGTACATTGTATTGCTGGAGTGTAAGGTCGTAAGGCTTTAAAATACCCATTACCGCATCCTCGATATACCTAGAGGTATACATCATATTGATAACCGTTTTTGTTGTAATGGCCATCTTATGAATTGACTTTATAGTACGTTCAATATCCATATATGTAATTACAATATTTGCATATACAAAAGTAATATAAATTTGCAAACTCACATTGGCGTTAACAAAATTTTATCATTGACAGAAAAAGCCGCAAGGAGTTTAACGTAATGTTTTGTTAAATAGCTTTCTCATCTTGGTGACAATAAATATTTTTAATCCATGAAATTGATAATCTTCACATGTATTTTCGCAGTCCTGCTCTCTTGTGGAAATAGTACGACAGAAAATCCCCCGGATGAGTCTGTGGCTGAAGTCGTAGAAACCACTGGTGAGAAATCCGAGACCCTTTCCGAAATGAGGCATGGTATCCAAGTCTATAATTTTGCGGGCCTGGACGAAGCTTTGCTTCAGCATAAAAACGACACAACATACGTGATAAATTTTTGGGCAACCTGGTGCAAGCCGTGCGTGAAAGAAATGCCGTATTTTGAGAAACTGGGTAAGACCTATGCTGAGGAAAAAGTAAAAGTGGTCTTCGTTAGTCTCGACTTTCCGGATAGGCTGGAACCCCTTGTCGTGCCATTTATAAAGAAAAATAAACTGGAATCGGAAGTGGTATTGCTGGACGATGACGATGCCAATTACTGGATCCCTAAAGTTAGTGATAAATGGCAGGGAGCCATTCCTGCGACACTTATTTATAAAGCAGATGATAGAGCGTTCTTCGAACGTTCTTTTACCTATGAAGAGTTAGAAAAAGAAGTTCAATCTATTTTAAATAAATCATGAAGAAAAAAAACATCCTTTTTGTGGTAAGTCTGGTATTAATGACCTCACTTGCTATTGCCGGATTTTCCTCGGGAGAATCCACCAATAATGCTGGCCTGACTATAGGTGATACAGCTGCCGAGATCAATTTGCTGAATGTTGACGGTAACATGGTGTCTTATGACGATTACCCGGATGCCGAAGGATTTATCGTTATATTCACATGTAATACCTGTCCTTACGCTGTTGCCAGTGAAGACCGGATCATAGCTCTTGATGCCGAATTCAAGGACAAGGGGTATCCTGTAATTGCGATCAACCCGAATAACCCTGCGGTTCAACCAGACGATACCTTCGAACTTATGCAAGCAAAGGCTGAAGAGAAAGGATTTACATTTCCTTATCTGTACGACAAGACCAATACGGTGTACGCTCAGTACGGAGCTACCAAGACGCCACATGTGTATTTGTTAGAGAATACAGATGATGGTAGAGTAGTTCGTTACATAGGCGCCATAGACGACAATGTTCGTTCCGCGTCTGCTGTTAAAGAACGTTTCCTTGCCAATGCAGTATACGAACTTCTGGACGGGAAGGAAGTGACCGTAAAAGAAACCAGAGCCATTGGATGTTCTGTGAAACAATAAGGCCTATTGGTCATATTCAAAACCGGTTAGCTGTAACAAGAGAACCGGTTTTTATTTGTTCAAATATTATATTTTTGTCAAAAATAAATTTACATATGCAAGACCTTACACAGGAGCAATGGCAAAAGCAGCTTGCCGATGATGACAACGCGGTGATCATCGATGTTCGTACTCCACACGAGATTGCAGAGGGTTATATTCCCGAGGCTCTTTTTATGAACATCCAGGATGCCGGTAGTTTTATGCAAAAAGCCCAGGAACTGGATAAAACGAAGAGCTATTTTGTCTATTGTCGGGTGGGAGGAAGAAGCAAACAGGCCTGCATGATCCTTGATTCTATTGGCTTCGAGAATACCTTTAACTTAATGGGTGGTTTCGAAAATTGGCAAGGTGCAAAAACACAGTAATATGAAAATTAAATTAAATTTCGTGCTTATTATTTTGCTTTCCTTCGGAATGATGAGCTGCAAAGAGCCTGCTTCGGGGACACAACCTGAGCAGAAAATTGAAAAGAGTGAAATACAGGATGTCGTAAGGGTAGTAAATTCAGAAGAATTTTCCAGTAGGATAAATGCTGTTGGTGATGTTCAGTTGATCGATGTTCGTACTCCTGAAGAAGTAGCCGAAGGAACCATAGCCGGAGCTGTTAACTTCGATTTTCGGGCGGAAGGATTTGAAGAAAAATTAAAGGTTCTGGACAAGGATAAAGCGGTTTATGTTTTTTGCAGATCGGGGGGGAGAAGTGCCAATGCGGCTGCTATCATGAAAGAGTTAGGCTTCTCGGAAATATATGATCTGGAAGGTGGAATTACTGCCTGGAAAGAGGATGGTAAACAGGTTGTAAAGTAAGAAAACCCTTTATAAATTTTTAACAGATTGATAAATAAGCTGTTAAATTACTATTAAACAATAATTTCTTAACATCCCTCATAGCATTAACTACGTAAATTTAGTTATCACTTAATTTTCAATGCTATGAAAAATGAAGATCAATTAGTTAGGGACGAAATGCGAAAGCTTATAAGAAAGAGCTGCAATGCATCATCTACTTCTGCCAACAACCCTTATTATCTATTTCAGAAAACGCTCTTGAAATTTTACTTCAATGCTGCCGATGTACAATTGGATTACGACAATGGTACTATATCACTCTGGACGTCGGAAACACCGGCAACTCTGGGTCATAATCTCTACAGATTAAAAGACGCAGTTCCATATACCATTTCTTATACGAACTTGGAGGAAACATTAAAAGGCTGCCTGGAAAGTGACTCCAATGCTATTCGATTCTACAAATCCATGCTGTTTCAATACAATAAAGTTTCGGAACCCGTAGGACCTAATGCGATTAGTGCTTAACGATATTACTATGGTGAGGTTATTTTATCATTCGGTAAAAATATTGCTGATAGCATTGGCGATTGGTGCACTGGGTAGCCATTTTTTATTTTCTCCGCTCTCAAAACCGTCAATGATTATTGCGGTCTCAATTATTCTAATGGGAATTATGCTGGAATTTTTCGATTTTGAACCGAAAGATCAGGAGACGGGAAGATGATATATAAGTGATAACCAAGACATGATTTTGCAATCAAACGCTCTCTAGACTACTACTTTATACGAGATTAGTGTATACACTTAATTTCATGTTATTAAGCGAAAATATAGGACGTTTTTGGCCTTAGTAATTCTTAAATTTTGTAAATTCCCTCGTAAAAATCACTCATTTACTGGATTTTAGCATTGTTTTCGGCAACTGAAATTCTTCAGAACCCCGTAGGCTAGAGTCCGTTATAAGTGTATTATCCTCTCAAATCTCCTGTATTTCCTGCATTATTGCATGGTTGTTTATTGGCTATTACCCAATGACATAATCCGATCGAAGGATCTGAATAACCAGCAATATGAAAAAATTAGTCCTCCTTGTAATTTTAGCATTATTTGCTACCGAACTAACGGCCCAAATGAGTTATGTTGGGCGGCAATACGACAATGGTAATATCCACTACACAGGTTCTTTCTCGGGCGACAAAGAAACCGGTTTATGGAAATATTATCACGAAAATGGTCGGTTGAGCGATATTGGAAGATACTCCAATGGTGAGAAAACCGGCATTTGGAAATATTATTATCCTAACGGCCGGCTACGGGCCACCGGTATGTATATAGATGGGCAAAAAACAGGCGAATGGAAATACTACCTGGATAATGGAAAATTGGACCGTATTGGTTTTGGTTCGGAAGGAGAGGATGAAGAAGAGCGCCGATTAAACATGTCCGACAGAATCGTTACTGCCGATATCATTGCTAATTCGGGGGTAGATATCACACAAGCCAAACTGGACGACCCAAATGATTATGCTCAATCCTCACCGGGAACCATAGTTGAAACTTCCATTGCTGCCAATGAGAATTCTACGGCCAAGATTGCTGAAGATAATAATATCTCGGATGACCCGGAAACTTTAAAAAGAAGGCTTAGCGAAAAGGAGAAGGAATTGATGACGGAGGAGGCATATGCCGAATATCTTAAGAAAGAACTGGATGAAAGATCTTTTCGAGTAAAGAAACTGGAAGCTATAATCGATCTTAACAATGATGCCGCTAATAAAGTAGCTGCTCAAAAAGAACTTGCCTTAAAAGAAGCCGCACAAAAAGAAGCCGCCCTTAAGGAAGCTGCCCTGAAAGAGGCTGCATTAAAAGAAGCGGCCATGAAGGAAGCTGCGCTCAAAGAAGCTGCACTCAAGGAAGCAGCCATGAAGGAATTAGCGCTTAAGGAGGCCGCCTTAAAAGAAGCTGCCTTAAAGGAAGCAGCATTGAAGGAAGCAGCTATGAAAGAAGCTGCGCTCAAAGAAGCCGCGATGAAAGAATTAGCGCTTAAGGAGGCGGCCCTGAAAGAAGCAAGACTAAAGGAAATAGCCCAAAAGGAAGCCGCACTCAAGGAAGCCGCACTGAAGGAAGCCGCGAAGAAAGAGTTGGCACTTAAGGAGGCTGCGAAACAGGAAGCTCTTAAAATAGAAGCTGCCCGGAAAGAGGCTGCACGGATCGCAGAAGCCGAAAAACAGGCTGCGCTCAAAGAAGCGGCTATTAAGGAGGCAGCTAAGATCGAAGCGGCGAAGCTTGAAGCCGCAAGGATAGCCGAGGTTGAAAAGCAAAAAGCGTTGGAGGAGGCAGCTAGAAAAGAAGCTGCGAGGATCGAAGAAGCTAAGCGTGAAGCCGCAAGGATCGCAGAAGCAGAAAAACAAAAGGCTTTAGAAGAAGCTGCTCGAAAAGAAGCCGCACGGATCGAAGAAGCAAAGCGTAAGGCAGCCAGGATAGCGGAAGCCGAAAAACAAGCGGCACTAAAAGAGGCGGCTATAAAAGAGGCTGCGAAAATCGAAGCAGCTAAAATGGAAGCCGCGAAGATCGCCGAGGCTGAAAAACAAAAAGCACTGGAAGAAGCCGCGCAGAAGGAAGCTGCAAAGATCGAAGCTGCTAAACGCGAAGCCGCCAGAATAGCTGAGTTAGAAAAACAGAACGCACTGGAAGCGGCTGCCCTTAAAGAGGCCGCAAAGATCGAAGAAGCTAAACGCGAAGCGGCTAAGATCGCCGAGGCCGAAAAGCAAGCCGCGTTAAAGGAAGCGGCACTAGAAGAGGCTAAGAATAAAGAAGCCGCCCGAATCGCAGCCGCCAAAAAAGAGGCCGCCATTCAGGAAGAGGTTAAAAGGAAGATCGCCCTCAAGGAAAAAGAACTGGAAGAAGAAGCCAAGAAAGAAGCTGCCCGACTCGCAGAAGCCGAGAAACAAGAGGCACTTAAAGCAGCTGCCAAGCTTGAAATGGAAAACGCTGCTGCTAATAAATCTTCTGTTGTGGTTGAAACCTCAAAAACAGAGGACCCTGTTCAAACAATCTACCATACGGTAAGCAGAGGTGAATATCTTGGCAAAATTGCCGGAAAATATGATGTGTCCATAAAGGAGATCAAAAAGTGGAACAATTTAAAAAGTGACCGACTTAATGTGGGGCAGGAGCTAATAATCAATTCTCTCGAACCCCAAACAAAAGAAGTGAGCTCATCGAAGGCAGAACCCTATACCCCTGAAGTATCCAGGGGATACTATCGGGATGGACAGTTAAGGGATATGGGTGTCTATGCAGAGAATGGTGCGAAGATAGGAATATGGGAGTACTATCATAGCAATGGTACTATAAGAGAAATAGGAAGCTATAGTGAAGGTTTAAAGACCGGTATCTGGAAGAATTACTACGAGGATGGCACCCTGGAATCCACTGGAGAATTTGTAAAAGGCGAGCAAAATGGTGCATGGAAATTCTATCATGAAAATGGGAAGATTAAGTCGGACGGCCATTATGCCAATGGTAAGATAAATGGAGAGTGGAAATTTTATCATGAGAACGGAAACCTGAAAACCACAGGAATGTATAAAGACTTCAAAAAGACCGGAGAATGGCCCGTTTATGATGAAGAAGGGAATTTAATAAATACTAAATACTACTAATCAATAATAAATTACAATTAATTCAATTGCTAGTTAATGCCTTAGTTCGCTGAAAGATGCTCGCTAAGGCATTTTTTTATACTTTTCATTCGGGATCCTTTTATGAACGATTTACCTTCTGTACCTTAGAAAATTGACCTCACCCTTTGTAACTTTGATTAATCAAAGAAAGTTATGCAGTATTTTGTAGATAAGGATTCGATCGTACGTAAAATTTGGGGTAAAAGTGATACCATACTCTTTATTTTTGCAGGGGCTGCCGCCGAATTTGCTTTAAACAAAGCAGTAGACTGGTTGTATTTTACAGGAAAATTACCTTCCGACCCAATTGGTAGGCTATTTTCTACGGTGCGATATGCCCGTACTATTGTTTTTGCTCCTTTGCAAGACGCAAACGAAGCCATTAATACAATGGTGCGTATCCACAATGGAGTAGAACACAAGCGGGGTTCCACAATTCCGGATTGGGCGTACCGTGATGTTCTTTTCATGCTCATCCATTATTCAATCGCAGCTTTCGAGCTGCTGGAAAGTAAATTAACCGGCGATGAGAAAGAGGAAGTTTACAACGTTTTCTACCGCGTAGGTAAAGGGATGGGATTGAAAGAGCTTCCTGAAAATTATTGCGATTGGCTAGCTGTTCGGGAAGCCCATTTAAAAGCAGATCTTGTGAAGAGCAGATACACGATCGATCTCTTTCAGCAATATAAAAAACAGTTGGGTACCATACGTTTTAGATTATTAAAAGAGGCTCAGAAATTAGTAGTTCCGGCTCATGTTCGAAACCTTTTAGGCCTAAATCTACCTTCATTATTAATTCCTGCGGTTCCTATGTATAAATTGAGCCGCTGGATGAAATTGGATCAATTGATAAAAAATATACTACTTCCTACCCAATATCGGCAACAAATTAATCAACTTGATATTGCTTAGGACACTTAACACCTAAATCGATCCCAACTTATTCATTCTCATTAAGAGGCGAGATCATAATGTGTGCCCTATGTGTTCCCGGATTCATGATCCAGGGATGGTTAGGAGCGATCGGTTTTTCGGGTAAACCTGTAGACTCTGAAGTTGCAAAGGGTAAGTAGACCACATATCGATATTGAGCGCCTTCAACTTTAGCGGTCGCGGGATCGTACATATCACTAGCACCAAAATATATGTGTAAGGTTTCACCACCTTTGCCCATAGACAATTTTCCGGATTTAACCTCCTCTTCCCGGATATCGAATATTTCGCCTGCGTTCTTACCCTGCTTTCTCAATTCACGGCCTCTGGCCATAAAAGGTTCGAGGTCTTTATGATAACAGGCAGCGCTAAATCCGTTTTTATTAGGATCATCTGCAAGGCAGATAAACTCATTATTTCCCTCCTTTAAGGTGACAAACTCACCGGCCATATTGTACCCTATCACGGTACATCCTTCGCGGCTTTCCTTGGGAGCAGCCATGAGGGCGGTTGCGATTAGAGCCTCGTCTGTATCGATAGCTTTGTATTTGGTCTCTACCTGTTTTGGTTGTTCGGCAATGGGTTCGGTTTCGGGTTTTTCATTCTCTACCGAAGAATTACAGCCTATCAGGAGAAACGAAAATGCTATTGTAATAACTGAATGCTTCATAATTACTTTATTTAAATATACGATATGAGGAATATAGAATCTCGGTGTGCTGTTAACGAAGTTACTGTTTTTTAGGCTCTTTCAGAAGTAAAATTTACCACATATGAATAAAAAAATACACGATTTCAGTATGGTTATGAGATATAAATTACATAATGTGAATACTATTGTTACCCCGGGCAACTCTTAAAATGTAATTGATTCTGGAAAGCTAACTATTTAACCTGTTCATATTTATAAATCACTACTGTGATAAAATATAGTCGAAATGTCTTATATTTAATACTGAATAAAAATTTCTCCCATGGCAACATACGAATTAAAAATTAATGGAAATACCCATTCAGTAGACGTTGATCCATCTACTCCAATCCTCTGGGTGCTAAGGGATCATCTTCAGTTAGTGGGAACAAAATTTGGCTGCGGAATTTCGCAATGTGGTGCATGTACCATCCATGTGGAGGGTAGTGCAACACGATCTTGCCAGATCCCTGTCTCCTCCATTGGAAATAAAAAAATAACTACTATCGAAGGTCTTTCCAAGAATGGGGACCATCCGGTACAACAGGCATGGCTTGAGCATGATGTGCCTCAATGTGGCTACTGTCAGGCCGGCCAGATCATGACCGCTGCGGCACTGCTTGATTCTAACCCCAACCCTACAGATGAGGATATTGAAGCCACTATGAGTGGTAACATCTGCCGATGCGGAACTTATACACGAATTAAAGCGGCCATAAAGACTGCCGCGAAATCTGGTTCCCTGTCTTAGGCTAACCAATAAAAAAACAAATTATGACTTTAGTTAGAACAACATTTGGACGACGTGCATTTATAAAGCGTGTTGGCCTGGCGAGCGGGGGACTGATGATAGGTTTCAGTTGGCTTGCAGCTTGTAAAGATGCTACTCCTGAAGAGGTGGTGATGATGCCCGATGAGTGGTTTGAGATGAATGGATTTCTCAAGATAGGCGACAATGGCATGGTAACAATCATGTCTCCTAACCCTGAGATAGGACAGAATGTTAAAACATCCATGCCTATGATCGTAGCCGAAGAACTAGATACAGACTGGGACAATGTGATTGTAGAGCAGGCGCCTCTCAACACCGAGTTGTATACACGTCAACTCGCAGGGGGAAGCCAGTCTATACGCCAGGGATGGGAAGGCTTGCGAATGGCAGGAGCTACAGCAAGACATATGCTAAAAGAGGCTGCTGCGAACTTATGGCAGGTCCCGGTGGCTGAAATCACAACTGCAGCCGGAATCTTAACACACCAAGCGAGTGGAAATACTGCCCATTATGGTGAGATGGCTTCTGCAGCTGCCATGCTTGAAGTTCCGGAGGAAGTGGAAATGAAGGATAGCAAAGACTTCTCTATTATTGGCACATCGCGAAAAAATGTTGATGGTAAAAAGATCGTAACCGGGAAACCCCTCTTCGGACTAGACACATATAAGGAAGGCATGTTGGTAGCCATGATAGTTCATCCGCCGGCATTCGGGATGCGTTTCAAATCAATGGATGCCGATTCAGTAAAAAATATGCCCGGGATAAAAGATGTGTTCACGATCGATACATATACCGACGGCACCCGTAAAAGTTTCGCCGATATTGCCACCTTCAATAAGAAAGTTGCGATCGTAGGAGAGACCACCTGGCAGGTAATGCAGGCTAAAAAGGCTCTTGCGGTAACCTGGGAAGATTCACCAGACGACTCCTTTGAGATCGATATGTTTGGCAGGATAATGAAGACGGAATATCCTTCTGGGAAAGAAAGTTCTCAGTCGCATGCTCTGAAAATGGCCGAAATAGGCAGTAAAAAAGGAAATGTAGTTCGTAAAGACGGGAATGTGGACAAGGCTTTTAAGAAAGCTGCCAAGGTTTTAGAACGAAGCTACTCCTGCCCGTTTCTTGCACACAATACCATGGAGCCTATGAATTTCTATGCTAATGTAACTTCAGACCATGCGGAACTAATTGGTCCTGTTCAGACACCCGAGTTTATGGAACAGAGCGTTGCAGCCCGACTGGGACTCACCCTCGAACAAGTGGATATCCATATGACACGGATGGGTGGTGGCTTTGGAAGAAGACTCTATGGGCATTTTCTTACCGAGGCAGCCGTGATCTCCCAAACAATGCAAAAACCAATTAAACTGGTTTATACCCGGGAAGACGATATGACTTTTGGAAACTATCGACCTTCCTATTATGTGACTTACAAAGCGGGCCTCGATGAAAATAACCAGCTGATAGCCTTCCAGGTTCGTGCGGGCGGAATTCCTGAGAGTCCGTTGTTCGCCAATCGATTCCCCGCCGGAGCCGTGGAGAACTACCAGGCAGAAGAGTTCACGATCAAATCTAACGTAAGTGTGGGCGCATGGCGAGCACCAAGGTCCAATTTCATTGCTGGAGCCGAACAGTCTTTTCTCGATGAATTGGCAGAGTTGGCAGAGAAGGACCCTATCGATTTCAGGTTGGAACTTTTCGATAAAGCCATTAAAAAACCCGTTGGAGAAAACAACGACTACGAAGCCGAGCGCTACGCTGGCGTCTTGAAACTGGTCCGGGAAAAATCCGGATGGGGCAGGACCCGGGAAGGAGTTCACAGAGGAGTGGCAGCTTATTATTGCCACAATTCGTACGTAGCCCAGGTACTAGATATTGTAAAGAAGAATGGTGTCCCAAAAATAGAAAATGTTTGTAGTGCCGTAGATTGTGGGATCGTAGTGAATCCTGATGCAGCTGCCAATATGGTGGAAGGTGGTGTTGTAGACGGAATTGGACATGCTATGTATAGTTCTGTAACTTTCAACGACGGGGAACCACAACAGCGCAATTTTGATAGCTATAGACTTATACGCCATGGTGAAGCACCTCGCAAACAAGAAGTACATTTTGTAAAGAACGATATAGACCCAACCGGGCTAGGAGAACCTCCTTTACCCCCGGTAATGGGGGCTCTGGCCAATGCATTATATAAGGCTAATGGCAAAAGGTATTATCATCAACCATTTATGTCTAATAAGCCTTTGCTTGGATAACGAACAGGGTAGTTATATTTTGAGATAATGAATTTCAGACTTTCGGGATTGGAAGAAGAAAATTAAGTTTCCTGAAAGGGATGACTATTTATAAGAACATTAAACTAATAAGATGTTTTAGTTTGTCTTGTTGAAGTTGATATTTAGAATAACCTATTCAACTTAAAAAGTTGCATTTCGGTGTTCAATGTATTAGTAAGAAAGACCAATTACGTATATAGAGCGTATATCTAATTATCTAAATAACGACCTGTTTCAGACTTCGGCAAACATATAAAAATCTGCTCCATTTAATATTGAATAGTTCAACGAATAGTTTGGTAATGGCGGCTTCAGGGCTCATCTGATTAGCAGGTAACACCCTGGGCGTTATAGCCAATTTAACCTAATAGAAAGATATTTATTTACTATCAAGATGAGCAATAATACACATCCACCGACGCAAAGCAATAATAATCAAGGGCATACAATTATTGTAAAACAAAGCGAATCGAACGGTGCCGGTACGGCTGGTTTCGTTCTTGCCTTAATTTCATTATTTTTTGGATGGATACCTTTTATAGGCTGGATTATTTGGTTCCTGGGATTAGTTTTGTCCTTTATAGGAATATTTAAACGGCCCAGAGGATTAGCAATAGCAGGTCTTATAATTTCAATACTAGACCTCATTATATTGTTAGTGTTTTTCGCCGGACTAGCCATTCTAGGAAGTGCTGCATCCGTTCAGGGTTGACAGGAAACTAGAGTAACTTCAAAATTTTTAGCGAGGTGCCAGCTTGCCGCGTTGGCCTTCGACGACCGTAGGTGGAACGAAAAAAGCCACCTGAAGGTGGCTTATTGAGTGGAGCCGGAGAGGACCTAGCGGAGCACAAATGTCCTGAGGACATCATTACCCAAGATTCCCTTTTTGGTAAATGCTTCTTTAATGATGCTTTTTTAAAAGTCTCCACGGAAAGGACTTAAGGACATTGACCGCATGAGATCATGAAAAATTGAAAGAAAGTGGAAGTTTTTGGAACAATACCAATCTGTATTCTTTAAACCATTCGATGAAAACTATATGGTCGTCATCTTTTTTATTTAGCTTTTTTTTCGTTATGCATTGGTGTGAATTGGTTAACTTTCATTAATCTTCTAAATCAATTATATCCTTTCTATTCAAAATTTATGCAATTAAAACAACGTTTTTTGCTAACATTAGAAGAGCTTTGTTAATTTCAGAATTCTTTTCTTCAATTTGATCGATTCTATAATTTAATAATTTAATTTCCCGATGAGTCATTATTATTGATTTTGATATATTACTTTTTTCCTTCACAGCGCTTGTGACCCGAATCTGCAAATTCGGTGCGAGTCATTTTGCTGGTCCCTGAGCCTGTCGAAGCGGAGCAAAAGTGGGAAACCCGTAGTGCCGGAGGCTACTACTGGGTGTGAGAATCAGAAGTGCCCCGGAGCCACCATTTGGCGAAATAGCCCGGTGAGCTGTTAATTTTTTTAAATGTAGGGGAGTTTTATATTCCAGCCCAATTTTACTACTAAATTTCAACAAAAAAGATATGAAAATAATTTAGCCTGCTTAGTTTTTGGGAAATATAAGTTTTGCATTTAGAATTGAAGTTTACTCTTATCTATTCACATAAGAAATACCTAAAACATACTGATTCGGTTATTATGCTACCGTTTCATTTTAAGATTTACGAACAAGCAGAGTTCCTTTATCTCGTCAATCAGTTCTTTACATTTTGTAATATCATTAAAAGTTTATCTAATTTTTTAGCATTGTCGTCTGTTTTATTCCATACTGGAACATCAGATTCAACACCTATAAATTCATTACTACCATCTGCTCTGTATCGAGTGCAATTAGGAATTTTTAAAATAAATTTTGTATTCGGTAAGATATATTCAACTCCACCGTCTACAAAACCGCCACCTGCACCATAAGTCTTTTCACCTAAAATTTCAGCAGCATTATTGTCTTTTAAAAGAGCAGCGAAATACTCTGCTGCTGATGCTGTATTCCTGTTTATTAAAACAACAAGCTTCCCCTTATAAGAACTTTCTTTGTAATTGTATAGACTAGGTGAAAATAGAACAAATTTAGAGTTTAGATTTTTAATTCCTCTTTTCCTAATTTGAAGTATTCTGCTAACTCCTTCATAACTTCATTGAGAGACATTGACTGACCGTTTTCAAGTAGTTTGAGCATTGGAAGCATTATACTTTGAAAATCGGGTATTTTATCTTTTAATTCTTTCATATCTAAGGTGTTTATTTCGAGAATTCACTTATCCAGTCATAGAATTCACCATAATTTTCTACAAACTTTTGTGTACGATCAAATTCATTATCATATTCCGACATAAAGAATTTTGCAAGCACGCTGGTAGCATCTAAAGCATAGATAATAATCTCGAACCCATCATCCTTAAAAGTTCTTCTAAAAATAGCCATTGTTGAATAGGGTAGTTTCAACAATCCCTGGTGAAAGTGTTCTTGGAAAGTCGTTTCCCACATCATCGCATCTTGCTTCACCAAACTTCCATTACCACTGCACATTTCAACCTCAACATCACGACATTTGGTTCCTTTTGGGTTTCCGTAAATATTTCTTGTTATACTATTTTCTGAAATCTTCAATATAGTAACAGGAATGCGAAAACAATCTTGGTCTGTAATCTTATCATATGATCTCACTGGTGATATTAACCTCAAATCGTTTGGCATTTTTTTGGCTTGTAATTCATTAAACAGATAATGGTCTATAATTTGAAAATTTATTTGTAAACGTGAATGGCTTCTCTTACAATCACAAATAATTGGTAAACAACCAAAGCCGAGAATATATAAATTAGAATCTGATCTTCCTCCCAATTCCAAGTTGGATAAAATAACAAAAATGAAAAAAAGATTAGACCCAAAACGTTGTCTCTAATTTCTTGGAATAATCGCTTGAATCGATAACGGAATAATTCTTTTTTGAGACCGTACTTCTTCATTTCTGCCTCCAATCTTAATGGGAATGAAAACTCAATTATGCCTAAATTCTCTGGGTACAGATAAACACAAGGAATTTTGTTATCAGAGAATACTTTTTTCTTTTCTCTGTACCTTTCTCTATCTTCCTTCGTATTGTTCCAACGTCCATAGAATTCTACATAAGTTTTGTATTTAGGCAAATAGAAATCCGCCCGTCGGTGACTTTTAGAATCATTACGTAGGTTAACGATGGGAACTTCCTGCTTAAATTTTATCCTTTCGTAGTATAAATAATCAGCAATAAATAATTCCCCTTCTGATGGTTCATAATTTACATTTTTCACACCATCCGCAAGTTTCTTCATGATTATAGACAATTAAGTATTAGACGTAAATGTCCTTTTATTTCTTTTTTTTAGACTCGTCTGTTTTCTTAGGCGGAATTGGCTTCAGATCACTTGTTGGTTTAGGAACGGTTCTTCCTAAATTAATCGATTTCCCTTTTTTCTTCTTAGCCATTTTATGATTTTTTCGGTGAAGGAGGTCTAATCTGAGCAGGTGGTTTAGGAACAGTTCTTCCCTTATCTTCTCTTAAAGGTTTCGGTCTGGGTTTTTGGCTTGGTCTTGGTTTTGATTTATCACTCATAATATTGAATTTAAAATAACAAAGGCTATCACGAATATTATTCCAAGAATCAATGTCCGTAATGACCAAATGTTATAATTTGTAATGATTTTATTTTGTTTATTTCGGTTCTTAA
>CAJQNO010000072.1 GCA_905479745.1 uncultured Flavobacteriaceae bacterium | reverse complement strand
AAGCCGGTCAGCCTACTCCTAAAATATTTGGAAAGGATGAATACGATTATAGAAATCTACTTGAAGAAAAAAGCGTAGATGCTGTGATCATCTCCACTCCCTGGCTATGGCATACCCGTATGGCCAAAGATGCGATGAAAGCTGGTAAATACACCGGTGTAGAAGTCTCTGCTGCCAATACGATGGAAGAATGCTGGGACCTCGTGAACACACACGAAGCTACAGGTTCGCATCTCATGATACTTGAAAATGTGAACTATCGTCGCGATATTATGGCAGTACTTAATATGGTACGCAATAATGTGTTTGGAGAACTCTTGCATTTCAGGTGTGGCTATCAGCACGATCTAAGGTTCGTAAAATTAAATGATGGTAAAACTCCCTATGGAAAAGGTGTGGAATTTGGTGAGAAAGGAATTTCAGAATCTAAATGGCGTACACAGCATTCATTACTGCGCAATGGCGATGTTTATCCAACCCATGGTGTGGGCCCTATAGCCACCATGTGTGATATAAACAGGGGCAATCGTTTTATTTCTATGACCTCTCATGCAACAAAGGCCATTGGCCTTAATAAGTACATAGTGGATAATGCAGGTCCGGACCACCCCAATGCCGGGTTAAACTGGCAGCAGGGTGATGTTATAACCTCAACTATCAATACTGCCAGGGGTGAGACCATCATCGTTACGCATGATTGTAATTCGCCTCGCCCTTACTCTCTGGGTTTCCGGGTTCAGGGAAGTGAAGGATTATGGGAAGTTGACGGCAACCGCATCTATATTGAAGGTAAAAGCAAACCCCATCGCTGGGACGATGCCCGGGAATGGCTGGACCAGTACGATCACCCTTTATGGAAGAAATTTGGGGAATACGCCACCGGTTCAGGGCATGGCGGGATGGACTTCTTTGTACTGAATGCCTTTGTTGAAAGCGCAAAAAGAAATGTCGCTCCTCCACTGGACGCCTACGATGCTGCTGCGTGGAGTGCAATAACGCCCCTGTCTGAAGCTTCCATTGCCAACAATGGAGAACCTCAGGATTTCCCGGATTTTACACGAGGATTATGGGTAAGCCGCAAACCGTACAATTGGATGAAAGACGATTATTAATGGCTGCGATCGTATCTAAAGCGCCTGGACGTATTTGTCTCTTTGGAGATCACCAGGATTATCTGGGATTACCCGTGATCGCCTGCGCGATAGATCGTTATGTTTGGGTGGAAGGAGTGCCTAACAACAAAACCCGCTTTAAGATCAATATGCCCGATCTGGGCGAAACTCTCATTATTGAGTGTGAACATCAGCATCATAGTGTAAAAAAAGGAGAACACCTCAAGGCGGCTTTGGAAGTGGCCAAACGATATGGCTGCGATCCTCGTTCCGGTTTCGATATCATTATTCGAGGAGATGTCCCTATAAACGCCGGGCTCTCCAGTTCGTCGGCCATGGTGGTAGCATGGATGCAATGGTTGTTCGCCACTTTTGGTTGTGATCACGATATAACACCCACATTCCTGGGGCAGGTAGCCTACGAAGCCGAAGTTGTGGAACAAAAATCTCCGGGAGGTAAAATGGACCAATTTACAAGTGCACTTGGTGAGATCATATACCTTGAAACTGCCGGCAATGAATCTTTTCTGAAACTACAGGCAGACCTGGGCAGTCTTATAATTGGCGAATCGGGGATCCCGAAAAATACATTGGGCTTATTAGAGGATCTGAAATTCAATGCACAAAAGGCCATATCGATTATCGAAGAGCGTAATCCCGAGTTTGAAATCGGGAAATCGGGGATAGAATCTTATGAAAGATATAAGGAACTCCTTCCGGAAAATTTAAGGCCATATTTCTATGCAGCAATAAAGAATTATTCGATCACTAGGGAAGCCTATACCGAAATTCAACAACCGCAACCCGAACTAAAAAAGATCGGAACTTTAATGAATGTTCATCATAGCGTATTAAAAGATATACTTCACACCACTGTACCTGTTATTGATAAAATGGTAGACGCTGCATTAGGAGCCGGCGCCTACGGTGTAAAAATTGTTGGGTCCGGAGGTGGTGGAAGTATAGTGGCTTTGGCGAACGATCGAAATGAACAGGAAATTATTGAAGCTATTAATAGGGCGGGAGCGATAAAAGCCTATGGTGTTAATGTATCTAAAGGCGCCTGTATTATAAATGACTAGTACGTTGATCATATTGGCTGCGGGCGCTTCATCCAGAATGAAGCAGGTATCCCGTGGATCACTTTCTGAAACCGAATTGAAAGATGCCAATACGGTTAGTAAATCCCTGATCCGCCTCAATAACCGGCCTATGCTGGACTACATCTTGTACAATGCTAAAAAAGCCGGTTTTAATACGGTTGTGATCGTGACCGGGAAAGAGAATTCTAAATTCAGGTCGTATTATGGGGAGAAGAATCTTAATAACGATTTTCACGGACTGAAGATCTCGTTTGCAATTCAGCATATTGCGTCAGACAGGGTGAAACCTTTTGGTACAGCCGATGCCCTTCAGCAGGCGATAGATCAAATACCAGATTTGCTTCAGGAATCTTTTGTGGTTTGCAATGGAGATAACCTCTATAGTGAAAAGGCCTTCAGGCTTCTTTCAGAAATAACTTCTGAAAATGCTTTTATAAACTACGATCGCGATGCTTTGCAATTCCCTGCTGAAAGGATTGCGCAATTTGCCATCACCAAAACAGATTCGGAAGGATTTTTAAAAGATATAGTGGAAAAACCGAAGAGGATGGAATTGAAGTCGTCAAGATCTCTTAATACTACATGGCGTGTAAGTATGAATCTCTGGAAATTGAACGGCACCATGATCTATCCATACCTGAAAAACTGTAAGGTCTCTCCGGAGCGGAACGAGAAAGAACTCCCCGTAGCTATACTTTCAATGATTCAAGATCATCCCTGTTCCATGAGGGCCATCCCTCTGTCCGAACATGTTCCCGATCTAACCGGAAAAGATGATATTGCAATTTTGAATGATTATCTTTCTACCCACTTTTCTAAATTGAACTGGACAACCTAGACTAAAATCCTATGATCGAATTATCCACCTTAGATTTTGTAATTATCATCGCCCTATTCGTGTTGATCTTGTTTATAGGTATTTATGTTGGTAAAACCTCCGGCAAGAGCAGTTCTCAATATTTCCTTTCCGGGCGAAACATGCCCTGGTGGTTATTAGGACTTTCGATGGTTGCCACTACATTTTCTACAGATACACCAAATCTGGTTACAGACATTGTTCGAACCAATGGAGTGTCCGGTAACTGGGTGTGGTGGGCCTTCCTCGTGACGGGTCTGCTTACTGTGTTTGTCTATGCAAAGCTCTGGCGTAAATCGGAAGTTAAAACAGACATCGAATTTTACGAATTGCGTTACGGTGGTAAACCAGCCCGTTTTCTGCGCGGCTTTCGTGCCATCTATCTAGGCATACTCTTTAATGTGCTTGCTATGGCAGGTGTTACACTGGCAGCCATAAAGATTGGCGAGGTCATGTTAGGGCTAGATCCGTTAACTACTGTTGTGATCGCTGGTTTGGTAACTGCTATCTTTAGTGCCATAGGAGGATTTAAAGGGGTAGTGTATACAGATTTTATCCTGTTCTTCGTAGCCATGGCGGGCGCTTTTGGAGCGGCATATTATATTGTTGGCCTTCCCGAGATTGGAGGACTAGATGCCCTTATCCAGCATGAAAATGTAAGTGATAAACTCAATATACTCCCAGATTTTGGAGACACCGAAATGCTGGTGGCCTTATTGATCATTCCTCTGGCCGTTCAATGGTGGAGCTCCTGGTATCCCGGCTCGGAGCCCGGTGGAGGTGGCTATGTGGCGCAACGTATGCTGGCAGCGAAAAATGAAAATCACGCTATAGGAGCTACTTTCTTTTACAATATTATGCACTACGCCTTACGTCCGTGGCCATGGATCGTCGTTGCTCTGGCATCGCTTATTGTGTTTCCGGATCTGGCGAGTATACATGAAGCTTTTCCTAATGTTTCTGAAGACAAGTTAGGCCATGACCTGGCGTATTCGGCTATGCTCACTATGCTTCCCAGCGGACTTCTAGGTCTTGTATTAGCCTCCTTATCGGCAGCGTATATGAGTACCATAAGCACCCACCTGAACTGGGGAGCCTCCTATGTGGTGAACGATTTTTACGCCCAACAGGTGAAGCCATCGGCGTCGGAAAAGGAACTTGTAAAAGTAGGAAGGATCACCACCATAGTTTTAATGGTAATTAGTGCTTCTATCGCTTTATTGCTTACCAATGCCCTTCAACTTTTCGATATCATTTTAATGTTTGGTGCGGGAACAGGGCTCATTTTTATTCTACGCTGGTTTTGGTGGCGGATCAATGCATGGACCGAGATAAGTGCGATGGTAGCTTCTGGATTAATCTCCATTTTAATCGCTTTTACACCCCTTGGCGACTATCTGTTTGGAGAAGCAGGTATTATGCCCGGCTATTTAAGATTTCCCTTCGTAGTTTTTAGTTCGATGGCGATCTGGCTCACCGTTACTTTCCTTACTAAACCTGAATCTAAAACCGTTCTCTACCGTTTCTATCGCAAAACTCAACCCGGAGGCCCCGGATGGAGAAAGGTCGTTTCAGAAGCAAGATCAGAAAACGAAACAATTGTACAAACCAGTGAGGCATGGAGTGTGCCTTCCGGAATATTGGCCATGTTACTCGGTATTGCATTTATTTACAGCGCGATGTTTACCACTGGTTATTTTATTTATGGAGAATATCCTAAAGCGTTCAGCTTAATGGCGGTGAGTATAATTTCCGGGCTCTTACTTATTAAAGTCTGGAAACGAATTAAAGGCAAGGTTTTGTAAATTAAAACTAGAAATTAGGCAGTGCCTTGATTTTTTCTTCTGAATTGTAAGTCCAAACTATTTCGTTAGGGTATTGAATATGTGCTGAATTGCAATAAATTGACGTTTTTCTTCGATTTTTAGGTAAAAACCTCGCATTTTTTGGTCAAAATCGGCAATTTTTAATACTTCCGAATTGTCAATCCTGTATTTAAAGACATAGAATTAGATCGAAAAATATGGTATTGACAATTATCACATCTCTATTTTCAGGATATCACAACAGCAGACAATTAAATAACAATTGTATGGTTGGAATCGATTAAAAAACGGATTTTTATCCCCTAAATTTTCAAATATGATACGAGCTTTTATCAGAGGAACAGGTTCCTATGTTCCCAATAATGTCGTAAAAAATGATTTCTTCGAATCTGTTGGATCATCGGACGAATGGATCTATAAAAATTTAGGAATTAAAGAAAGACGCATCGCAAAAGGGGAGGTCACCAGTGATTTGGCAGCAAAGGCCGGGATGCGCGCCATCGAAAATGCAGGGTTAACACCCATGGATATCGATCTTATAATCGTGGCCACTGCAACCGCAGACAGACAGGCTCCTTCCTGCGCCTGTTTCGTACAGGAAAAGTTACAAGCTAAGAACGCGGTTGCGTTCGATCTTTCCGCCGTATGTTCGGGGGCGTTATTTGCAACCTCAACCGGGGTTCAGTTTATAACTTCAGGTATGTACGAAAACGTACTGGTGATTGGTGCAGACACCTTTTCAAATATCACAGACTGGACCCGAAGGGACGCGGTATTCTTTGGAGATGGAGCCGGAGCGATGGTATTATCCAGAACTAATGAGGATAAGGGATTTATGGACTTCCTTTTATACACAGACGGAACAGGAAAGGATCATTTCACAATTCCGGCCGGGGGATCTGAACAACCAGCCAGCGAGAATAGTATAAAATCCGGGCAACATTTCTTTCAGATGAATGGCCCCGAAGTGTATAAAACTGCGATCGAGGTGGTTCCAAAATGCATTAAGAAATTGCTGGAACGCAATCGGGTTACCATCGATCAGATAAAATGTTTGTTACCGCATCAACCAAGTATTAAGATCCTACAGGAAGTTGCCAGGAGAGTGGAGATGCCATTTCAGAAAGTGAAGACCAATATGGATAAATACGCCAATACCTCGGGGGGTACCATTCCGATCATTTTGGATGAGGTATCCAGAAACGACGAATTTAGTAGGGGTGACCTGGTATTGTTCGCAGCCGTAGGGGCCGGATGGACCTGGGGTTCTGCACTGTATAAGTGGTAATCTTCAAAAAAAATCATTATAAGTTCAGCCTATGTTAAAAGACAAGACATTTTTAATTACCGGAATCGCCGACGAACAATCCCTTGCAACCTATGCAGCAAAAGAAATTATAAAGCAAGGCGGGAGTGTGATCTGTACCGGACTAGGAGTGAGTCCTTTCCACAAGGATCTGTCTGAAAAAGCGAAAGCCTTTCTAAATAAGAATTTTGAAGATTTTAAAGAAGCCGTACATAGTTCTCTGGGGAATTCAAGGGTGGAAGTGCTGGATATCACACTGGAAGAGAATCTTGATTCCTTATCGCGAAAATTGAAAGAAGAGGGTGTTAAACTTAACGGTTTATTACACGCCATTGCGATGGACAAGACCATTAGGAATAAAAAAGTGAAACCGCTTCTAGAAGTAACCAAGGAAGAATTTTGCGATACTATGGATGTTTCCGCCTATTCGCTTATCAGGCTTACACGCTATTTACTTAAATATGGGGTACTTCAAAACGACGCCTCTATATGTTCATTAAGTTATATCGCTGCCGCGAAAGTGACCTTCCATCCCTATAGAAATATAAGTATTGCCAAGGCAGCCCTGGAACGCATTACCATCGAACTGGCCGATGAATTGGGCAGGAGTCATGGAATTCGGGTAAATGCTGTTCGGTTCTCACCCTTTATGGGGAGTAAGGCCGGAAACGCTACCCTAAACGAAGAGGATATTGAAATTTCAAACAGGATGAGCCCCTTAGGCAATGCTGCCCCTGAGGACCTAGCGAATGAGATCGTTCACCTGATGCGGCCAAAAAGTAGAATTACCGGGGAGATCCGTCATGTAGACGGAGGTTATCATATTACTGGTTAGAAATAACCAAAATTTAGACAGGCGATATTAGATATTTCTCCACAAATTGGTTCTGGTAAAACCTGTACATTTCTTCAAAGTTTTGCTAATCTATCAATCGAGCCTGTAGCATTTCAGAATAAAATAATAGACTTTCCCTGAATGAGATGCGGCATTCACCGTAAACTTAGGCTGTTTCGCAGAAAACGCCATCATATCTTTCAACTATTGCCTCCTTTATTAGTCATAGATACGAATAGAAATTAAAAGTGTTTAGGTTGATGGTGCGTGAATGTTGTAAAACCTCGTGAGAAATTGCGGGGTTTTAATTTCACTTTTTAATATTGAAACTTATGAAAATTCACAAGAAAATTCTGTCTTTTGTAGTTAGCGTAGCCGCTCTAACCGGCTGTAATAATCTACCTGCATCTATGTCTCACACACACGGTAATACTACACATACGCATAATGAGGGTAGCTCCGAACACAATCCTATCGATTATTTTGGTTCTTACACTCTGGAGGACGAGCAATATGGAACCAGGACAGTGGTCACAGTGAAAGACGGAAAGCGTAATATAGTAACCAATGCATTACCCAATCATCAAACAGGGACATTTCCAAACGAAGGCAACCCAAACACTATAAAAGCACAAAACAGAACCTATTCACTTCCACTGAATCCGAAATTTACGGGAGTTGCGAAATGGGTGCGCGAACCAGGCGTAGCATTAAACGGGATCAAGTTCGAACCAGAGACAGCAGAAGTTGTGGTTTGCGAAAGTGGAGAACGATATCGTGTTGAGGCCAGACAGGAGCTAATCGATATGGGGCTCGATTTTAATAATGCTCATGTGCAACCTACAGGTGCCTATCATTATCACGGCACTCCAACTTCGATGATAGAACAATTTGATACAGGGAGCGATCTTGTCCACATAGGATTTGCCAAAGATGGTTTTGCCATTTACTATTCTAAAAGTGGTGCGTATTCTCCCAGCTACAGACTCTACGACGAAGAAAGGGAAGGCGAAGAATGTTCGTATAACAGGCCGGGGTATCAATTGGATGTTGCAATTGAAGAAAGTGATCCCGACGGAACTTTTGTTTCAGACTGGGAATACGTAGAGGGACTGGGCGATCTGGATGCGTGCAACGGTATCGAGATCGATGGCACCTATGCCTATATAGTAACAGACACTTATCCTTATGTGGGCCGCTGTTTAATGGGAGAGTTTGAGGAAGAAAGGCATGGCCCGCCACCTGGTCAGGGTCCATCTGGCGGCAATAGGAATATCAGGCAGCAGCGCGGATAAATTCCCGAATTCTCTCAATAATTGCCGGCATGTAATAATGACGGCAACACCTTGTGAACCTATCCACTTCACAATTCATACTACCAATGATATGTTTCACATTTAAAAATCATTGCTATGAAAAAACAAGAAATTAGAATATTGATTATGGCACTCGTGGTAGTTTCCATTTTTCAATCCTGTACAACGGATGACACATCATTAGAATTAGAAGACGAAACTACCGGAGTATCTAACGATAACACTCCTATCGTATCCAATCGAATCACCGAAATCATTACACAGTGGAATGCGTTGTGGCTTGATATCGACCGATATACCGACGGGATGAGGCCAAACACGACAGCAAGATCGCTGGCCTATATTCACCTGGCGGGATATGAAACAGCCGTCGCCGATATGCAGGGTTACAGCTCCAACCGTAACAGGCTTCAGGGCTTTAATATTAATCTGAATCAGAGGGAAGATAACGTAGATCTGGGTCTGGCGTTGAATACCTGCTACGCTCAGGTGATCGATCATTTCATGTTTAGTGTATCCTCTAACATAAAATCGAATATCGCCGTTTTACAAAATGAAAAAGCAGATGAACTAAGCGATGGCCTGTCCCAATCTGAAATCGAAAACTCGATTGAATGGGGTACTTACGTGGCACAGAGGGTTATCGCATACAGTCAAACCGACAATGAAGGCGAAGCCCAACAGCTAAACCCAAATCCCGATTCGTATGTGGCACCGGTTGGAAATGGATTATGGGTAGCAGCCCCGGGTGAGAGTGCCTGGTTCCCATATTGGAATGAGGTGAGGACTTTTGTGATCTCACCCGCTGAAACTTCCAGTACGCCGCCACCTTACGCTTACAGTGAAAATGTTTCCAGCGATTATTATGCTACGATGGATGAGGTAAATACCCTTACCACTACAGCACGTGTGGAGAACAATGAAGACCTTTGGATTGCCGAATTCTGGTCTGATGATGTAGAAGGACTACAACTAAGTCCGCCCGGAAGACAATTTTCAATTGCCAATCAACTTATAGAAGAAGAAGATCTGGGCTATGAACAGACGCTCGAACTACTGTTAAGATTAGGATTTGCATTAAATGACGCTGCAGTCTCTGCCTGGGACGATAAATATACATATAACACACAACGGCCTAGTGCGTATATAGTAAAGTTTATTAATCCGGATTTTGTGACGAATTTGGCCAGGTTTATCTCATCGCCTAATCCGGCTTTCCCAAGTTATCCTTCCGGTCATGCCACTTTTGCTTCGGCAGCGGCAGCCGTTTTTACGCAGAATTTTGGCGGGAATAGCATAAGCTTTACAGACAGGACCCACGAGGGAAGAACGCAATTTAACGGAACACCCAGGAGTTTCAGTTCTTTTTCTGAAATGGCCGAAGAAAATGCATACTCAAGAGTCCCATTAGGGGTCCATGTACAGGCAGACAGTAACGAAGGATTACGATTGGGGAATGAAGTAGGCGTAGCAGTTAACAACTTCAATCTTAATAATTAAGGTCTAGACCAAGATATTTTCCTAGGTCTGAAACTATTGCCGAAGCGCTTATAGTTTTAGAAAACTCACAGTTTGAATTAGCCATTCCACTGAACGAGTTGAGCCTCTATCAAGGGTTTTTTAAAAAGTTAAAAAGTCTTTGATAGAGGATTTCCCTTTATACCACTTACTTGTAAAATATTTAACTAAGGCTGGTAATTATAGGGGAATTTGGTTCGCTTAACCGGTTGGGCTCGCCTTGCACATGTAAACTCGAACCGGACCGAACGTCTTCGTTAGAAGTTGAAAGGTCCGGTGGACCTTTTAAAGTGAGGGGCCAGGTGGTGCGCTGGTTCATGGAGGGTTTTTCATCTTCTAGTTTCACCCCTTGGGAAATACATTCGCTGTCTATTCGATCTTCGCTTCCAACGTGGACTATCTTTCCTTGTCGAATTTTCCCTTCCAGGTGCTGGGATTGTTTCCATTGCTCATTCTTATTACGATGGCAGCTACCAGTCATGATTTCTTACTGGCGAACCTGTCTGGCGTTACGTGGAAACGACGTCACCTGCTGGTTTATGTTGCCTATGTTCTGATCCTACTTCACGTATTCCTGGGTGCATTTCAGTAGGAAACATTACTGTTCACAATTTCAGTTCTTGGTTTTGGTTTCGTATTAGTGGTATTGCATCACTTGCTTTCTGCCAGACAGGAATTGAGAAAGGATAAAATTCAAAGTATTGAAACGGAAGGCTGGTTTCGAGTGTGCGAAGTTGATGAAATAGAAGATGAACGCGCCAAGATCTTCACTTTGACTAAGGAGGGGGTGGCCATTGTCAAATACGAAAACAAGCTATCGGTCATACACAATGTCTGCAAACATCAAGGTGGGCCATTAGGCGAAGGAAACATCATTTACGGGTGTATTTCTTGCCCGTGGCATGATTACCAATACTTGCCGAACAATGGCCAGTCACCGCCTCCTTATACCGAAAAAGCTGCCCCTACAATCTCAAACTTGTTGGCCGCACAATTTTCATCGATCCTAACACTCATGCCAAAGGAACTGAAGTAAACCTCTATTCATAACATAATTAAAAAACAGGACGAATTCTTTGTGCTTTATATAAGCGAAAGTTTAGGCAGCAATACAAAAAAGACGAATGTTCTTGGTGTGAAAACGCTTCGTCACAACTTCATAAATTAAAGTCTAGTAATTAAGTCCTACCGAATACTTTGGATTGCTTGGTAGATCAACGTATAGAATTTGCTAACGGAAAGTTGCTAAATTATTTTTTTAGTTCTAGAAAATTGTCCATTTATATACGAAAATTATCCATTTTATAAAGCTAACCGCGCCATTAAATTTGAACTGTCAATAATGACGTACAATTAAAAAGCATTAAAATATATAACACCAATTATTATGGAAAAAAGATCCACTCCCACCCTTTACTCTGGAAACAGCTCTTGAAAAAGTACAAAAAGCAGAAGATGCCCCGTTGAAAACCTGGCTTTAGGATATTCGCAAGCCCACAATGAATTCGGGTAGGAGAACAATATCCTTAAACATTTGCTTCGGAATGGTCCGGCAGGAAGTGGTTTCTCGACGATTAAAGATCTTCACAGGTTTACCTTTGATCTTACGAACGAGAAAATGTACGCAAACCACTACTCGAAATAATGTGGAATGATTACTACAACACAAATAACTGCGGATATGGGTTTAAGGTTGAGGACTATTACAATGAAAAAGTGGTAGGTCATACAGGTGGGTTCTACGGAATAAGTGCCGATCTGTACATATTTACCCGAAGCGGCTATATCGCGGTAATACTTTCAAACTATGACGGCGGTGAGCAGTTGGTTCATAAATTCACACCTATGCACTTAAGTGTAGCTGAATAATCCCTGAAATTAATGATCTTCAGGTTTTAATCCACGCCTCAATAAATCCGAACTCTTTTCCCTGTTTTCAATGCGTTTGAAAACACAAATTCAAACGACTGGCGGTCTCTCTTGCCTTTCGTTTGTAGTGTCAAATTAAAATCTAACAATTATGATCCTAACAGCAGTACAAGTTCATCTGGAAAAAGTAAAAACTTTATGTGCCGACCTTTCGGATGAGCAATTCGCATTAAAATTGAAGGTGCTCAATGGCTCGTCCATAGGCGCACACGTTCGGCACATTATTGAATTCTACAATTGCCTGCTTGAGTTCGACTTTCGGAGAACGGTCAACTACGACAATCGCAAACGGGACAAGTCACTGGAGAATAGTACGGACAAAAGTATTCGCAGTATAGAAAAGATTCTATATTCTCTGGATGGAGTTGAAGATTTCGATCTCGAGGTTATATCCGATTATTCCATTTTCGGAGAAAACGAATCCATACCATTGGCTTCCACCTTCTACCGAGAACTTGCGTTCAATATCGAGCATACTATTCATCACCTTGCATTGATCAGGATCGGGGTACAGGCAATGGACACTACAATTCCACTGGATGAAAACTTCGGGTATGCCCCATCCACCATCCGAAATAATTACAAGAAGCAATGTGTACAGTAAGTTATATCCCGAAGGGGAAGGGTTTCATTCTCACCTCGAACCGGGATGAAAGTCCGCTTAGGGTTACTCGTCTCCCCATGGAAGAAGTACTCTCAAACGGGACGAAGATCACATTCCCTCAGGATGCCAATAAGGGTGGAAGCTGGATCGCCATGGATGATAATGGGCGTGCCGCCTGTTTACTTAACGGGGCATTTCGGAATCACAAGAAGAAAGAGAAATACAGGGCGAGTCGGGGTAGTATCGTAATCGCGGCCTTCGAGGCTGAAAGTTTTGAAAGCTTCCTTTCTGATCTCAGCCTGGAAAATATTGAACCCTTCACACTGTTGCTCGTTAGTTCGGGGAAACTACAAACGTTGGTATGGGATGGATACCGAAAACATATCAGCGACCTAGCCACGGATACGCCGCATCTGTGGTCCTCCTCCACGTTGTACAGTTCTGAGCAACATGCAACGAAACTGGAATACTTTTTAGAATCACTTGATTTTAACAATACCACAGAATCTAGTGTCTTAAAAATACACGGCAGTGAAAAAGATACACCATTTATCCTTCGGGGGGGTGATATCAGTACGGTTAGTATCACTCAGCTGTCATTTAATGGAAAACAACGAAAAATTACATACATACTTAAAAAAAAGCGCGATGAAGAACTTATTTCTATTCCTATTCATCTTAGCCAGTTTCGGCTTTGCCCAGGCACAAGAGACAATCGATGTTAAACAATACTCTAATCACGAAAACGGCCTGGCGCTGGAAGGGTATGATGCTGTGAGTTATTTCACGGGAAACCCTGTAAAGGGGAAATCAACTTTTTCGTTCACCCACCAGGGTATTCGTTACCAATTCAGCAATAAAAAGAATCTGGACGTTTTCAAAAACAATCCTGAAATGTATATTCCGGTTTATGGTGGTTGGTGCGCCTATGCCATGGCGGATAGTGGCTCGTTGGTGACTGTGGACCCTGAAACGTATAAGATAGTAGATGGCAAGCTCTACTTGTTTTACAACCAGTATTTCAACAATACATTAAAAAAATGGAATCGGAAAGAGTCCGAATACCTCAAATTGGCTGAACATAATTGGAAGAAATACCTAAAATCCTTAGGTAATGAATAGAAAAGCGAGTTATTATATGGAGAGATCTGCGGCCATCATTGCCGCGATCATATTGTTGCAAACCTTGTTCTTTAAGTTCACCGCTCACCCCGATAGTGTTTACATATTCTCAACTATCGGCGGGGAACCATATACAAGGATAACATTGGGAATTATGGAATTGATCATAAGTTTTCTGCTAGTGTTCTCAAGAACGTCGATATACGGTGCGCTTCTTGGTGCGCTAACCATGCTAGGAGCCATGGGTTCGCACATTTTTTTACTCGGAATTGAAGTGAACGGCGACAATGGAACGCTGTTCATTCTTGCCGTAGTTGCATTCTTGTGTTGTTGCTATATTATTTATCTGAAATCGAACCAACTCAGCAAAAACTTCAAAAGCCAGAGATGAAACGGTTGTTGTCCAAAAGATGGTACATTAAGTTAAGTAATTGGGAATACTGGCCTATGTGGATATATTATATTCCCGTGTGGATTCAGCATTTTTGGTTATCCTTGAAGGTAGGTAATTTGTTCTTCTTCTTAAGAACCAATCCCGCCATAGACGGATTTATTCTAAGTGATTCCAAATACAGAACCCTTCAGCTCGTCCCCAACGAGTGTAAACCGAAAACAATATATGTTCGAAAAGGTAGTCGGCCGGGGGACATTCTGGATGAAATCGCCAAATGCGAAATTCTATTCCCGGTCATTCTTAAACCCGACATAGGTTTTCGAGGGATCAGTGTAAAGAAAATAGATAA
>CAJQNO010000071.1 GCA_905479745.1 uncultured Flavobacteriaceae bacterium | reverse complement strand
TGGGACCTTTAGTGGTACGGCTCAGCAGGATCCCCAGTATACGCAGTATATGTACAATACGCAGATTGTCAACCCTGCCTATGCCGGATCTCGTGACGCCCTTAGTTTTGGGTTGTTGTACCGCACGCAGTGGGTTGGATTCGAGGGGGCTCCAAAGACGGCTTCCTTTACGGCCAACACGCCCATAGGTTCGCTGGATAATATGGGTCTTGGGATATCTATTGTACGCGATGAGTTGGGACCAGCCATCGAGTCTAATGTGAATATCGATTATTCCTACACGATCAACACCTCGGATAACGGGGAGCTATCCTTTGGATTGAAGGCTGGACTTGACCTGTTGGATGTGGATTTCACTAAGTTGAATATCTTCGATCAGAACGATCCTCGATTTCAGAATAATATAGACAACAAACTACAGCCACAGATAGGAGCCGGGGTGTACTACAACACCGAGAAGTTCTATGCGGGGCTATCGGTACCAAACTTTTTAACGACCAAGCATTTCGATGAGGGATCTCTGGCCAATATAGATAAGGAGACCATAGCCGCGGAGCGTTTACACTATTTTCTGATTGCGGGCTATGTATTTGATGTGAGCGATAATTTGAAATTCAAACCCGCCACGCTGGTGAAGGCAGTTAGCGGATCACCCTTACAATGGGATGTATCGGCCAACTTTTTGATCAATGAGAAATTTACCTTAGGAGCCGCTTATCGATGGAGTGCTGCCTTGAGTGGCCTGGTAGGTTTCCAGGCTTCGAATGAGATATTTATTGGATTTGGATACGACTTCCAGACCACGGATATAGAGGATTACAGTGATGGTTCGTATGAGATCATGCTGCGTTTCGATGTATTCAAAACACCAGAAAGGGTACTAACACCACGATTCTTCTAAAACACTTACACCATGAAGACATTACCTAATAAATTTATTCTATTAACCCTGGTCATTCTATTTACCAGTGTGTCATTTGCGCAAAAGAAAGAAGTAGAAAAAGCGAATAAGGAATTCGACAAATTCGCTTATATCGATGCGCGTGAAATATATTTGAAAGTTGTTGAGGATGGATACACCTCGGCACAAATTTTTAAGAACCTGGGAGATACCTATTATTGGAACAGTGACTACGACAATGCTGCCAAATGGTATCAAAGACTGGTAAACGAGTATCCAAACGAAGCAGAAGCAATGTACTATTACCGTGCAGCTCAGTCTCTTAAAAGTCTTGGACAAGATGAGGTTGCAGACGAGCTGATGGAAGCCTACATCCGTAAAGGAGGTGATCCCAAGATCATCCAGGCAACCAATACAAGCTTTCTGGAATACGAAGTTGAACTTCAGAAGGTTTCTGTAAACACAGATAACTCCGATTTCGGATCGGCCTTCTACGGAAACAAATTAGTCTATGCTTCCGCAACCATTCAGACTGAAGGAGATAAGATTCACGAATGGAACCAACAACCTTTCCTGGACCTGTTTGAAGCAGACATGGACGAAAATGGTATGCTTTCCAATCCAACTAAATTGAACGGAGAAGTAAACACAAGGTTTCACGAATCTTCTGCCGTATTTACGAAAGACGGAAACACCATGTACTTTACCCGAAATAATTTTATAGACGGTAAAAAGGGTAGGGATAAGGAGAAAACTATTCGTTTGAAGTTGTACAAAGCAACAAAAAATAGTGAAACGTACTGGACGAACATAGTAGAATTGCCATTTAACAGTAAAGAGTACTCTGTTGCTCATCCTGCACTTAGTCTGGACGAAAAACGTTTATTCTTTTCTTCCGATATGCCGGGTACCACTGGTATGTCTGATATCTGGTATGTAGACATTCTTGAAGATGGTACTTATGGTACACCAATGAATGTTACAGCTTTGAATACTGAAGCCAGGGAGTCTTTTCCTTTCATAAGCGAGAATAACAACCTGTATTTTGCCAGCGACGGACGTGGTGGCCTGGGAGGTTATGATGTATTTATGGTTCCCATGGGAGATGACGGAATGCCTGACGGCGAGATCAAGAACCTTGGAGCTCCCACCAATAGCAACAAAGACGATTTTGGTTTTATAATAAACGAACGTAAAAGAATTGGATATGTTTCGTCTAACCGCGATGGAGAAAAGGGAAGTGTAGCCGATGAGATATACAGAGTTCAGGAGCGTTGCGAAGTTACCATTGCAGGTACCATTACCAGCAATGTGAACAACGAGCCCGTTGCCAACGCTACGGTTACCCTATTAGACGAGAACAGTATAGTTGTTAAGACTATGACAGCCGATGCCAATGGGCGATATTCCTTTGACAATCTGGCGGAGTGTAGCTCGGTGTATATAGTTCGTGCCATAGGTGATGGTTGCGAATACAACGAAAAACTGGTTACTACACCAACTGCATCCGGAACCGTGATGGCCGATCTTGTTTTGGAATGCGATCCTTGTCCGCCAAACGATCTGGGTTGCCGACTTAAACTAGAGCCAATTTATTTTGATTTTGACAGATACAATATTCGTCCTGATGCTGAGATCGAACTAGCTAAGATCCTGGCCGCGATGAGACAATATCCTGAGCTGATCATTCATATAGAATCTCATACAGATTCGAGAGGAAACGACGCTTATAACGAAGCACTTTCCGAAAAACGAGCTCAGTCTACCTTAGAATGGTTGGTTGGTAAAGGTATAGACCGTAACAGGCTTTCGGCCCGTGGATATGGTGAATACCAATTAACAAACCAATGTTCTAATGGTGTTGAATGTACTGAAGAGGAGCATCAGCTTAACCGCAGATCGATGTTTATTATTCAGAATTAGGAATATTTTAACCTCACTTAAGGCGTCCAATACTTGTATTGGACGCTTTTTTGTTTGTTATTACACCCTGCTATTTCGTACTTTTGAAACAAAAAGAAAGGTTGCTATGCAGGAAGAACTTGTGATCCTTGTTAATGAACAGGACGAACAGATCGGGCTAATGCCCAAACAGGAGGCACACGAAAAGGCGGTATTACACCGAGCTTTTTCGGTCTTTATCTTTAATGATAAGGGTGAATTAATGCTGCAGCAGCGGGCGCTTCACAAATACCATTCCCCGGGTCTGTGGACCAATACCTGCTGTAGCCACCAAAGAGAAGGTGAGTCGAACATAGAAGCCGGAACACGCAGGCTTAAGGAAGAAATGGGTTTCACTACAGATTTGAAAGAAACGACATCGTTTATTTACAAAGCACCATTTGATAACGGCCTTACTGAACACGAATATGATCATATCCTGGTAGGTAACTACAATGATGAACCTAAGATAAATAAAGATGAAGTTCACGCGTGGAAATGGATGCCAATAAAGGATGTTAAGGAAGACATGAAGTCTCATCCCGATAATTATACGGCCTGGTTTAAGATCATCTTTGATAAATTTTACCAACACCTATCGTCATGAGTTTAACAGTATACAGAAAAGCTCATTTTAATGCCGCTCACAGACTTTACCGTAAAGACTGGAGCGATGAGAGAAATGAAGAGATCTTCGGAAAATGTAATAATCCCCACTATCACGGACATAATTACGAGTTGGAAGTTGGGGTGACCGGCGAAGTAGATCCGGAAACCGGTTACCTGATCGATATAAAAGTACTAAAAGACCTTATTCGTGAAGAAATAGAAGATGCGTTCGATCATAAGAACTTAAACCTGGAAGTTCCTGAATTTGCGAATTTAAATCCTACCGCCGAGAATATCGCCAAAGTGATATGGGAAAAACTCCGACCCAGGCTGGACTCCAAATTCGACCTCTCGGTTAAATTATATGAAACCCCCAGAAACTTTGTACTTTATACGGGTTGATCATGATATTAGAAAACCATCTCTATCCGTTAAAATTTGTACCAATTGTAAAGCCTAAAGTATGGGGTGGTGAAAAGTTGAGGAATGTATTTGGAAAAGGTAATTCTGAAAGCAACATAGGCGAATCTTGGGAGTTATCCGGGGTTGCAGGCGATATCTCTATCGTGTCTAATGGTAAGTTTAAAGGCACAAATTTGAAGGATTTATTAGAGCACCATGGACCCTCACTACTTGGGAGAAGGGTTTCTAGAACCTACGGTCCCGAATTCCCGCTGCTTTTCAAATTTATCGATGCTAAGGAAGACCTTTCGGTGCAATTGCACCCGGATGATGCCCTAGCGGCGGAGAGGCATAATTCCTTCGGAAAAACAGAAATGTGGTACATCGTAGATACCGATCCCCATGCCCGGCTTATCGTTGGCTTTAACCGTCCTATGGATGAAGAAACCTATAAGAAGGCACTTTCAGAAGGAAATATTACAGAGATCCTTCAAATGGAAGCCATAACACCTGGAGATGTTTATTTTATAGCTCCGGGCACGGTACATGCAATAGGAGGGGGCACGCTCCTGGCTGAAATTCAACAAACTTCAGACATCACATACCGAATTTACGACTGGGATCGCCCCGATGTAGATGGGAATATGCGCGAATTGCATACAGAGCAGGCCCTGAAGGCTATCAATTTTAAGCCCACCCAGGCTAAACAATCGTATAAAGACAAGCAAAACGACATCGTGCCTCTTTGTAAATCCCAATATTTTGAAACCAATAAATTGATACTAACTCGGCCTATTGAGCGCGATACGGCGGGACTTGATTCATTCAGGGTTTATATGTGTATTGAAGGAGAAGCGCAGTTCCAAACAGACGTTGAAACTGTAGGCTTGAGCAAAGGAGAAACCATCCTTATCCCGGCTTGTATTGAAAAAATTTTAATAAAAACCGCTTCCGCTACGCTTTTGGAAGTTTACATTCCGTAAGTATTCGTAACTTGCGCCAAAATAAATTTTGTAAAAATGGCAAGTGTTAGAGATCTGAAAAAAGATATTAATTACGTTCTGGGTGATATCATCGAAGCTGTGTATATCTGGGAACTTACCAATCCTGAAAAAGACACGAAGAAGTCGGAAAAAATAATTGATGAAGCCATTGAAACCTTCGACGAATTAATTGAGAAGGTTAACGCTAAAGACGTTGAAGATCCTAAAAGCCACTTTAAGGCTATCAACAATGAGCTTGAAGAACGCGGTCGAAAACTTATCGATAAGATAAACGCACTGGGTTAATTTTCTTCCTTCCGGCGACTCTCAATAAAAGCAGCCAGTTCCTTTCCGTATTTCGATTCCTTAACCTGGGGATCAAGAGTTTTGTACACGGTATCCAGGTACTTTAAATTGGCATCGTAGACTTCGCTTAACATTAGATAAGGGGCGATCTCGTGCTTTTTTTGCTGAACCGCGTAATTCACCGTCGCCAGATATTTACTCGCTAAGATCTTATCCTGTTGCATTTTTAATTGGCCTGCGAGAGAATCGTTACCCTTTTGTCTTGCCTCGAATTCTGCCTGAATAAGATCGAGATTCCGGTTGCTGAATCGCTGCATCAGGAGTTTGTATTCTTCCAGTTTCTCCTGGTTGGTCGAACCACTTATTTTAACATCGTTTCCAAATTTTTTCAGGGATGTTTCTAAATGTATTTCTGAAGGTTCTGCGAAGAACGGAATGCGGTCGTCCAGCAAGTTACCGTTCTCGAGTCGCAGGTAGAGATAATACACTTCCGGGCTGGACACTTCCTCCGAAAATTGAAAATTAGGATCCCCGTTGATTACAAGAGAATCTACGGTTATAAGTAGGGTGTCGTCTATCTTCTGAAGCAGTAAAGTCCCTTTTTTCAGCCCTTTCACCGTTCCTGTCAACTCCATTCTATTATCCCCGTTAGTACAGGCGGTAAGCCACAAACATACAATAAGGATCCCGATTATATATCTCATTTGGATTTTAATTTTTTGCCTCGCAAAGATGCTATTTTTTTACCAATTATCAGGCAGCTGTAACCAGTTGCATGAGGAATGTACAGGCAACGGCACCCAAGGTCCCAATGGCATAGCCGCAAACCGCCAGTAGTACACCCACGGTGGCCAGTGACGGGTGAAACTCTGCGGCAACGACAGGTGCCGATGCAGCTCCTCCCACATTCGCCTGACTGCCAACTGCCAGGAAGAAATAGGGCGCTTTGATCAACTTTGCGACCAGTATTAATAGCCCGGCGTGCATTGCCATCCAAGCAAGCCCGATAGCTATAAGACCCGGATTCTGGAATATAAGTGAAAGATCCATTTTCATACCAATACTAGCCACGAGTATATAAATAAATACACTACCAAACTTACTTGCTCCTGCTCCTTCATAATTCCTGGCCCTGGTATACGAAAGCAACACCCCTATGACAGTAGCAATTGTGATCATCCAGAAAAAAGAAGAACTCATAAAACTTAGCATATTCCGTCCCAGTCCCTTGGGCATGCTATTCACCATAGACTCGAAATACCCGCTTATATAGCCCGCTCCAAGATGTGCCAGACTAACAGCTCCAAAAGCGATCCCCGCTAGGATCATCAGATCTGCAAAGCTGGGATTTCGCTCTACCTTCTTTGAAAATTTTGAAACCTTTTCCTTTAATTTTTCAATGGCAGACGTATCGGAATTCAACCATTTATCGATCCCGGCGGCTTTACCAATCCCGATTAGTAATAATGCCATCCAAATATTGGCTACAACGATATCTACAAACACCATTTGCCCGAATAATTTAGGGTTATATCCATAGATCTCGAACATGGCGGTCTGGTTAGCACCACCACCGATCCAACTCCCCGAAAGTGTTGAAAGTCCGGCCCAGATCTCGTTGGTCTCGCCAACCCCCGGCACAGGTGTAAGGGGAGTGGCTACAGTTTCGGGTGAAATGGCACCTACCAGAAGGATGGCAAGTGGTCCACCAATTATTATCCCTGCCGTTCCTGTGAGAAACATGATTACGGCCTTAGGGCCCAGATTGAAAACACCTTTTAGATCGATACTGAGAGTCATTAACACAAGCGCTGCTGGCAGTAAGTATCTACTGGACATATAGTAGAGGCTGGTGGAGCCTTCTGTTGCTATTCCAGCGTCGTCGACAGTGGTCCATTCCGGGGCGATTAAGCCTGTAGTGGTTAAGATAGCAGGGACGAAATAGGCCATAAAAAGTGCAGGCACTATTTTGTAGAATTTATTCCAAAACCCGTCTTTTCGAGATGAGGTGTAAAAGATCAATCCTAAACAGATCATCAATAACCCAAAAACTATAGTGTCGCTGGTTATTAATGGGGTTGTATCTTTAATAATTTCTGAAGTTGTATCCTGCATGATTGTATAAGTTTGTCTGCAAAATACAATAATTACTGAAACTAGATAGAGGAGATAAAATCGCTTATAGCCTCAATTAATTGGGGCATCACAGGGCGGTCGTACTCGTTATAGGATTTCTGATTCTCCAGATCATTGCCTTTAATCTCCTTAAAGATATGATTCATATTCTCGATGATCTCTAATTTAGAATCCGGTTTGGCGGCATGTAGAATCTCGGCTTCCGAGACATGAACCTGCAGGTCCTTATCGCCATTGATTATCAACACAGGAATGTCGAGTTTAGCAACCTCTTTTGCCGGATCGTACTTCATCCAGCTAAAGATAAACGGTTGAATAGAAGGCCGGAAGATAGATGCCAGGCCCGGACTGTAATTTTGCGCGACACCATTTACCCTAAGGTCATCAAAACTTTGCCTTGCATTATCCTTGAGGCCGGGCGCCTGTTTTTCGAGTTGAGCAACGATCACATCATCGATGGCCTGACCAGCACCGGCCAGGGAAATAAGTCCGTCTGCACCGTCTATTGCCGCGAGTATACCTACCAGAGATCCCTGGCTGTGTCCTAACAGGATGATGTTACCAAACCTGTTATCATTCTTAAAGAAATTGAGTATATCCCTGGCGTCTTCCACGAAATGATCGAAATCTATTTTTGTCTCATCGATCTTCCCCATTTTCATGATCTTGAGAATTCGCTTATCATATCTAAAAGTGGCGATATTCTCCTTATAAAGTCCTTCTGCGAGAAATTTAAGAGAATTGTTCTTTTGCATGGCCTGATTACCGTTTCTATCAGTAGGGCCGGACCCGGCAATGAGGATCACCAGCGGAGGCCGTTCGGTATCAGGTAGTAATAACGTGCCTTCAATTAGATCGTTAATCTTGATCTCTTCGGAAGTATAAGCATCGGTCTGGGCGATCGCTTTTCCGAAGAAAAAAAAGAGAAGGAGATATAAGATGTTTTTCATTGTCATATTTTGGAATTTAGCATACACAACACAGCTAACCACTTAAATATTGTTTACTGTATCAATTACTTTCTGAAATAAAGTTAACATTTATAAACACATGCCGGTCTTATTTTATTAGAAAGCTTGGTATCTTTGCTGAAAATTAATGAACATGAGAATTACAGTCCTCCTTATTATGCTTTCTATAAGTAGTTTGTCTGCTGCCGAAAAAGTTTTTGATTGGGGTCGTACCGGACATAGAACCACGGGCGAAATAGCCGAACAATATCTCAGCAGAAAAGCCGCAAAGAAGATCAATAAATTGCTGGACGGTGCTTCATTGGCGCAAGTCTCCACCTATGGTGATGAAATAAAAAGCGATAAACGATACGGGAAGTACTGGGCATGGCATTTTGTGAACTATCCTTTTGGAAGTGATTACAATTCTCACCCCAAGAGCGAAAGAGGAGATCTTATCCAGGGTATATACAAATGTGTAGAGATTCTTGAAGACGAGGCAACGACCAAAGAGGAGAAGGCATTTCATTTAAAACTACTGGTGCATTTTATAGGAGACCTGCATCAGCCTTTACATGTGGGTATGGCAAGTGATAAAGGCGGGAACGATTTCCAGGTATTATGGTTTGGGAAAGGTACCAATCTTCATACCGTATGGGACACCAAAATGATTGAGAGCTACAACATGTCCTATTCTGAATTGGCCGCGAATTCTCGAAAACTTTCGAAAGGTCAACTTGACCAAATACAAAATGGTTCCATCCTCGACTGGATGAAGGAGAGTCGTGTTTTATGCGAGGATATTTACGTAAATACAAAGGTTGGTGAAGATCTGGGTTATTGTTATATGTATAGGTATGTGGACACAGCACGGTTCCAAATGCAAAAAGGAGGAATTAGGCTGGCAAAGGTGCTGAACGATATCTTCGATTGAAAATTACCACTGTACTTCCATTTTTTGAAAACTCAATTTTATTGTAACCTGAAAAATTCTATCCAATAAGGCGGATTTCATCTTATTATGCATGCATAATTTCGAAAACAAGTTTCTATGGCTGCATTTTATGAAAACATTAATGAAATATACAACCTTAACTTACTGAAATTGAGTACTTTTGTGCGATTTTTAGTGATTTATGAAGAAATTTAAAGAGGTTAAAAACGCGCTGCGCATTGTTACCGGAGGTCTTATTTTGCTTCACGGCTTATGGAAAATTATCCATTTGGCTGAATATATAGATTTTGTTGAGGTTAATTTTACAAGGTTTTTTATTGGGGGTGAGTTTTTATTATCCAACGGAGCTACTGTTGTTCCCTTTATCGAGTCCATCATAGGACTTCTACTACTGCTTAACATTTGTTATAAGAAAACCATAATCGTAGGGATTGTTTTGTCATTTACAATGTCAATCTTTTTAATCGCTGCCGGGATGTATCCAAAATTGATATATCACGGGCTGGTATTGCTCATGTTGTCTACACTTTATTCGTACACAACTCCTTCGGGTGTTTCTCGCCTTATGAGGCAATAATCCTGAAAGTTAAGTTGATTCGAGGCTCTGTAATCCGTTTCGATTTTGGAAGCTGGTGTTGCCAATAGTGCTGGGTAGATCCTTTCATAAGTAATAAGCTACCATGTTCCAGTTCTATATTGGTACGCAGGCTTTTATCTTTTTTATGCCGCATTTGGAACCTTCGTTTAGCACCAAGACTAATAGATGCAATAACCGGATCCTGTCCGAGTTCCTTTTCGTCATCGCTATGCCAGCCGTTACTATCGTTCCCATCGCGGTACAGATTTAGCAAAACAGTGGTGAATTTTACATCCGGAACTTTCTCAACCTTATCTTTAATCTCCAGTAACAGGGGAGTGAATGGCATTGGATTCATGACGATCCCGGAATAGCTATACGACCTGTCATTATTGCCATAAAAGGCTGTTAGGCGAGGCTGAGGATAAACTTTTCCAAAAAGCTTGATGTCATCCTGTTGCCACGGAGTATCTGCATAAAGTTTATTGAAGTAGGAATTAGCTGCACTTGATGATAAAAAAGCAGGGAAGTAGATAACATCCGCATCTTTTAGATCAAGGTTGGTATTTAACAGATCTTCAGAATTAAAAAGTTCCATTATTTCAAATATAGATACACCCAGTACATTAGAACAAATTGTAGCGGTAAACGCAGGATAAGTACCCATTTGGGTAGATTGAGAGAAGCTTTTTCATTTTGAAGCATATAGACATGAACAGGGATGAAAAGCACCAATAACCCTATTAAACCCCAGCCGGCTATGGTTTGTGTAGAAGGATTTAGAAACATAAGCCCTAAGATCATTTCCGCCGCACCGCTAATTAAAACCAAAGTGGACGGCATAGGAAGATAAGGTGGCATGATACGCTCGTATAGTTTAGGTTTTTTAAAGTGATAAAAACCTGCAGCGACGAAAATTACGCCTAATAAATATTGATGCCAGGGTAACATGAAACTATGGATTTTAAGGGTTGGGAGATAAATTAAAGTTGCGATTAAAAATACAGTAATAAAAATAAAAAACCCTTCTTTGGTAATCTAAAGAAGGGTTTTTCTATCAATTTAAATTAAACTATTCCTTAACGATCGATTTTGTCATTTGCCCATATTCACTATTTATAATGAACATATAGGTTGCAGATGCCAACTCCGAGATATCAAGGGCTTTTTCACTTCCCATTCCTTCCAAACTAATGGTCTTCACCAATCTACCTGTCACATCGTAGATAGCTACTTGCTCAAGCTCCATTCGCTTAGGATTACTAAGATAAATCACATCTGTAGCGGGGTTAGGATAAAGCACTAGGGTTCCGAAATCTGCCGGATCGTTACCGCCCAGAATACTTTCAACAGTAAGCTCGAAAGTACAGCATCCCTCATTTCCTGAATCATCGGTAGCACAAATGGTTACTGTATAGACACCATCGGTGAGTTGGGTACCCGCTGCCGGATCCTGTGATGTTATAGTCAAGGGATCGGTACAATTGTCGACAGCAGTCGCTTCCCCGGTTGCAAAATAATCAGGAACTGTGTAGAACAGGTTTCCAGGTCCGGGATCGACAGTTTGATCTGCCGGACAGGTCACTACCGGTGGGAGTGCATCTACCACGGTTACAACCGCCATACACGAACTGATATTTCCGTTTACATCTATGGAGAATACCGTCACAGTAACAGGAGTTCCTACATCGTCACAGTCAAACTCGAAGATATCGACCGCAGTAGTATCGATACCACAGGCATCGGTATTACTAAGGATAACGTCATCTGGTGTGATCACAGCCTCACCATTCTCATCCAATTCCAACGTAATATCCATACACACCAGATCCGGTGCTATATTGTCTTCAACGGTCACAACCGCTGTACAGGTAGAGGTATTTCCATTAACATCGGTTACAGTAAGCGTAACCACATTATCTCCAACGTTGGAGCAATCGAAGGTATCTGGAGATACACTTAAACTTGCCACACCGCAGGCATCGGTAGAACCTCCGTCCACATCGGCTCCGGTAATGGTAGCCATTCCGTTCACGTCCAGCTGAACAGTAATATCCTGGCATACTGCTACCGGTGGCGTAACATCTTCTACGGTAACAACAGCAGTACAGCTGGAAACATTACCGCTAGTATCGGTTACTTCTAAAACTACGTTATTAGGTCCAACATCGGCACAAGTGAACGTACTTGGTGTAACCGTCATTGAGGCAATTCCACAATTATCGGTAGACCCACCATCCACATCCATTGGCGTGATAGAAGCATTTCCTGAAGCATCTAGCGAGATGGTTATATCCATACAAACTGCCACTGGCGGCTCGTCGTCGGTAACTGTAATGTCGAACGTACACGTATTAGTATTACCGTTCACATCGGTTGCAGTAAATTCGATGGTAGTTGTTCCAACAGGGAATACACTTCCGCTTGGTGGCCCCATGGTTTGCACAACAGACATTACTCCACATTCGTCCGTAGCAATTGCATCGGCAAAGAATACGGTGGCTCCACAAATGCCAGGATCATTAGATGTAATTACATCTGCCGGACAGGCAATTGATGGTGGAGTTACGTCTTCTACTGTGACTACCATTGTACAAGTAGACACATTTCCGTTAACATCGGTCACGGTTAGAGTTACCGTATTAGGTCCAACATCGGCACATGTGAATGTACTCGGCGATATGCTTAGGCTAGCGATACCACAGGCATCGGTAGACCCATTGTCAATATCGGCCGGGGTGATAGAAGCATTACCTGTCGCATCTAGCGGTAGGGTAAAGTCCGGTACACACATGGCGGTTGGAGGTACATTATCCTCAACCGTAACAGTAGCGGTACAGGATGAGGAGTTACCACTGGTATCTGTAACGGTAAGGGTTACAGTATTTGTACCTACATTCGAACAATCGAAAGCGCTTGGCGACACAGCAAGTGAAGCAATTCCACAGTTATCTGTACTGCCTCCGTCCACATCGAAAGGAGTTATAATCGCCATACCATTAGCATCCAATTGTACTGTAATATCCATACAAACCGCCACTGGTGGTTCGTTATCGGCTACAGTTACGTCGAAGCTACAGGTAGCTGTATTTCCGGAAGCATCGGTCACCACAAAAGTATTGGTTGTTGTTCCCACAGGGAATGCAGAGCCCGATGGTAAACCAGCTGTTTGCGCTGTAGTTGCGCCAGCACAGTTATCGGTTCCTACGGGTGCAGTATAAGTTACTACCGCCGAACATAGCCCTGGATCGTTGTTCACATTTATATCTGCCGGACAGCTTATTACAGGATCTACGGTATCGTTGACGGTTACATCAAAACTACAGGTAGCTGTATTTCCTGCTGCATCTGTTGCAGTTACTGTAACTGTTGTTGTTCCCACTGGGAAAAAACTACCTGATGCTGGTACACTAGAAGTAGTTACTCCAGGACAGTTATCTGTGGCGGAAGCCATAAAAGTGACCACCGCTCCACACATACCGGGGTCATTCGCTTGTGTTATATCGGCCGGACAGGTAACCACCGGGTCTTCAGTATCGTTAACGATAACATCAAAACTACAGGTCGCTGTATTTCCACTGGCATCTGTTACCACAAAGGTATTTGTGGTTGTTCCAACCGGGAACGAGCTTCCGCTAGGTAAACCTGCAGTTTGCATTGTAGTTGCCCCGGGGCAATTATCGGTACCCACGGGTGCTGTATACGTTACAACAGCCTCACATACACCCGGATCATTGCTTACTGTAATATCTGCAGGGCAGGTTATTACAGGATCTTCAGTGTCGTTTACGGTTACATTAAAGCTGCACATAGCTGTGTTTCCTGCCGCGTCTGTTGCTGTAAAGGTAACAGCCGTCGTACCAACAGGGAAGGTTGAGCCCGAAGCCGGACCACCAGTTTGTGCCACAGTAACTCCTGCACAATTATCCATGGCAGTTGCGTCCGCAAAGGTTATAACGGCTCCACAAACTCCGGGATCGTTGCTAACTACGATATCTGCCGGACAGCTAATCGTTGGATTTTCGGTATCGTTTACTGTTACATCGAACATACAGGTGTCTGTATTTCCTGCTGCATCTGTTGCAGTTACTGTAACTGTTGTTGTTCCCACTGGGAAAAAACTACCTGATGCCGGTACACTAGAAGTAGTTACTCCGGGACAGTTATCTGTGGCGGAAGCCATAAAAGTGACCACCGCTCCGCACATACCGGGGTCATTCGCTTGTGTTATATCGGTCGGACAGGTAACTACCGGGACTTCAGTATCGTTAACCGTAACATTAAAAGTACAGCTTGCCATATTTCCGGCGGCATCAGTAGCTGTAGCTGTTACCAGGGTAGTACCTACAGGGAAAGTACTTCCCGATGGAGGAGTAACCACCAGCGTAACTCCAGGATTGTCGTCTGTAGCTGTTACGGTAAAGGTTACCACCGCACTACACATACCTGGATCTGTGCCTTGAGTTATATCTGAAGGACAGGTTACTGTAGGTGGAGTAGTGTCTGCCGCAAGGATTACGTCGTTTCCGTCACCTCCAACATAGGAGATGAATCCCATGAATGCACCGAAATTCACTGCAGTACCTTCTGGTAACCCCGCGAAGGTTCCGGTTACAGCATCCACGCCGTCATTAAGAATTAAAATAATTTCATCTGCGGGCGCATTGGCATAACCAATCAAAGGGTTAAAAGTAGCACCGTTTATTGTCACAGTTCCTGTAACCTGAATCTGGTCATGTTGCGTACACGGAGTAGGACCTGTTACTTCGAAAGTTGCCGTAGAACCTGATGATAAGGTTAAACTTCCGGTGGAAAGACAACCAGGACTGTTACCTGGAGCGAGCTCACCTCCATTGGCTATAACCACGTCTCCGCTAATTGTTCCGGTACCAATTAAATTGGCAGTAGATCCAAACATAGCTGTCCCGTTCACAAAGGTTGTAACTGCGTTGGTTTGATAATCTCCGCTATTTACATTTAGATTGAAGAAAGTTAATGCACTTCCTGCTGTAGTTGTAGTTGCGTCGAAACTGGTATTTGTGCCACCAGCACCATTATACTGAAGATTATTGAGGTTTATCGTTGTTCCGGTAAAACTTACATCTCCTGAATTTTGATTTAACTGTGATCCCGGATTCGCTGTGATATTTCCGTTAAAAACATTAGCACCGGCACCACTTAAGGTAACTGTCGCTGTATTAGAGAAGTCTATATCGGTGGCAGTAACCGATAATTGATTCAACGGGTTTGTTCCTGTTATGCTAACATCGTCTAAATCTGTGAATGTTGCAGAACCAGTACCTACATTTAATGTGTTTACATCGTTTCCTGGCTGTGTGATCGTGGCGGTTTGTCCGCCCGTATTGATTATTAGATTATTTGCAGTTATAGCTCCACCGGTTTGGTTAATTCCTCCTAAACCGCCTGAGCGTATAGTAGCATTTCCGGCACCTGCATTGGCCGATATCGTTCCTGTAAGTGTTAGTCCGTTGCTATTACTGGTGATATTGATGTTACCCGATGATGAGGAAATATTATTGATGATCCATGGAACGGAAGGTGTATTGAATATTGTAACGCTCAAGGCATCGGCATCTATCATTCCACTAACATTAAAGGGGCCCGATATATCTATATTTCCAGCCGCTCCTGTATTGAGACTAGCTGCACCGGAAACCGTGATCGTGTTTCCTGAATCGGTGATATTACCAACTGATGCGATGGAAAGGTCGCCACCCGCTGTAGTCGTATTTAAAGTCACGGCACCTGAAACGCCGTAGGTAACAGATCCTCCTACATCCAATGCGGCGCTCTGGGTAAAACTTTCGATATTCTGAACAGTAAAGTCGTTTGAAGCACCTGCCAAAGTGATTGCCGAGCTCTGCGTATAAGAATCGTTTCCGGCTGCGGCATTCAGAACAATGCCATTAGTGATATTTGCTAAAAGTACATCAACGGTATTATCATCAACTTCTACCACACCCGCACCACTTACTAGGAAGCGATCTACTGTATTGGTGATACGTAGGTTTGGGCCTACCACCGACAGATCGAAAACATCATCTGATGTACCTCCGTTGATATCGGTGATAGTTAGGGTTCCACCTGCCAAAGCCACTTCGGTTTCATCTGGTGGATCCATACAAAACTTAAAGTTGTCTACTGCCAGATATTGAAAAGAACCACCTAGTGTTAGCTCGATCTCGTCTATATCGGTCATGGAATTATCCACACCACCTTCAGTAGAGAAATCCCATAGGTAAAATCCGTGCGTACTTCCGAAGATGGTTGGAAAGCCCATTGATTTAACTACAGTATATTGAGTTACGCCATCCAATTTTCCCACAACGGTAAGAGTTCCATCATCGGTTGGATTTGCCCCAACAGGATCTGATGAAACATAAATTTCCATGCTACCCATTTTCACCATTTGAGTATCGGTGATGGCAATGGAATTCACATCCAGAAGCCCCGGACTGGTAACATTATCTATATACCTGTCTGAACCACCGGCTCCTGCTCCTATGAACTCATCCACACCAAAATCGGTGCTACCGACCGTCCATGGAACCGTGTTGGTAGTCCAAGTAAAGGTTCCAATAGGGAGACCTTCAAATGTTTCCACATCGCAGATTGAAACGATGAAGCGTTCTCCGTCTGTAAAAGGATCTGGCGGAGTATTACCGCTTAGGTCTTCGATATCTGTACCCGGATTAAGGTCCAGGCGAAGACTTCCTTCACCAGATATACCATTTATTCCTACCATATAAGTATTACCGGATCCAGAAATGCTATTTATTGTTCCGGCAGCGGTCCCCAACAGGTCCAGGGAGAAATCGTCTGTGGTAACATTCACGGCATCTTCGTTAAAAATTACTTCGAAATCTACCGATGCCGAATTGGCCGGTGGGTTACCCACCAGGGAAATGCTTTGTACGATGGGTGGAGCGGCTGCTGTAATTTCTTCACAATGTTCAAAATTGTCCATTGCAATGTATTCGAATAAACCACCTATGGTTATTCGTAATTCGTCTATATTGGTTAGGCTGTAATCTGCAGATCCTTCAGTAGCAAAATCTACTGTATAGAATCCATTGTTTACAGAGAAGTCTGTGGGGAATCCCATTGTCTTCTGAATGGTATATAGTGTACTTCCACCTAGTCTACCTTCCAGAGTTAGCGTACCATCATCGGTTGGGTTGGCACCGTTTAATTCGGAAGATAAATAGAAGTCGGCAGCCTCAACGGTGAATAACTCCGCGCCTGTAGGCGCTATAGTGTAAACTCTCATAGTGCCTTGATCGGCATCATTGGAAAGGAATTGATCCGAACCTCCGGCACCGCCATTGGCGAACAATTCCACGTTGAAATTCGCTGTTCCCGATGAATAGGTCACCCCATTACTGGACCACATAATATCACCTGCTGTAAAGGACTCGAAAGTTTCCTGGAAGCAACGCGAAACAACATGTACTTCGCCAGCCGTAAATGCTGGAGGGCCGGCATTACCAAGGTCATCTTCTATGTCGGTTCCTCCATTCAGGTCGATACTAATAGTACCTTCGCCGGAAATTCCGGAAACGGTGAGGGTATACATGGTCCCCGATCCACTAATGCCTGTGATAGAACCAGTAACACCACCGGTTGCATCGACCGAAAAGTCATCGGTGGTCACCATGTTTGCATTTTCATTAAAAGTAACCAGGAAATCTACCGATGTAGCGGTACTGTTAGGCATACCAACAACAGTTATACTTTGCACTTCTGGTGGATCTGCTTCGAGCACCTCATTGTCGAATGCAAAATTATCTACGGCGAAATACTGAAATGCGCCAGTTAATTCCATTTCAATCCGATCTATATTGGTGTCGGATACATCACCTAAGCCTGGTATGGCAGAGAAATCAAGTAGAAAGAATCCATTATTGGTGAAGTCTGTAGGGAATGTCCCCATTGGTTTTGTATAGGAAAACTCTTCCGTGACTCCATTAAACCCTCTAAAGATCATAGTTCCGTCATCGGTAGGGTTGTCTCCTGTAGCGATAGACGAAACGTATACCTCCATACTCTGCATGGTAAATAGCGTTGCACCACCCGTGATCGATATAGAATAAATGCTTCCCGTAGCCGGGGCATCGATATTATCAATATAGCGATCAGAACCACCCGCTCCTGCACCAATAAACTCATCGGTGTCAAAATTTGCAGAACTAGAGCTAAAGGTTAGTCCGGCGTTGGTCCAGCTAGTTGAATTAACCGGGAGAGGAGTTTCAAAAGTTTCTGTTCCTTGAGCTACAACAGACGTTGCCGGAATCGCGGCGATAATAAACGAGATTAGTAAGAAGTAAAGATTTTTCATGTTGATTATATTAGCTTGATACTCAATAAATTCAATTAAAATATAGTTAGTATTCAATGGTATTGGATTCGTGGATCGAATCCAATACGTGATTTTACGTATTTTAGGAGTCCTTTTGTTTTTCTAATTTTCCTGCATGACGCCAGAATTTACATTGTTTAGACCTTTAACCGAGTCGCTGCTTAAAACCAATTCCGAAGCAGAAGAAGTTGAAATCGCAAACTCACTAGCCCAAATGTATCAGGAATTACTGCGAGACTTCGTACCGGATGAATCGTATAGTAATACTAAGCCCACACATGTTGATGGTGGGATCGCGTTGTCTTCACAGCATGCGCTAGACTGTCTCAGAGATCCTTTAAGGACGGTACGATTTATTAAAGGACTTCATGCTGCCATACAGGATGCATTCAGACGATTTCCTGGTGAACAAATACAACTTGTTTATGCAGGTTGTGGGCCGGGAGCTCCGATAGTTTTTCCAATACTTTGTCTTTTCACTCCCCAACAATTAGCTATCACTTTACTTGATATAAATGCCAGTTCGATCAACTCTGTGGAGGAATTGATCATCGCCCTGGGTGCTGGAGATTATTTCAGACCCGGATATTTGGGCGATGCTATTACATACCAGCATCCACAGGAACTTCCACTTCATATTGTTGTAAGTGAGACTATGGATAAAGGGCTCACCAAGGAGCCACAGGTTCGCATTACTCAAAACCTTGCTTCTCAATTAAATGATAAAGGAATCTTTATCCCTGAGTCTATCAATGTATACACCGAGCATTCTTTCTCTTCAAAAGAACCTTATTTCGATATTTATAAGAACGTACTTGATCTGGGGCCAGTTACAAATACACGAGACCGTCGATCACTATTTTCAATCACCAGAGATATACAAATTTCGCCTTCATTTGAATATTTTAGTGAACCTATCGCAGTGCCTGCAGATTTTACAGAAACTCCGGATATCTGCGTTTATGCAGAGGTAATTATTTACGGGGATCTAAAACTAACAAAGGCCCAATCCCTTATTAGTAATTCATATTGTGTTAAGTCGCTTTATAATGTTGGGGCGACACGATATCGTCTTCACCATACAACCACCGATATTCCAAACTGGGAAGTTATCGAGTTGCAGGATGACATTTTAGCTTCTTGAAGGATATAGCCCTACAAGGGCAATGATCCAGTACATACCAACGTATGGTTGCATGTTGTTTATTGGTGAAGCAGATCCTGTATTCGCGATAGACGCCGCATTAAGCACAGTATTTGGTGTAGAACTATTGAATCCGTAACCGGGAGTAAATGATCTTCCACTTTGTACACCGGGCGTTGCAATACTAGAACCGCTGGTTGCAGCAGATTGTGTAGCATTTGCCGAGCTAACCAAAAACGGATGGTCGTGAGGGGGTAATTGATTTACATTTAGGGTATTCTGGTAGCTGCCACCTTCTGCTCCCCATGGATAATTGGGAAGTCCGGGACCTTGTCCGCGGCCAATGGGAACTCTTCCTCGTAGATCCGGTAAGCCGAAAGTGCTAATTCCGTCCCCCCCAAAGGTGGTTCCTAACAGAGAAAAGAGTGCAGTATTTGTAGATATTTGAAGTAATTGTCCTTCACAAGTGGCCCAGCCTGTTGGTGCAAAACCAAACCCCACACACATTAATTGTCCTATAAATGGTTCCATAATTTAATCTTTTGATTAGTTATATAGTAAAATTGAATTGAATTTTGTTTTCTGAAATGGTCGACTCAAACTTCGGTTGAAGTTTAGCTTTTAGCGCCTTATTCTCGGCCCAGTGTTCACTGGTGATATAGGCACAATTTTTATCCAGCACCAATTCGCTGAAGCTGGTCTTGTTTCCCTTGGTGGTTTTAAAATAGATCCTGGGTTTTTTCCCTTCAGTTCTGTTAGGGTAATCCGTTTTGAACGTATAATGGCCTTCAGCATCACTAAAAAAATATCCCCGATGCTTATATTTATTTGCGTTCGGGGAGAGGTGCCATACTTCTATTTTTGCGTTAGGAATGGTTTTAATCCCGTCGCGATCATACACCACCCCGGAAACTTTTAAAGTTTTTTCGAGGCCTGAAAATGTTCTCAGATCTGATTTTAATTCTGAATAAGGATTATAACCAATAAAAGGTGATGAATTATTTAATAAGTTTGCGAGAGTCTCTTGGGTAGAGAATATTGTCATCCCGGCCACTGCCACAGCAGTTTTGCCAAGGAAGGACCTTCGGGAGGTATTCGAATATTTCATGAATAAGAGGTTAGTTGCTTAAAGATAGATAAAAAATTGAAATGCCATAATAACTAATCGATGAATGGTATTTTTTTTATTTCATATGTTTAATTTTCAGGATATCCTCTGATTTTCTGTAGGCAGATATCAAGTAGTTTGGTTATTTAATATCTTAGAGCTCCAAAAAAAAAATATGCATTGAACATGACCAAAGCCCAATCTCTGTTTAAAAACATTACAAATATTATCTATAACGAAAATGCCGGGCACGGAGAACTCTTATCTGCATGTCGTGATTTCAAATCCTTACTTCAGGAGGCCTCCGGGATCAATAAGCTGGATGAGCAAGCAGATAAAACCATATTTACCGATACTGGAAAGGCCATTGGGCCTTTTATGGCAGCCCTCTGTGTTGATGATTATCTGAGAACGGTAAAATTCTGCAGAGGTATCAGGAATGCCGTGGAACAGAAACGTGAGCAGAAGGCGAGGAAGATTCGTATTCTTTATGCCGGTACCGGCCCTTTTGCAACCTTGGCTTTGCCTTTAATCAATATGTACTCGCCGGAGGAAATTGGCTTCACTTTAATTGAGATAAATGAGGTTAGTTATAATGCGATGTTGAAGTCTTTTGAATATTTTAACGCCACCTCTTATATCGATGCCAGCTATAACAGCGATGCTACCACTATGAAATTAGTTACTGCTGAAACGATAGATATAGTAGTAATTGAAGCGATGACGCACGCCTTAAAGAGTGAACATCAGGTTGCCATTACTTTCAATCTTATGAATCAGTTGGACGAAGAAGTTCAATTTATCCCAGAAGAAATTAATTTAAACCTCCTGGCGGTAAATTCGCAGAAGCGACAGGTTTATAAGGAAACGGGAGACGATTCTGTCGCATATTTTGAAACACTAGGAAATCTTTTTTCCTTAAACCGGGAAACTTTTTCGAAAAACAAGCAGGCTTATTTTGACAATTTCCCATCCTATACATTTCCAGCGGTTGAAACCCATATTCCAGAATATGTGAATACAGATTACGATGAATTGAGTATTCAGACAGAGGTTATAATATACGATGATATTGTGTTACAACTAGATGAAAGCGGACTCACATTGTTATTCAAATTATTTGTTATTAACTCTATGATCGAACTGGCACCTTTATTAAGAACCAAATATATTTGCGGGAAGCATCCTCGATTACAATGCAGGCTGGTCGATTAAAAAAAGACCGGCATAATCTGCCGGCCTATTATAAACACTTAAAGATGTTTTCCTTTAACTTCTGCTTGGGAATGTTCCCTGTAATGCAATTATATAGTTCACACATTCGTATGGCTGAATGTTATTAACTGCTGCAGAACTACCACCTGCCGTGCCATTATTAAGTGTAATGTCCGGCGTAAGAGCGTTAAATCCTTCCGTAGCCGTAAAAGTTCTCCCACTTGTTGTACCCGGAGTTGCAATTGAAGACCCGGCTGTGGCCGCGGTCTGAGTAGCATTCCCCGAACTAACCTTTACAGGTACAGATGGCATTTGTGAAGATGTCAAGGTATTGGTTTCCGATCCACCTTTTTCTCCCAAACGGCGGTTGGACAATCCAGGTCCATGCCCCGGATGCATTGATACTCTTCCTCTAAGATCGGGAAGGGCAAATGTGGTTCTTCCGTCACCCCCATAGGTAGTGCCCAAGATTGAGAATAAGGCCGAATACTGGCTTATAGGTAGTAGCTGGCCGTCGCATAACGCCCATCCTCTAGGCGCGAAATTCCCGCCAAACATGATGATCTCTCCTAAAAATGGATCCATAATTTAAAATTTAATAGTTAGTTTATATATATGATTATTAATGTGTATTAAGATCTGCTGGGATAAGTACCCTGTAAAGCAATGATGTAATTAACACATTCGTAAGGTTGTATGTTATTCACGGCAGCCGAATTACCTCCGGCCGATGCACTGTTTAAGGTGATATCCGGCGTAGAGGTATTAAAGCCTTCGGTTGCGGTGAAAGTTCTACCACTGGTTGTTCCCGGGGTAGCAATTGAAGCACCTGCCGTTGCAGTAGTTTGTGTGGCATTACCAGAGCTAACCTTTACAGGCACCGATGGCATTTGAGCAGAGGTAAGCGTATTGGTTTCTGTCCCTCCTTTTTCACCTAATCTACGGTTACTAAGTCCGGGTCCGGTGCCGGGGTGCATAGAAACCCGTCCTCTTAGATCCGGCAAGCCAAAAGTTGTTCTCCCATCACCACCATACGTAGTTCCGAGTATAGAAAATAAGGCCTGGTTTTGTGCTATTGCTAGAAGGGTGCCATCACATAAGGCCCATCCTCTTGGGGCGAAAGTGCCACCAAACATAATGATTTGTCCAATAAAAGGGTTCATAATTTATAGTTCTATAGATTAATTAACAGGGATCCCGCTTTCCTCAACGATAAGTTCGTCCAGGGAAATTGAAATAAGGGTTCCATTAGTAGTGGCGAGGGTTGCAGTGCCAAATGCATCGAATGTTAGTGATAAATTTCCACCCCCTTCATAGCGGTAATAAGCTTCTACATTAGCACTTCTCACTAGTACGCCCCATGTTTCTTTAACGATCGGGTATCCCGGGATCTTTCCTTCACCCAGATCTATAAAAACCATTTGGCCCATACCGGGAATATTAAGAAATAAGCTTCCAAGTTTATCGAAAGTATGTGTGCCGCCTCTTTCACCAATCTTGACTGCACCATTGTCTGCAGTTATTTGCCAGATGTAATTGTTTGTAACATTTAATGAATACATAATTGTGGATTATATGGGTTAGTTTAAAGGCTAAAGTACTCCAAGAGCTTGTCCTGCCATATCCGTATAAATACGTAAATTTTAAAAGAGGGAATAAAAAAACCGCCTGCTAATGCAGGCGGGATCAATAATCTTATGTATGACTTAATTATTTTATCATATCGTAACTACGCTTGATAAACCGAGTCATTTCCTCTCCTTTAAGTAAGTTCCTACTCAGTTTGGCGAGATCAAGAGCCTGATTAACCAGCCTTTCTTTTTTCTTTTGAGTTTTGGTGTTTAAGATCTGGCCAACCAACTCATGATTGGTGTTCACCACCAGGTTGAACATATCCGGCATGGCTCCCATCCCGAACATTCCGCCGCCACCGGTTTGCTGCATCTCTTTCATTCTACGCATAAACTCGGGTTCGGTAATGATAAACGGACTCGCATCACTATCCATAGCCTCAAGTTGAACTGAGAATTTTTCCGAAGGAATAATTTCGGTAAGCATTCCCTTTAGTTTTTCTTTTTCTTCTTCTGAAAGTTTCGAGATCGGTTCATCCTCTTTTTTTATCAGCGTATCGATCGCATCACTATCCACTCGCACGAATGAGGTGTTTTCGTTTTTGCTTTCCATTTTCTGAAGCAGGTGAGAAACGATTGGCGAATTCAGCAATAAAACCTTGTATCCTTTGTTCTTCGCTGCCTCAATATAACTGTGCTGCTGTTCCTTATCTGATGCATACAAGATCACCAGTTTATCGTCCTTATCGGTTTGTGCATCTTTTATAGCATCCTTCAATTCTTCGAAGGTATAATAATCTCCGTCTACTGTTGGATAAAGGGCAAACTCCTGGGCTTTGTCAAAAAACTTGTCCTCGGTAAGCATACCATATTCGATCACGATCTTAATATCATCCCATTTGCCCTCAAAATCTTCGCGGTTATCATTAAAAAGACTCTTCAGTTTATCGGCAACTTTTCGGGTGATATAGCTCGATATTTTTTTCACAGCACCATCAGCCTGTAAATAGCTTCTTGATACATTGAGCGGAATATCCGGGCTATCGATCACACCTCGTAACATGGTGAGGAATTCGGGAACGATCCCTTCAACATTATCGGTTACGAAAACCTGGTTCTGATATAACTGAATTTTATCTTTCTGAATATTCAGATCGTTTGTGAGCTTCGGGAAGTAAAGAATACCTGTTAGATTGAAGGGGTAATCAACGTTCAAATGAATGTTGAATAGAGGTTCTTCAAACTGCATAGGGTACAATTCCCTGTAGAATTTTTTGTAATCCTCATCTTTTAGATCGGCGGGCTGTTTTGTCCACGCCGGATTGGGGTTATTGATGATATTATCAACTTCCTGAGTTGGAGCGGGATCATCTTCTTTTGCGTCCTCAGGTTTAGGAAGTGTTTCAGTACGCGTACCAAATTTGATGGGTACAGGCATGAATTTGTTGTACTTCACCAGTAGTTCACGTATACGCGCTTCTTCGAGGAACTCCGTATCATCTTCAGATATATGCAGAATAATCTCGGTCCCTCTTTCGGTCTTATCGGCTTCTTCGAGTGTATACTTAGGCGAGCCGTCACATGTCCAGCGAGCTGCCGGTTCATCCTTATAACTTTTGGTGATGATCTCAACTTTGTTTGCTACCATAAATGCCGAATAGAAACCAAGGCCAAAATGACCAATGATCCCGGCATCATCTGCGCTCTTGTCTTTATATCTTTCAAGGAACTCTTCTGCACCTGAAAAGGCGATCTCGTTGATATATTTTTCTACTTCTTCGGCTGTCATTCCTATTCCCTGATCGATAATATGCAGTTGCTTTTTGTCCTTATCTATCTTTACTTCGATCATGGGATTACCGTACTCCACCTTTGCCTCGCCAATATTGGTGAGGTGTTTTAGTTTTAAGGTAGCGTCGGTTGCGTTGGAGATAAGCTCGCGCAGGAATATTTCGTGGTCACTGTACAAAAACTTCTTTATCAGTGGGAAGATATTCTCTACTGAAACATTAATGGTACCTGAACTCATAGTTGTATGGTTTTTCCTTTTAAATTAGTATCGTTTGTCCCTGCTCCCTGTTCAAATAGAATACCATTCTTATCTGTATGACATGATGTCATTTATAGCCGGGCACAGACAGGGTAATTTTCATGATCTGCGAAGATCGTCTGGGGATTTAATTATAGATCTTTAAGTAAAACTTAACAAATTTTGTTTAATCTTTAAGAAAATATATTAAACAAAGGGATTATATTTACATCATCAAAAGGTGGGATAGTCAATTGCTATGAAAAAGTAACTATTTATCTTTTATTTTATTGGTTAGGTTGTTTAAAAGGGCGCTTGGGGAAGCGCCCTTCTTCTATCTTTTTAGTGAATTGGGAGTAACTATGGTATTTTTGTTCTTCACATGTTCGTCCAGCCAAACATCCTGTTCCCATAGTAAATGGAGTATACTTTCTTTGGCACGGTAACCGTGACTTTCCTTCGGAAGCATTACAAGTCGGGCCGGTGCTCCAAGTCCTTTCAACGCATTAAAATACCGCTCACTTTGTAGTGGATACGTTCCCGAATTATTGTCGGCCTCTCCATGAATTAATAATAAAGGAGTTTTCATTTTATCTGCGTGCATAAATGGCGACATGGTGTAGTAGGTTTCAGGAGAATCCCAATAACTTCGTTGTTCACTTTGAAATCCGAAGGGCGTTAACGTTCGGTTATAAGCGCCACTTCTTGCAATACCGGCAGCGAACAAATTTGAGTGACTAAGTAAATTAGCCACCATAAACGCTCCATAACTGTGTCCGCCTACGGCAACACGAGTACGGTCTATATAACCAAGTTCATCCACGGCGTCGATGGCAGCCTTCGCATTTGCTACCAGTTGAGTACGAAATGTATCATTAGGTTCTTCATCTCCTTCACCCACGATGGGGAAGGCTGCGTCGTCCAGTACAACATAGCCCTGAGTTACCCAGTAAATAGGACTCCCCCAGTACGGGTAGATAAATTCATTAGGGTTGGTAGTATTTTGAGAGGCACTGCTTTTATCTTTAAATTCCCTGGGATACGCCCATAAGATCATAGGCATTTTTTCCTTTTTTGTTTTATCGTATCCAACCGGTAGATACAGGGTGCCTTCAAGATCGAGACCATCGTCTCTTTTATAATTTATAACTTCCTTGTGTATATTCGCCAGGCTCTTAAAAGGGTTCTCAAAGGAGGTGACCGGAGTAAGCGATTCTTTTTTATAGATATTTCTGAAATAATAATTAGGATATTCATTTTTGGATTCGATCCTTACCAGGATCTTTCCCTCTTTCATGTCTATAGCCGAATTGAGGTCTTCCAGCTTGTCGGTATATTTCGACTGATATATTCTGGATTTTTCCACGGTTTTAAGATCGAACGCGTCCATAAATGGAAATTGGCCATTTTCGGTATAGCCATCACCCATTAAGAAAAGCTTGCCTTTTTGAATTTCCAAAACATCCCTTCCAAATTGGTTTTGGGTAGTAACAAAATTACCCGGGTCACTATATCGATCCTGATAATTCCTGTCTGAAATGATCCTGGCCTGTTGCGCAGGGTTTGACGGATTGAAAAGATAGGTTTTAGTATTTCTCGTATCCCACCAATAATCGTAGGCAATAGCGGTTTGATCGTTTCCCCAGCTAATTCCCGAATAGCGTTGCTTTGTTTTTAACAATAACGCTCCCGGTGAAGTAAATGGTGCGTCCACAGTATAGACCACATCTCGATATTCCACTATATTTTCGGGATCTCCCTCATCCTGGGCTTCAACCCAAAATAGAGTTGCCGGCTTATCGGCTCTCCAGGATGTGTTCCGCTTTCCCTTACGGGTTGCCATAAACCCTTTTGGCTGAACTTCATTGAGCGGAACCTCATTAAATACAGTTAGTGGCTTTCCATTTTTGTCGTAGATAATTTCCTTATACGGGAATCTGTAATAAGGTACGATGTATGAGAAAGGTCTTTCTATTTGCGATATCAGGATGTAATTGCCATCAGGGGAGAATTCAATATTTCTGTACATGGCAGAGGGAAGAAAATCTGAGATCATACCCCCAATACTAACTTTTTTTATTTCTGAAATTGCCAATTGTTCAAAATTGGCCTCATCGTTCGGATTCTTAAGCAGATCCTGGTAGGTGCGGTTTTGAGCTTTTTGTCCGTCACTGGTTGAGATTGTTGGTCCTTCAGGAACTGCTTCGGCGGTATTGATAAGCTCCTTTCTATCAGCCGGGAGCATTTTCACCAACAAGGCGTTATTGTCTTTAAACCAATTTATCGCGTCGCGCATATTGGCATTTACCGTAGCGGGAGTTAGTTTTTTTGCGACAGCTTTTTCGATATCGACTACCCACACTTCGGCACCTTCGGAAGTAGTATTAAGACAGGCCACCATTTTTTCATTCGGGGATCTGCTAAAATTAGAAAGCCTTGGGTTTTCGGGAAGACCACTTACCTGGGTTGCTTCTTTGGCACTCGCTTTCTTTACCTTTATATTATTATAATAATTGGTACGGCTACCAATATTAGTTTTCGGGTTGATTCGAAGTCCGGCCAATCGCAATTCAGGTTCCGATAGTTCGGCAATGGATTTGAAGGCATCTCGGTATAACAAGATCACATTGTCTCCCCGGGAATCGATCATTACGATGGGAGCCAACGGTGCTTCTACCAGATCCAGGATCTCTTTAGGCGGTTTTTGATAGGTTAGTTTTTCTTGTGCGATGGCTGTTCCGGCAAAAATTAAGAATGCGAACAGCAGGTATACAAATTTTCTCATCATGAATGTATCAAAGTTTGCAAAAAGATACGGAAATTGACTGGCACTAGCTATGCTGTTATTATGCATGCATACTATATTGTAATAAATTATTTTAGTTGCATGCACTGAATACCTATCTTTCGGTTCCTAAATAAATTAGCAATTAATGTACACATCAAAAATATCTGGCCTGGGTCGTTATGTACCCGAAAATGTGGTTACTAACGATGATCTGTCCAAATTAATGGACACCAATGACGCCTGGATACAGGAGCGAACGGGTATAAAAGAGCGGAGGCACATAAAAAAAGGTGACGGTAATACCACTTCTGGGATGGGAGTGAAGGCTGCCACTATTGCATTGGAGAGAGCTAATCTAAGTCCGGATGATATAGAGATGATAGTTTTTGCTACACTAAGTCCGGATATGTATTTCCCGGGTGGCGGGGTACAGGTCCAGGAATTAATGGGGATGGATACTATCCCTGCATTGGACGTAAGAAATCAATGTAGTGGTTTTGTGTACGCCCTGTCTGTGGCAGACCAGTATGTTAAAACCGGAATGTACAAGCATGTATTGGTAATTGGAAGTGAGAATCATAGTGGGGGCTTAGACTTTAGCACCAGAGGCCGAGGTGTCTCGGTGATCTTTGGGGATGGGGCCGGCGCAGCGGTTGTTTCAAGAAATATCGATGGGCAGGGAGGTATACTTTCCACTCATCTTCACAGTGAAGGAAAACACAAAGACGAATTGGCTTTACAAGGTCCAAGTACGGGTTACTGGGTACCGGAAATTATAGAGAAGAATCCGCAGGAGGATATTCCTTATTATCCTTATATGAATGGTCAGTTTGTATTTAAACACGCAATTGTGCGATTTACAGAGGTGATCATGGAAGGGCTAAAGGCCAATGGGCTTGGGCTGGAGGATATCGATATGCTTATTCCACATCAGGCGAATTTGAGGATCTCACAATTTATTCAGAGGAAATTAAAACTGAGGGACGATCAGGTGTTCAATAATATTCAGAAATATGGAAACACAACAGCAGCTTCTATTCCTATCGCACTCACAGAAGCCTGGGAACAAGGAAAGATCAAAAAAGGCGATCTAGTTGTCCTGGCTGCGTTCGGAAGTGGATTTACCTGGGGAAGTGTTATCATTCGGTGGTAACAGAACAATTCAGAAAATAACAAAAGCCATCCAATTGAATCGGATGGCTTTTAAGTACCTGATAATTTTATTTCGATGAATGGCTAATTCAAATAAATTATAAAACTAATGTTTAAGCAGGTATATATTAGTAGACTAAAAAACTATGCCAAATGTTGCATTGCTATTGCTATTTTAACGCAATTATAACATTTTGTGCTAGTTAGCCGGTTAAAAAATACCTCCGCCTCCCGATTTTACATCGTTATCACGTCTTTTACGAGATTTAGCCCTGTATTTGCCGCCACCAAATCGGTACGATAGGCCTACATACACAGTATTGCTTTCCCAGTTGAACTCACCAACCTGTGCGTAAGGTCGCTGTCCATCGAAGGCAAACCTCATCGTATCGAAGATATCATTATAATTTATACTAAAGGTTCCTCGACCGTCCCACAGATTATATCGAGCTCCAATATTTACAAAGTACATTGGTTCTACTTCAAATTGCAGTCCTTTATTACGTCCACGGTAAAATCCGAAGGCAGAAAATGTGAGATTTTCCGTCGCTTTAAAGTTGTTGAACATACGTAGATTCCATGCCGTGTTATCTACCTCTACACTTTCCTGAACAATATCATCAATTGTAGGGTTATTGCCCGGGTTATTTAAGGATTCGGTGATCCCTTTCTGAGTTTGATTATACAGATCGAAACTGAAATTAAAGTTCCACCAGTTAGTAGGACGATAGTTTGAGGATAATTCCACTCCATAAGCGGAAGTATTATCGAAGTTATCGAAGGTTAGGATCACCTTACTAAGATCTGTTCTGTCTACGTAAACAGCTCTGTTAATTTCATCTTCTATGGCTCTATAGAAAACACCTGCTGTAATACTACCCTTTTTCATGTTCTTAGTATAATTCGCTTCTACCGAATTAGTGAACTGTGGTTCCAATGATGTATTTCCGAAGGAAGAAATTAATGGGGTGCTCCACTCACGGATAGGATTTACCTGGTCCAATCCGGGTCTATCCACTCTACGGCTGTAACTTACCTGAAATTGATTGGACTCTGATGGTGTATAGGTTACAAATGCAGAAGGATATACCTGTAAATAGTCATTGCTGAAGGCACGAACGGTATTTGTGTCGGCTCTTACTTCAACGGTTTCCACACGCGCACCTAGCTGTACAGACCATTTATCGAAATTCTTTCCGTAGGTTACATAGGCAGAATAGATATCTCTGTTATAGTCGAAATCTGTGTCTGGAGTAGGAATTAATTCTCCTTCCGAATTAAATGATTGTCCGGTGGAATTGTACTGCAGCTGTGTTTCGAATATTCGAGCTTCGGCACCAATTTCCAGTTTGGTAGTTTCATTTAATGGATTCACATAATCCAGATTCACCGTGAGAC
>CAJQNO010000070.1 GCA_905479745.1 uncultured Flavobacteriaceae bacterium | reverse complement strand
TCATTGAACCTCGAATTGGTAACCCGAGTACCATCACCGGCTTCGTAATCGCTATGCGCATCGTAGGCTACCCTTGCAAGGAATTTTAGTTTCTCTCCAGAGGTTTGTGCCCCGGCATTAAAACTATAGCCTTGTGTATTGGAGAAGTATGTGGCTGTAGCATCGGCGGTTGTCTTACCAACAGCGGCAAAAGGTTCGGGGTTAAAATACAAAACTCCACCAAGGGCGTCGCTTCCATATAGCAGGGAAGCCGGTCCTTTGATCACCTCCACACTCCCGGTACCCGAGGCGTTTAGGCCTAGTCCGTGTTCGTCACCAAATTGCTGATTTTCCAGCCTTACACCCTGGGCATAAGTAAGGACGCGATTAGCGCTGAGGCCCCGGATCACAGGTTTTCCTATACCAACTCCGGTGCTAATGCTTTCTACCCCGGCGATGGTGGTGATGCCTTCAGATAAGGTGGTGGCTCCAGATTTTGAGAGTTCGTCTACCGACAAGCGCTCTACTTTCATAACATTGTCTCGTTGAAGCTTATGAAAGGGTGCCGCGATAATAACCTGGGCCATTTCCACGGCGCTTTCTTCCATTTCTATATCGATGGTGAGCGATGTGTTTTCTCCTGAAAAATTAAATTTCTCCGAATAGGTGGCGTATCCCAGAAAGGAGCATACCACCGTAAAGGTACCCGTTGGGATCCCTTTTAGTTCGTAATGCCCATCCAGATCTGTTTCTGTTCCAATCTCGAGTTGAGGTATGTAAATTGCTGCCAATAGGGGTTCGTTGCTACCCGCAGCGGTGACAGTTCCGCTTATGCTGTTTTGTGACTTTGCCGTGTATGCAAACATGCATATCAGCAAGGACATATAAAATGTTTTCATTGTTAATTATTTTGGTTACTACTGAATTTGATCAGGGTTGAACCAAAACGGGAGGACCTCTTAAAGCACGATAAGGGGAAAAGAAGTGACCTTCAGAATCTGTATTTCCGAAAGTTGATTTAAAATTATTTGAGAAGCTGAAGACTTTGTTTTCTTCGATCGGAGTAAAACTGAAAACCGATAAGTGAAAATGGCATATGGAACAATCCAGCTGTGTTTCGTGAATGTGAGTGCTGAAATCGGTACAACTGGGGTGGTTGTGGTTTTCAATCGCATGGACAAATTGAATTCCGCTAGGCAACAATAAGGCTGCAACCAGTAGTAGAGATGCGAAAGTAATTCTTATGTTTCCAGTCTTATTCATTTCAGAAGAAATCCTAAACCAATTAATCGTAACATCTTTTTCTCAAAATTCCAGAAAAACTCGAATTCGCCGTACAGCCATCCGAACAACACCAAAAATACCTGGTAAATAGGGAAGATCAAAACTATACGTAGTGGCCAGTAAAAATAGCCGGCCATATTATCTCTGTGTAGCCCAAGAGCTTCCATTACAGGCCCGGCGACCTTAGCCGAACTACTCCCAACCACTGCAAATACAAGGAAGACAACAAACAATCTCCAATTACTTTCTATGTTCCAGCGCTCCTTTAGTTTCTTCATTGTTTGGGTCCCTGTCTGCCTCCCGTAAACGACTGTTTGTATCGTTCCTGGAAGAACATCATATAATTGTATAGAAGATAATTCACTTCATAACCGTAATCTACATCAAATTCGTAGTTGATCTCCTGCTGATACAAATTTGGATCGTACAGCTGAAAATTCTGAACCCGCCGGTTGTATTCTGTGACAAAAAGTCTGTTGCGGTTTTCGAGAAACGACTGACTGTAATACCCCTCTGGAGGTTGCGTGACAAGCCAGTTATTAAAACCCAAGTCCAAGATGATGATCTCATATTCCAGGCTGTCGTTGGCAATACGAACTGTATCCAATGTCTCCGAAGTAGAATCGGATGTATCGGATATTGCTGTCCTACCCGAATCGCAACTGTAGATCATCAGTGCAAAACCTAATATAGCCAAGAAATATCTCATCATTCAACTTTAAGGTAAAATTACGAAACCCCCTATTTCTGGGTGCTTTTTTAACGGCCTTTAACAAAAAAACGCCTCCAACCGAAGTTAGAGGCGCTAATAAATATGTTTATATTTAAATTATCGTCCAAAGAGGCTTCCAAGAAGTCCGCCTTTCTTTTTGTTTCCACTAAAGACCATACCGGCAATATCATCCACTACACTGCCATCGCCATCGCCATCAAGTAGCATTTCAATCATGGATTGAGATTTATTTTGCTGCTTGCGTCCGCCACCTAACATACCGCCCAGTAACCCTTCTATCCCACTGGGTGAGGAGACGTTTTTCTGTTTTTTCTCTTTCCCCAGGTAGGCCAGGATCACGGGAGCTGCCACCTGCAGGATCTGCATTACCGAGTTGGAATCCATCCCCGATTTTTTAGACAGGGCACCAACCACATTGTCCTGAGATCCTCCTAGTACATGTCCTAAAATCCCTAATCCATCAATCTTCTGTTCTTCAGAAACACCGCCTTCAAAAAAACCGCTAAGGTTGTCCAGCAGACTTCCGTCGTGTTTGCTTTCCAATGCACCCATTAGGCCGGCAGCACCTTCCGGGCTTTTGGCATTGCGCTTCATAGCCCCCATGAGTAGGGGAATAGCCATTTGCACTACCTGAGCCGTTTTATCTTCAGGTTGTTTGGTTTCCCGGCTAGCACCATTTATAAGTTGCTTCCCCAGGTCACTGTTTAATAGATCTAAAATTCCTGCCATTATTTACGTTTTTGGTTTAAAATGTCAATGTACTAAAAATACCGCTATGCAGGCTTTAAGATAGAAATGATCTGTGAGGCTAGTTCGGTGCCAATTCTGTCCTGGGCTTCCCTGGTAGCCGCACCAATGTGAGGGCTTAGTGACAGTCTGCCGTTCATCAATACTTTTATAGCCGGCTTGGGCTCTGTTTCGAAGGTATCTAACGCGGCAAACGATAATTTGTCATTCTCCAGGGCCTCTAACAGGGCGTCTTCATCGATCACCCCACCACGTGCTGCGTTTATGATGGCTGCACCCTGCTTCATCATTTCCATTTCTTTTTTACCTATTACGTAGTCCTTTTGTGCCGGCACGTGTAGGGTTATAAAATCGCTTTGCTTTAATACTTCTGAAATCGGTTCGGATTTAATAAGGAAACTCACCGACTGCCCATCGTAAAAATCCACTGTGATATTCGCCTCTTCCACATACATATCGCTTGCCATCACACGCATACCGCATCCTAAGGCAATCTTGGCAACTTCCTGGCCAATCCTTCCGAAGCCAATAATACCTATAGTTTTTCCGCGTAATTCACGGCCCCCTGCGTAAGCTTTCTTGAGATCTTTAAATTTACTGTCTCCTTCCAGGGGCATGTTTCTGTTGGCGTCATAAAGAAATCGAACCCCTCCATATAAATGCGCGAAGACCAGTTCGGCCACCGAAGCCGAAGAAGCCGCCGGGGTGTTAATTACGTGAAGTCCTTTCTCCCGGGCATAATCCACATCGATATTATCCATGCCTACACCGCCACGACCAATGATCTTTAAGGAAGGGCAGGCATCGATCAATTCTTTTCGCGCCGTGGTAGCACTGCGAACCAGTAATACATCTATTTTATTGTCATTTATAAAGTTTGCCAGCTGCTCCTGGGCAACCTTGGTAGTTATAACCTCAAATCCTCCGGCCGATAATGCATCGATTCCGCTTTGAGAGATTCCGTCATTCGCTAATACTTTCATTACTCAATTTTAAATTATAAGTTTTAATTTTTTCCAGGCCCAATACCTTTTCAATTGCATTTAGCCTTTTTAAGGTAAGGCAAGCAATTTATTTTGGTTGTTATTTAGTTGCAAATTTAAAACTCCAATCTGCAATAAACCCTTTAATCACAGAACCTTTTTGGATAGCTATCAAATAATAGCTTAGGCCGTACGTTCTGCTTCCTGCATCACATCAACTAATACCTGTACGCTCTCCAGAGGAAGGGCGTTGTACATGGAAGCCCTGTATCCGCCAACACTTCGGTGGCCGTTAAGTCCGTTAATACCAGCCTCTTTCCACATGGTGTCAAACTTTTCCTTAACACTTTCATCTGTAAGGTTAAAGGTTGCATTCATAGGAGAACGATCCTCTTTTTGAGCCACAAATCCTTTAAACAATGAGTTTCTGTCTATCTCTGAATATAGTAGGCCGGCCTTTGCGTCATTTATTTTCTCCATAGCCGAGATACCACCTTTTTCCTTAAGCCATTCCAGGGTAAGCATAGACACATAAACAGCAAAAACAGGCGGGGTATTAAACATACTATCCTTATCGAGGTGCACCTTGTAGTCCAGCATGGACGGTATAGAGCGGCTCACTTTACCTAAAATATCTTCCTTTATTACCACTAAAGTGGTACCAGAGGGTCCCATGTTCTTTTGGGCCCCGGCGTATATCAAACTAAATTTCGAGAAATCCAGCTTTCTGGAAAATATATCACTGCTCATATCGCATACAACAGGAACATTAGTTTGTGGTAACGATTTTAACTGGGTTCCGAAGATGGTATTATTACTGGTACAGTGAAAATAATCTACATCCGAAGGGATGGAATAATTTTTAGGTATATAATTAAAATTAGCATCCTTAGAAGAGGCTACCTCGATCACTTCGCCAAACAATTTTGCTTCTTTTACAGCCTTGCTCGACCATGTTCCGGTATTGAGATACGCTGCCTTTTTCTCCAGCAGGTTATACGATGCCATAAGAAATTGCATGCTGGCACCTCCTTGAAGGAAGAGTGCCTTATAGCCTTTATTTTGAAGTCCAAGATGTTCAAGCGCCAGATTTTGGGCATGTTCCATGATCTGGATAAACTCCTTCGAGCGGTGTGAGATCTCCATTACCGATAGGCCGATCCCGTTGTAATCC
>CAJQNO010000069.1 GCA_905479745.1 uncultured Flavobacteriaceae bacterium | reverse complement strand
CACAACGTGTAAAAGAGTTGCTACAACGATATAAAGAACTACAGGATATTATTGCTATCCTTGGAATGGAAGAACTTTCTGAAGAGGATAAAATGGCAGTAGGGCGTGCACGTCGGGTTCAGCGATTCCTTTCTCAACCTTTCCACGTGGCAGAACAGTTTACAGGAATACCTGGAGTATTAGTAGATATTAAAGATACGATCAAAGGATTTAACATGATCATGGATGGCGAACTGGATCATCTTCCTGAAGCTGCATTCAACCTTAAAGGAACTATTGAAGAGGCTATCGAAGCAGGTGAAAAGATGCTTGCCGAAGCCTAAACAGAACTTTGAATATTTAGAGATATGTACCTAGAAATCGTAACACCGGAAGCATCGTTGGTATCGGGAGAGGTTGAGTCTGTAACCGTACCTGGTGTTGAAGGTCCTTTCCAAATGCTGAACAATCACGCACCTATAGTTTCATTACTTGATGCCGGGAAGGTGAAGTTCAGAGGGAATCCTACTATCGCCGAAGGTTATGAGAATAAGTTCGTAAAGGAGCCTGATGGGAAATGGTCTTTAGAGATCAATAGCGGTACTGTAGAACTCAATAATAATAAAGTGATCGTACTGGCAGACTAATTTGCCAACCTAAACATCAACAAACCTGATCCCAAATTCCAGCTAGGAGTTTGGGATCTTTTGTTCCTTTATACAATATATTTTATCCAATTCTTCGAACTCGTTTTATAAGATCATTAAATTAGGGTAAGGAAGTGGTCTTTGCTAGCCACAAATCATCGCAGCAACATGAGATCCCATGAGTGGCCATCAGAGATATAGGTAGAGATCCTCTTGAACCCAATTGCGTAATGTGCTTCCATGGATCTTGTGTTCTTGCTATCTACTTCGGTGATGACACAGTCGAATTGAGGGCGGATTCCCTTTAGCATCTCTTCGTATAGTCTTCTGAATATTCCCTGTTTCCTGTAATTCTTATCAATACAAATTTGTCCCATCACTATAAAATCGGTTCCCGTGTATCTTTTTTTTATTTCTGAAAACATGGGTCGTAAGACGGGGATTTCATCGCCGAATTTTGGATGCATACTAAGCGCATACCCTATTACTTGGTTGTTATCTACTGCTATAAAATGCGGGCAGGCATTATTCATCTGTTCTAGAAGCTCGAAGTTGTGCTCCACAGTTACAAATCCTTCTGTTTTTTTTACTTCTGAAGGTATTGAAGCCGGCAGATTACGTTGTTGTAATTGAAGGATCTGATCTAACTCTGCCCGCGATTCAGCTCTTTTAAAATGCACCATTAAATCAAGGATTAAGTCTATAGATATCACAAATATAAATTAACATTGTTTATCATACTTGTCTATTTTTAAACACTTGTGTGAGCTGGAAAATTTCGGGACTTGTTACTTGAAAATATAAGTTTTAGCTAATGTAAGAAACTCTTGCTCTTGCTTCTGTGCCCAATGTTTGTCGTAACCAAATTCTTCGGCCATAATTTCAGATACTTTTTTAGAAGATGCCATAGCAGCTCTCGCGTCCAGCAGAAGTAAACGAATCCTTCTTCCCAGGAAATCCTCTACAGTTCGGGCCATTTCAAACCGGATACTCCAAACTATCTGCCCAACAGTATATGGATATTCCGGATGTATTTTGTCCTTATATTCGGGTTTTAAGGCTTCAAACCGAAGATATTTTTCAACCTCCGAACCATAAATAAAAAGATGGTCGTGCCTCACTTCTTCGCCCGGGCTTAGATTTCCATGTATAGCTATATCCTTTGTAACAGACCTGCTATTGCGAAAGCCATAAGTTGTTATAACTTTATCCACCGCGTCTTCGGCCATTTTTCGATAGGTAGTCCATTTACCACCAACTATACTTAGTAATTGACCATCTATTAATATCTTATGTCTGCGTGATACTTCCTTGGTCTTTACATTATTTCCTCTTGGCTTGACAAGGGGACGCAGACCCGAAAAAACCGATAATACATCCCTACGCGTTGCATTTTTAACTAGATAAGTGTTGATGGTTTCCAGGATGAAATCGATCTCACTCTCCTGAGCCACGGGTTCTATCTTTGGTTTTTTAATAAGGGTATCTGTTGTACCCGCTATCACTTTGTCATGCCAGGGGATTACGAACAGCACACGCCCGTCTGAAGTTTTTGGGATCATAATTGCCTTGTCGCTATCGAGAAATGATTGATCCAGCACCAAATGAATACCCTGGCTGGGAACTACTGTTTTCTTGTGGTTAGGATCCTGCATTTTCAGGATCTTGTCTGTAAAGATCCCGGTTGCATTTATCACAACTTTTGCTTTCACCGAATATCTCCTGTCTGTTTCGGTATTTACGGTTGTAACCCCACATACTTTACCCTCATCATTCTTGAGCAGGCTGGTAACTTTCATGTAATTTAAGGCAGTACCTCCGTGTTCTATGGCTGTTTGCGCCAGATTAAGTGCAAGTCTGGCATCATCGAATTGTCCGTCGAAATAAGAAACTCCACTTACAAGCTTATCTCTTTTTAAGGTTGGTAAGTAAGACTGTACTTTAATTTTACCAACCCGCCTGGAACTTCCCAAACTTAACTTTTTTGAGAGTAAATCGTAAAATTTAAGTCCGATTGCATAGAAATATCCTCCCCACCAGGTGAAGTTTGGGATAATAAATTCCTGTTTTATAAACAAGTGCCGTGCATTGCGTGCCAGTAGGCCTCGTTCTTCAAGAGCCTCGATCACCAGCCTTAAATTTCCCTGGGCCAGATAACGTACTCCCCCGTGCAGCAGCTTGGTACTCTTACTGGAAGTTCCTTTGGCAAAATCGTATTGTTCTAAGAGAAGCGTTTTAAATCCCCTGGTAACCGCATCTACCGCTATACCTAAACCGCTGGCTCCACCTCCAATGATGATAAGGTCCCATTCTTCTGTGGTTTCCAGCCGCAATAACAATTTGTCTCGGTTTGTCAAGGTAGGTTAGCGTTTTAGTGCAATTTCATTTAAAGCTAGACAAAAAATAAGGATAAAAAAAGGGGTTAGAAACCGGTTGATGTCAAGTGAGTAGTTTTTGATAAAAATGAAGCAATTGTAAGTGCGAGATTGTATTTTTGAACTATGGATAAATTGCCTGGAAAACTACTCAAAAAGTTACAAAAAAGGGAAGAAGGGAATGCGCTCAGGCAATTGAATATTACCCCTCGTATAACCGATTTTTCCTCTAATGATTACCTGGGGTTTGCATCCAGTAAATCCATTTCAGACAGCGCATACCAACTTCTAAATGAATACGGCGAACATTTAAATGGTTCAACAGGGTCCCGGCTGTTAACGGGCAATAGCCGGTTGATTGAGGATACAGAAAGGAGTATTGCAAATTTTCATGACAGCCCTTCCGCTCTTATATTTAATAGCGGTTATGCCGCCAATCTTGGTGTTATAAGCTCCATTCCACAAAGAGGAGATGTGATTCTTTACGACGAACTCGTTCATGCCTCCATAAGAGAAGGAATAGTTCTCAGCCATGCAACGGCTACAAAATTTGCACATAACGATCTTAAGGATCTAGAGCAAAAACTAAACCTAATTACTAGAGAGCCCCAGCGGGAATGTTATGTGATCACAGAATCTGTCTTTTCCATGGATGGGGATCTACCAGACCTGCAGACCCTGGTAACTTTATGCAAGAATTATAATTGCAGGCTTATAATCGATGAAGCACATGCTATTGGTATCACACAAAAGGGACTCGTAGTAAGTGAAGAACTAACAAACCAGGTTTTTGCCAGGGTGGTTACCTTCGGAAAGGCCCTTGGTTGCCATGGAGCTGTGGTGTTGGGTTCGGAGGTTCTCAGGGCGTATTTGGTGAATTATGCAAGAAGCTTTATTTATAGTACAGCCTTGTCTCCACATAGCGTGGCCACGATCAAAGCAGCCTATGAACATCTTGATTCTGAAATAGGATTAGAAAATATTCAGAAATTAAATAGTAATATAGCTATATTACGTTTATACTTAGAAAAATATAACATCTTGGAGCGATTTTTACCAAGTGATAGCGCCATTCAGGCTATGCTTGTTCCGGGAAATGAGAAGGTAAAGGCCATTTCGGAGCGATTATATAAAAATGGGTTTGATGTTCGTCCTATAATGTCGCCCACTGTACCACCCACGAAAGAACGATTACGTATTTGCCTTCATTCTTTTAATACCGAAGCCGAAATAGAAAGCTTAATTAAGTTATTGGCACAAATAACCCTATGAAAACAAACTACTTTATAACAGGAATTTCTACAGAAGTTGGTAAAACCGTAGTTTCAGCCGTAGTAACAGAAGCTCTGCAAGCCGATTACTGGAAACCCATTCAGGCCGGGGACCTTCACGAAACCGACACCCATAAAGTTAGGCGATGGATCTCAAATAAGAGATCTGTTATACATAGTTCGGCCTATAACCTTAGCACAGCATTGAGCCCGCATGCTGCTGCAGAATTAGATAAGATCAAGATCAAAACATCCGAAACAAAAAGGCCGGTAACCAAGAATTCGCTTGTGATTGAAGGAGCGGGCGGACTTCTGGTCCCGATCAATGCTAAAGAAACGATCATGGATCTTATAAAAAAGGAAGATAAGGTCATCCTGGTTTCGCGACATTATCTTGGGAGTATTAACCATACTTTGTTATCTGTAGAAGCTTTAAAGGCGTATGGAAAGAGTGTCTTCGGAATTATTTTCATTGGCGATGAACACCCTTCTACTGAAAGTATCATTGTAAAAATGACAGGAATAACCGTCCTGGGCAGGATCTCCATAGAACCGTATATAGACCGGAATGTGATAAGTGAATATGCAGAGATTTTTAAGCCTGTTATAGAAAAACAACTGTAATGAAGTTAAGCGAAAAAGATATTGAAAATATATGGCACCCGCTTACCCAGCATCGAACGGCCGGGCCGCCGTTAGTGATTGCCAGGGCCAAAGGATCCTCCCTCTTCGATGAGGACGGAAACGAATATATTGATGGGATCGCATCGTGGTATACTGCCATGTACGGACATTGTAACGACACCATCGTAGATGCTGTCACGGCTCAAATGAAGCAACTTGACCAGATAGTTTTTACAGGGTTCACCCATGAGCCAGCCGTGCGATTATCGGAGAAGCTTCTGGGGATCCTGCCCGAGAACCAGGCTAAGATATTTTTTAACGACAATGGGTCCACTTCGGTGGAGGCGGCTATCAAAATGGCGTTGCAATTTCATCACAACAAAAAGGATAAGCGAGATACCATCATTGCTTTCGAAAATGGCTTTCATGGCGATACTTTCGGGGCTATGAGCGCTTCGGGGCTTTCTGTTTACAATGGTCCTTTCGAAGATTTCTTTCTGAAAGTAAAGCGTATTCCGGTGCCGATGGACCATAATGAGCAGGAGGTTATTGGGCTATTAATGGAGATCATTGAGAACAATGCCTGCGCGGCCTTTCTGTATGAACCTTTAGTGCAGGGAGCGGCAGGAATGAAGATATTTTCGGCAAATGGACTTGAAAAATTACTTCAGCTTTGCAAAGAGCATGGGGTGCTATGTATAGCCGATGAAGTGATGACCGGTTTTGGTAAAACAGCTAAGAATTTTGCTTCAGAATATATTAAAACTAACCCCGACATTATCTGTCTTAGCAAGGCTCTAACCGCGGGTATGGTACCTATGGGGATCACAAGCTGTTCGCTCGAGGTTTTCGATGCGTTTCTCGATGATGATCTGGCGAAGGGATTTTTTCACGCGCATACCTACAGCGCGAATCCACCCGCTTGTGCCGCCGCCATCGCGGGGATAGATCTATTGCTTTCCGAAGAAATCCAGGAGGGAATATCTGCTATTAGTAAAGCACATATAGCATTTGCCGAAGTTATCAAGAACCATAAAAAAGTTAAGGAAGTACGATATCTGGGGGTTATTCTGGCCGTAGATCTAAAGGTTGAAACATCTAGGTACGGGAAACTTCGAAATGAACTTTACGACCATTTTATGAAATCGGGGGTTTACCTCAGGCCTTTAGGGAATACCGTCTATGTACTGCCCCCTTATGTGATCAAGTCCGGGCAACTTGATAAAATTTACCAGGCCATTTTAGATAGTCTGGAGCTAATCAATTAAAGGTGTCTCTTACTGTAAATCCCTGATGATATCAGATTCAGAAATAAATTCCTTCATCATCTCATAGGTCTGAATTTCGTTTCAAAATGTTATTCAATTTTCTTGTGATCGGGGTGGTTTAAGTAAGGCTTAAAACCTATTTTTGCTTCAAAATATTAAAAATTGCAACAACCCATCTCTATTTCCGGGATTAGCTCTGTATCGGCCCTGGGTTCTTCTTCTGAAGCAGTTTGGAACAGCTATATTCTGGGCGCACCCTTGTTTAAGAAGAAGAGAATAGGAGAAGCCCAATACTGGATCTCCGAGATCGATACTAATTCCGAAAACTTACTTGATGCCTTAAAACGAGATCAACCCGCCTACCGTAAACTGGATCGTAGCGTGCTCCTCGCACTACTTTGCACCAAAGCCGGTTTAAATCCTGAAAACCACTCTGGAAATATAGGGATCAACATAGGGTCTTCGAGAGGGGCGACCTCACTATTTGAAAGTTATCATAAAGAATTCCTGGAGAACGGATCGGTCTCGGCATTTACATCCCCAACTACTACCCTGGGAAATATTTCGTCCTGGGTGGGACAGGAATTAGGAATAGACGGATTTGCTTCGGGGCATTCGGTTACCTGCTCAACTGCTCTCCACGGGGTGCTGAATGGGATAGCCTGGTTACAGGCTGGGATGGCAGATACCTTTATCGCAGGCGGAAGTGAGGCCGCGTTAACCCCTTTTACTTTAGCGCAGATGCAGGCTCTAAAATTGTATACTACTTCCGAAAACTCCATGGCCTGTGAGTCGATGCGATTTCAGAAGAAAAAAAACAGTATGGTTCTGGGAGAAGGAGCCGCGGTTGCAATACTGGAGAGAGATATTTCTGATAAAAGCCAGGCTGTGATCACGGGATATGGGTGTGCCACCGAGGCTTTGTCACACAATAGTTCCATTACAGAGAATGCTACCTGCTTTCAGAGATCGATGAAAATGGCACTCGACAATGCAAGACTCGAAACGGTGGATGCTGTAATCTTACACGCACCCGGTACCGTGAAAGGCGATCTGGCGGAGAAGAATGCCATTGATGCCGTATTTGGCCGGACACTACCTTTATTGACTTCCAATAAATGGATGCTTGGACATACTTTTGGTGCTTCCGGCATGATGAGCCTGGAGATGGCCGTGCTGATGATCGCACATAACACCTTTGTTGAAAACCCGTTTTATGAAAATGCTCGCCACCTCCCTGAAGTATTGAAAACAGTGATGGTAAACGCAGTTGGCTTTGGAGGAAATGCTGTTAGTATTATTATTTCCAAACCTTAATTTTAATGTATCAATTTGGCTATTTTTGAATTTATGAGCGACCTGAAACACAATTGGACAAAAGAAGAGATACTCGAAATTTATAACAAACCCCTGATGGAATTGCTTTACGATGCAGCGACTATCCATCGGAAACATCACGATCCAAACCAGGTTCAGGTCTCTACCCTGCTCTCTATTAAAACAGGTGGTTGCCCTGAAGATTGTGGCTATTGCCCGCAAGCGGCCCGGTATCATACCGATATTGAAGGGAACGACCTCATGACCGTACAGCATGTAAAAGCCCAGGCATTACGCGCCAAGGCATCCGGTAGTTCCAGAGTGTGTATGGGAGCGGCCTGGAGAAATGTGAAGGATGGAGAAGAATTTGATCGTGTGTTGGAAATGGTTCGCACGATCAATAAGCTTGAAATGGAGGTGTGCTGTACACTGGGAATGCTCACCGAAAATCAGGCAAAGCGTCTGGCAGAGGCAGGTTTGTATGCATATAATCACAACCTCGACACCTCTGAAGATTATTACAAAGATGTGATCTCTACACGTGCTTTCGAAGACAGACTTGAAACCATTGATAATGTTCGTAAAACTAATGTCACAGTTTGTAGTGGAGGTATTATTGGTATGGGGGAAAGCGTAGAAGACAGAGCCGGCATGCTGGTGGCATTGGCAACCCTCGATCCCCAGCCGGAATCGGTTCCCATTAATGCGTTGGTAGCTGTAGAAGGAACTCCAATGGAGGATATGGAGCCGGTTAGTATTTGGGAAATGATTAGAATGGTGGCTACTACCAGGATCGTTATGCCAAATACCCAGGTACGTCTTTCGGCCGGGCGAACTGAAATGAGCAGGGAAGGACAGGCTATGTGTTTCTTTGCAGGTGCCAATTCGATCTTTGCAGGAGACAAATTGCTTACTACACCAAATCCCGATGTGAACGAGGATATGGAAATGTTTAAACAACTTGGGTTACAACCCCAGGCTCCTTTTGTAAAAAAAGCGCAGCCGGCAACCGTGGAAGCAGCCGATTCTGCTTTATCTCCCCAGGGAGAAAAGCCCAAATGGTCCAGGCCGGGACATAAGATCGAGCGCAACGAAGAGGCCAAGTTGAAAGCCAGAGCCAAATAATAAATTGTGAGGCTGGCACACTAGCTGAGACAATTTTTATTTTTCACAGGCGTTTTACCAAAAGATAAAGCAACAAATCTCACATGAAAAAGATCTTATTAGTGGCCATCACTCTATTGGCCGTTATTTCCTGTAAAAACGACGACGACTCCAATAACAATTGTGTAGAACCATTGTCGGTAGTAGCCACCCAGATCAATTCTGAATCGGCACTTATCGAATGGGATCCTGGCAATGAAACGGCCTTCGAAATTGAGTATGGCCTAAACGGATTCTCACCGGGTACCGGAACAGTGGCCCAGACCTCACAAGTTAGTTATTTTATCGATGGGTTAAATCCGTTAACAACCTACCAGGCCTATGTTCGTTCCAATTGTGGAAGTGATGGATTTAGTAATTATATATCTACCAGTTTTACAACTCTGGAACCTGTAAATCCGTGTAATACACCAACGGATCTCTTCCTAATAGAAGTTACTTCAAACGCTGTCACCTTCGGCTGGTCTGAGAATAACGAGACCGCATGGGAGATCGAATACGGTCCTAGTGGGTTCACTCTAGGAACTGGAACTGTGATACAAACATCCCAGAGTAATTTACAAGTTACGGGCTTGCAGCCTGCTACCACTTACGAGTTTTATGTAAGAGCCAATTGTGGAGCCGATGGATTTAGTGAATATTCAGATCAGTTGGTAGTAACAACCAATCCATAAATTTAAGTTCAGTTATAATAGAAGGCCCTGTTATGCAGGGCTTTACTTTTATATGTAAGGTTTACGTTAAGTTTTGTAATTTTGTTTTCTTTATTCTGAAATATGGAATTAACGCAGATCGATCGGGTAGCTACTATTACCAGAGAAGATTTTCTAAAAAAATACTTCAGGCCTCAAAAACCGGTGATCATCGAGCGGTTTATTGAAGATTGGCCTGCGTACCATAAATGGAATCTTGATTATATGGCGGAAGTCGCCGGGGAGAAAGAAGTTCCGTTATACGATGACCGGCCTGTTGATTATAAAGACGGGTTTAACGAGCCTCATGCCCGGATGAAAATGCGCGATTATATCGCTCTTTTAAAAAGGGAACCTACCAAATACAGGATCTTCTTGTGGAATATTCTCAAGGAGGTTCCTCAACTTCAGGAAGATTATAAATGGCCGGATTTTGGCCTGCGTTTAATGAAGGGCCTGCCAATGCTATTTTTTGGAGGAGAGAACAGTTATACCTTTATGCATTACGATATCGACCTTGCCAATATCTTTCATTTTCATTTCCACGGTAAGAAGCAGGTAATTTTGTTCGATCAGGAGCAGAATGATTATCTCTATAAAATTCCGCACTCACTTATCACCAGAGAGGACATAGATTTTGCCGATCCCGACCTTGAAAAATGGCCGGCTTTAAAAATGGCCAAAGGATTTATTGGTAATTTAGAACATGGTAACGTGTTGTATATGCCTGAAGGCTATTGGCATTATATGCGATATCTCACACCGGGATTCTCAATGAGTTTAAGGGCAATTGCCAGAAACCCGAAGAATCTTGGGAAAGCCATTTATAATGTACTTGTAATGAGACATTACGATAATTTTATGCGCCGAATGAAAGGGCAGGCGTGGATCGATGGGAAGAATGCCAAAGCGATAGAACGTACGCATAGGAAATTGGGGATCGAGGTATAATCTCCGGTAGTTGTGTGGTAATACCCTATTTAGGCCAAGATGATTTCTTAACGCTTATTTGAGTATCACTTTTTGATGAACCTAATTGTATGTGTAAGGTCTTCTAAGAATAATTTGATGAAATAGGTACCACTATCGAGCTTGTCGACCTCAATGCCACTATCAGTGGATTTCCCGGAAGAAACCAATCTTCCATTCACATCAAAGATCTCGTAATTAAACTCTACATTAATAGACCTGATCATGAGAATATGCTCCACGGGATTAGGATAGACCTTAATATCTTCAAGGTAAGCATCTCCTACACTTAGCCACGGCGTAGTAGAATAATGAGGTCCGAAACCATTAAAAGAGACCAGTTCTAGATTAGTGTTAGACAGGTATTGAATAGGATAAGGTTGAAAGTCTGGTAATTCAAGCCAGGAGAAGAAATCATTATCAAGATCTGTATGCGACTGATACTGACATTGATTGAATGTTCGTTGAAATTGGATAACTTCCAGTGTATTCTCAACAGGGTCGAACTCAAAAATACCACTACAGGTATTGCACGCACCGGTTCCTTGAAAACTCAGATCACTTTGTATAACAAGAAGAGGATTGAAAGGAGGTTGTACACTAATAGGCGTAAATCCTACCAGGTCCCCTTCAGACCCGATATAGTACCAACTATTAAAAAGCTCGGAAGGTGGGTCCTGTGCATACACACCAAAACTAAGTAAACAGAAAAGGAATATATAAAGTATACTTTTCATAGTCAGGCAATTATAATTTAAAGTTACATTTATTTTTGAATTGCAACAACCTGATAAAACTATACTTCCAGTGGTGAAGTGTTTCTACAAAATTAGGATTCTAGTTCTCTCAATTTGTCCCAGATCAAGTTGGTCTCCCATCCCCGGTATAGCAGGTAGTCTGCAAATTTTTTCTTTTTTTTCTGAAGATTGGTCTCGGTGGCTAATTGCGTCCATCTTTTTTCCGACAATTCATGAAAAGCGACATAATATTCGGATTCCGGGATCTCTTTTAAGGCAAGTTTAATGTTGTATTGCGAGATATCGCGTGCTTTTAACTCACGAACGATTCTTTGCTTCCCCCATTTCTTTATTCGGAATTTGCCTCTTGCGAAGGTTGTGGAATACCTAGTTTCGTTGAGGTAGTTATGAGTGATCAAATGGTGAATTATAAGATCTATAGCCTCCGGGATCATCCTCATTTCATTTAATTTCTGCTGAACTTCCTTATGGCAGCGTTCACGGTAGGCGCAGTAGCGTTCCATCCTTGCTTTTGCTTCGTCTAAGGTGTAGGTTCTATAAGATCTCATTAGCGCAAATATAGTTACAAATGCGGGTCATTTCTACATATTCAACTACCATGGGTAAGTGGATAACTGTTAGGAGGGAGATGAGTTATAGAATTTGATCAGGGCGCAGGAATTCTTGTAAAATAAAAAACCCTCCTGAATTTACTTCAGAAGGGTTTTTTGGGTTATTTAATCTGATTACCATCTTTATCTAAAAAATGATATTCGAGGTACGTGTAAGCATCTCTTGGTTGAATGTTCACCCATTTTTTGTGCTTCATGAACCATTTGGTTCGCACAGATGGAAAACCTTTAGTTAAAAAGGCTGCTATAAAAGGGTGTGTGTTTAAGGTCACCTTGTTATAGTCTTTTTTAATTAGTCTGTCTAAATCTTGTTTGATTTTACCAACTATTTTAATTGGTGCTTCAACCTCTTGCCCATTTAAACCGTTTGGATTTTCTTCTCGGGTTTTAATGTTCATTTCTGGTCTTACGCGTTGTCTTGTTATTTGTATCAAGCCAAATTTACTTGGTGGCAAAATTTTGTGTTTTGCTCTGTCATCTTTCATTTCATCACGAAGATGATTAAAAAGTTTCTTGCGGTTTTCAACACGGTTCATGTCAATAAAATCTACTACGATAATGCCTCCCATATCACGCAAGCGTAACTGTCTGGCCATTTCTGTGGCAGCAATTATATTCACTTCAAATGCTGTATCCTCTTGGTTTGTTGCCTTGTTGGATCGGTTGCCGCTGTTTACGTCAATAACATGGAGTGCTTCAGTATGTTCTATTACTAAATAAGCTCCTTTTGACATTGAAACAGTGCGTCCAAAGGATGTTTTTATTTGCCGCTCAATTCCATATTTTTCAAATATTGGAACATTGCCTTGATGCAACTTAACAATTGATTCTTTTTTTGGTGCAATTTCTTGCACATAATCTTTAATTTGAATGTAAAGTGCTTCATCATCTACTATTATTGAAGTAAAGGAATCATTGAATATGTCTCTTAGAATTGAAGAGGCTTTATTCATTTCGCCTAAAACTTTACTAGGATGATGTGCTCTATGTAGCTTTTTACACATTGCCGTCCAACGACTAAGCAAGTTTTGTAAATCTCTATCTAGTTCCGCTACTTTTTTGCCTTCTGCAACAGTACGTACAATTACACCAAAACCTTTTGGTGTAATACTTTTAACCAATCGTTTAAGTCTATCTTTTTCTTCTTTGGTTTCAATTTTTTGAGAAATTGAAATGCGATCAGAAAAAGGAACTAAAACGATATATCTACCAGCAATGGACAGCTCCGAACTAATTCGTGGTCCTTTAGTAGATATTGGTTCTTTTACAATTTGTACCAATACAGATTGATTTGATTTTAAAGCGTCAGTCATGCTGCCGTTTTTATCAATATCTTTTTCAAATGGGAAATCTTTTAAAGAATAATCTCTAAGTTTACCTGTGCTTACACTCTTTACGAATTTTAAAAGAGAAGGAAGTTTTGGGCCTAAATCATGATAATGCAAAAAAGCATCTTTTTCATAACCTACATTTACAAATGCAGCATTAAGCCCTTGGACAGATTTTCTTATTTTGGCGATAAACACATCACCAACCGAAAATTTATTGTCATCCTCTTCTTTTTGTAATTCAATAAGTTTTCCATCTTTTAATAAGGCAAAATCAACATCATTGGAACTAGAACGAATAATCAGTTCTTTATTCATATTGTTAATTTATATCCATCACGCCTTGGCGTGACAGATGGATTATTTATTATTTGATCACAGGGTCCCGAAATATTTCGGGATTTTACTGTAAAATTCACAATCATGCTAAGGTAAAAGCATTGAGTAATCATGAATTTAATATCAAAGAACGTTTTTAAATAAAACTGAAAAAGTAGTTGTAAAACTACTTTTTCAAATTATTTTTTCTTGTGACGATTAGCGCGTCTTCTTTTCTTACGCTTATGCGTCGCTACCTTGTGTCTTTTTCTTTTTTTACCACTTGGCATAAAAATCTTTTTTTAAATTAATACTTTTTTATTGTTTTTATTTTATCTCAACATTAGCTTTTACACTTTCTACAAATACTTTTGCAGGCTTAAATGCTGGAATGTTGTGAGCTGGAATTTTAATAGTCGTATTTTTTGAAATATTTCTACCTGTTTTCTCTGCTCTGGTTTTGATAATAAAACTACCAAATCCTCTTAAATAAACGTTGTCACCACTTTCTAAAGAGGTTTTTACTTCTGTCATGAATGTTTCTACAGTTGCCTGCACATCACCTTTTTCAATTCCTAATTTCTCAGAAATTTTAGCTACAATATCAGCTTTAGTCATTATTAATTATTTTTAGGGTTATCTATTAATTATAAGGGATGCAAATATAGGTATTTTAAATTCAATATTTCAACCCTAAATCATTAAAATTTAACATAATAAACGTTTATTTTTGCCTTTCCTTTTGCGTTTAAATGAATTTTACACAAACTTTAACATATTGGTATTCAATTAATAAGAGAGATTTGCCATGGAGAAGAACTAAAGAACCATACAGAATTTGGCTTTCCGAAATAATTATGCAGCAAACGCAAATTGCGCAGGGATTACCTTATTATGAAGCTTTTATTAATAAATATCCAACAATTTATGAGCTTGCAAATGCTGATGAAGAGGCTGTTTTAAAGCTTTGGCAAGGACTTGGGTATTATTCCAGAGCAAGGAATTTGAACTTTACCGCAAAACATATAGCAACTAATTTAAAAGGCAAATTTCCTGAAAATTACAGTTCTTTATTAGAACTAAAAGGCGTTGGTGATTATACTGCTAGTGCCATAGCATCTATATGCTATGATGAACAAACTGCTGTTGTTGATGGAAATGTATATAGAGTACTATCGCGTTTTTTTGGAATTGAAACACCTATTAATTCTTCACAAGGCATTAAATATTTTAAAGAATTGGCGCAAACATTATTGCCAAAACAAGATGTTGGAAATTTTAATCAAGCCATTATGGATTTTGGAGCAAGACAATGCAAGCCACAATCTCCAGATTGTTCAATTTGTCCTTTGAATGATGGCTGTATTGCTTTAAAAAACAATCAAGTTAATGCCCTTCCTGTTAAAATAAATAAGGTAAAAATCACAAAAAAGCATCTTAATTTTATCGTGTTTATTTCTGAGGATGGTAAAACAATATTAGAAAAGAGAACAAAAAAAGGCATCTGGAAAAACCTTTATCAGTTTCCATTAATTGAAACCAAAAAGCGAATTTCTTTAAAGAACTTTTTAATGAATGATAATTTCAAAAAACTTATTGGAGTGAAGATCTATACAATGACGCTTTTTAATGACAAAGAAATAGTACATAAACTATCGCATCAGCATTTATATACAAGTTTTTGGATTGTTAATGTTGATAGACTTTCCAATGATTCAATTTCTACCTCCAAAATCCATGATTTTCCAGTTCCAATTCTCATAAGTAGGTTTATTGATGCCTTTGATTTTTAGGCAATTATTTATTTATCAATATTTTCATTACTTTTAAGAGGTATATCATAAAAACCACTAATTTTGTGGTTTATAACAAAACAGAATAATTATGTCAGGAACGTTAAATAAAGTAATGCTAATTGGGCATTTAGGTGAT
>CAJQNO010000068.1 GCA_905479745.1 uncultured Flavobacteriaceae bacterium | reverse complement strand
AACCTTTGTTTGGAAATGTAGGTGATAAACCTGAAAAAAATCAGGTGAACCAGGATGCTGTTCGGGATGTAAAAGCCGGGTTAAAGCTTAATCCATTTCGTCCACTGGATCTATTTTTGATCGCAGTTTTCACGGTCTCCGCCCTTATTTTTATTATCAATGATCCATTAAGTAAAATAGGGGATATTCAAACACTTAATTTCGATCTTTTCGGGATGACAGATTCACTGTTCTTTGCCCTCCTGGCTGCCGTTTCTTTTATACTGCTGTTGCTGATCAGGCTTCCCAGATACGTGAAGATCGAACGTGATAAAATGATCGCCTTTGCTATTTTCTGCGTATTTACAGTATTCTTTTGGGCTGCCTTCGAACAAGCAGCCGGTTCCCTGCCATTATATACCAGGGATTTTACAAATAGATTCCTGGAAGGAAATGCGGCAATCGGATTTAAAATAGTAGACCTGGTCGTCACCGTGGTGCCATTGCTTATCATTACCTATGTACTGCTAAGCTTGTTTAGAAAAACATTTAATCGCATAGGTTTATCTAATGTGATCCTTGGTATTAGTTTTATCATCGTTTGGGCGATCGTAATTTTTAAATTATATACCGAATTCCAGGCTACAGAAACCGAAGTACCCGTAACCTGGTTCGCTATTTTAAACTCCCTGTTCATCATTATGTTTGCTCCACTATTCACCAAATGGTGGGATAGTAAGTATAATCCGCCGGCATCGGTAAAATACTTCCTGGGACTCGCTTTATTAGGACTTGGTTTTGCCTTTTTGGCTTTTGGTGCAAGAAATGTACCTGCTGGTGCGGATAGTGCCAGTTTAAGTATGGCGTGGCTTGTTTTTGCGTATTTGTTCCATACCCTTGGAGAACTCTGTCTATCACCCATGGGACTATCTTACCTCAGTAAGTTGATCCCGGCCAGGATGATCGCGTTTATGTTCGGGGTATACTACCTGGCAATCGCCATTGGGAACAAACTTGCTCATTACGTAGGTGGGGACATTGAGAAGATCGCACAGGAATACAGTCTGTCAACTTTCTTCCTCATATTCACCTTTATTCCTATTGGGCTCGGGCTTGTATCGCTAATGCTTCATCCTTTACTAAAGCGGCTCATGCACGGCGTACATTAATAAACAATACTTTTCACAAAAAAACGTTCCATTATTTGGAACGTTTTTTGTTGCTGTTAGCTTAGAATTAATTTATTTAGAATGAAACACTTAATACTATTAGTAGCCTTATTGATCGTTGGTACGGTGTCGGCCCAGGAGATCAATTGGATGACCATGAACGAAGCTCTGGAGGCGCAGAGCAAGAACCCAAAGAAGATCCTAATGGATGTTTACACTACCTGGTGTGGCCCCTGCAAACTAATGGACAAAAAAACCTTTGGCAATAAAAAGGTTATAGACTTTGTGAATAAACACTATTACGCCGTAAAATTTAACGCCGAAGGTACCGAAGAGATCACTTATCAGGATTTTACCTATACCAATCCTAACTATCAGCCGGAACGCAAAGGGCGAAATGCAACACATTTTTTTGCCGATGCCTTGCGGTTACAGGGGTATCCCAGTATTGTATTCTTTAAAGCTAACGGAGACCTCATTCAGGCCATTCCCGGGTATAAGACCCCGCAACAGTTCGAGATCTATTTAAAGATGATCGCCAATGATGATTATGCGGAGATCACTACCATGGAAGCCTGGGAAAACTATCAGAAGAATTTTAAAGGCACGTTCTAGGAGTAGCTTTAAGTTAAGTGTTTCACTACTCCAGGATGAAAGCTCCCCGTTCGCCGGTAAAGTGAAAGGTGAGCTTTCTTTTTTTACAGGTTTCCCGCCATCTGTTTACATTCGTCCTATAATTTGATCCGTCTGCTACAAGCAGAGAAGGTTGCAGGCTATCGATGATCCGCCCAAGATGAACCCTCGGATTTCCCCTTAGTAATACTATATCAACTTTCCGAGTAAAGGGATACACCGAGCTGCTATCCACAATAAGGATTATTTTATCTGCATAGGAAATTATATCGGGTATTTTTTCTTCGGAATAGACCTTGCAATCCATCCCAATTCGGTATGCCCGGATTGGAAACACCTTGCTAAATCTCGTTGAAGTATCGGCTTTCAAAAGTTTCAGTTCTTTTCCCTGCCTTATTCCGATCAGGCTGTGCCCGGTTTTATGAAAAATGGTTAATTGAGATCTGGTTGTCTCCAGCGAATTCAGAAATAAAAGAACCTGAAAAAATAATATACAAATCAAAGCTACTTTTACTCTTCTAAAATTGAATGGCTTGCTACATTGAAGAATCCCAATGATAAGTACATATACCCCCACTAACATTATAAACGGAAAGTGAATATCTGTAATTAAAAATGACTCCTGTGAAGCGATCCAGTTCACAAATTGATTCAGTAATTGGATAAGGGTATTGTACAATCCAGCCATCCATTCTGGCAGTATTTCCAGGCTTAACAGGATGATAATTAATATTCCGAAGCAAACCAATACACTTAAAAAAGGAAGAATAACCAGGTTGGAAAGCAGGAACAGGCCGGGAAACTGATTAAAATAATAGATGCTCAAAGGAGCCACCCCCAGCTGGGCAGCGATGCTTACAGTGAATATTCCCCAGATCAACCTGTCCGGATAAAATCGTGGGGAGTACAGGTTATAGAGTAGCGGTTGAAGCCATAAAATAAAGAATACAGCTGCATAACTCAACTGAAATCCTACGTGGAATATCCATTGCGGATTCCAGATCAATAAGAAGAAAAGTGAAAGGAACAGAGTGTTGATCGAATTGGTGGGCCGATTTAGCAATTGTGCCAGTGCGAAAAATGAGAACATGGTTACCGCACGGGTCACAGAAGGGGATAATCCGGTAAGTAATGCGTAACTCCATAGAAATAGTACCAAGATCACTAATTGTATCTGCTTTCCACGGGATAACCATCGTAAAGGTTTAAGAACATATAGCAGTAAAAAATATATGATGCCTACATGAAGACCCGAAACTGCCAAGATATGAATGGCCCCTGCAGCTGCGTAAGACTGGTACAGCCCGGGCTGTATATTATTGCGCTCGCCTAGGATCAGGGCCTGAATGATACCCTGTTCTTCCTCACCAAAGCCTGGAACATCCAACTTATGGATAAGATGATCTCTAATTTTAGAGCTATATCGCTTAATGGAAAACCGATCATTAGTCACTTTTTGAATGAAGCTCGGTTCGGGTCGCATTTGGTGGTATACATCCTGAATTTCGAGAAACTTAGCGTAATTGAACTGGTAGGGGTTTAAAGGAGGTGGCACAGCCGAGGCTTGTCCATCAACCCAGAGTCGATCCCCAACCGAAAATAATTGGAGTGTATCATCCTTCCGTACATAGAGAAGAATATTGCCTTCCAGGGATCGTTGGCCGTTGGAGACTACTTTCGCTATATATTTTTCTGAAAATGAACTAGGTTTTAAGATCTCCTTTACCTCTACTTCGAGTAGTGCAGATTTTTCTTCGGAAATAAAATGGCTGAAATGATCTTTTTGGAAACGCGGGAGTCTAAGCTGATAGTTCGCCAATCCCAATCCGAAAAAGCAGAGGTAGGCCGCAATTCCGAAGTAAACTTTCTGAAACAATTGCCTTCGTGCGATCCTCCACACAACGATAAGTACCAATAAAGCTGCCGGCAGGAAATAAAACCAAAATTGTGATTGAATAAAATGTGCTGTCGTAATCCCCAGGATAAGGAAGAACGAAAACCGAACAATGGGGAAATTTATAAAATGCATGCCGATCGACTCTAAAAATCAACCGGGGAGAAAGAGTGAGGTGAACGCTAAGTTAAATCACCCGTCGCACTTCTACAAATGCTTCGTTCCAGTAACCTTCATCCAGGGAAGAAATAATAACACCTCTTGACGTAGTAGAATGAATAAATTTTACGCTACCTCGCTTCGACTCTACCACGAGACCTACGTGATTAATTACCTTACGGTTCTTATTGGTTCTAAAGAAAACCAGGTCGCCTTCTTCCACCTGATTTAAATTGATACGCATCCCCTTTTTTGCCATATCACGGGAAATACGAGGTAAGGCTATGTTTTCCTGCTTGAAGGAAACATAAACCAGCCCGGAGCAATCCATTCCCTTTCGAGTTGTTCCACCAAATTTATATCGAGTACCCACGAAGCCTTTCGCGTGATTTACGATCTTATTTACTTTCTTATTAGAAATAGGATGGTTGGTTTTGCCTATAACAACGGTATTGGAAGGTTGTCGTGAAGCACCACAGGATGCCAGGGCTGCCGCTAGCAGACAGAGTAGTAGAACTCTTTTCATGTGAGATTTGGTTTGAATAAAAGTAGAAAAAAAATGCTAAATGCAAAATTTTTCCTTTTATCCGGCCTTTTCCAGGGACGATACGATCAATTGGGCCGTTTTATCACTGGCTCCCCGACCGCCTAATTTTTTTTCAAGATCGTAGTAATCCAGGAACAGGGTAGCGCGTTTATAGGGGTCGAGTATGATGTTGAGCTCGTCATTTAGGTATTCTGAAATAAACTCTCCCTGGATCAGTTCCCTTACAACAGGTTTGTCCAGGATGAGGTTTACCAACGAAATATATTTTAGTTTAATCACTCGCCTTGCGATCTGGTAGGAGATCCAGCTACCTTTATAACACACCACCTGCGGTACTTTGAACAAGGCAGTTTCCAGGGTAGCAGTTCCTGAAGTAACCAGGGCAGCATAGGAAATACTTAACAGATCGTAGGTTTTATTCAGCAGAAGGTGAACCTGATCGTTATCTATAAATTGCTCATAAAAACTGGCTTCCACACTGGGTGCTCCGGCGATAACAAATTGATAGTCCTTAAAATTTGAGGTAACAGAAAGCATAACTCGTAGCATCTTGGCAATTTCCTGTTTCCTGCTTCCCGGGAGTAAAGCGATGATAGGTCTGTCGTCTAGTCCGTATTCTTCCCTGAATTCGCCCGGATCAACCTGGTGACGCTTGTAAATCGCATCGATAAGCGGGTGCCCCACAAAATGTACCGGCATCCCGTGTTTCTTCTCGTAGAAGTCCTTTTCAAAAGGGAGGATCACATACATCTGGTCCACATCGCGTTTTATTTGTTTGATCCTGCCTTCTTTCCAGGCCCAGATCTGGGGAGATATGTAGTAGTGTACTGCAATTTTTCTATGTCTGGCCCATTTGGCGATGCGAAGATTAAAGCCGGGATAATCAATTAAGATAAGAGCGTCCGGTTTATAGCTTTCTATATCATTTTTGCAAAAAGCGATATTCCGAAAAATGGTTCGAAGATTAAACAGTACTTCCACAAAACCCATAAATGCCAGGTCCCGGTAATGCTTTACCAGGGTTGCGCCTGCTTCCTCCATTAGATCACCACCCCACACGCGGAATTGGGCGCTTTCGTCTCTGGAACGAATGGCCTTGATCAGGTTTGCCCCATGCAGGTCTCCCGATGCTTCTCCGGCTATGATGTAATACTTCATTTAATTGAAATATATGATATATGAGATAATGGCCGTCAAAAATGTTGCCAGTAATACACCCCGTGCTCTGTATTCCCTATTTATACGCAAAAACCCGAAAAACACTGCCAGGTTAGGTAATGCGCCCAGTGTAATGATCATCCAGAGACTGTCTGTGCGTCTGTAAAATGAAAAGGTCTCTGCAAAACTAAAATCCTTAACAAGAGAAATAATAAAAATACATAGAACGATCCCCAACGAATTGGCGATGATCCCGGTAATAAACCCTATGCCGATCTCTTTTTTCATTTCAGATCCCAGGAATTAATATCTTTAATAGCATGGTGAGCGGTTAGGTCGAACTGTACCGGCACAACAGATACATAACCATTATCAAGTGCCCATTCGTCTGTGTCTTCTCCCTGGTCCTCGTTCACAAATTCCCCTGTAAGCCAGTAATAGTCCCTTCCTAACGGATTCACCCGCTTATCGAAATTCTCTACCCAATGTGCGTTTGCCTGCCTGCAAACTTTAATGCCTTTTAGTTTTTTTTCTGGAAGTTTTGGAAAATTCACGTTAAGAACTACACCTTTAGGAGTTCCATTTTCGAGGGCCTGCATGGCGATTTGCTTCACGTATTTTCGAACCGGATCGAAATTGGCTTCCAGCGAATAGTCTAATAACGAAAATCCTATGGAGGGGATCCCTTGAGTTCCTGCCTCGACGGCCGCACTCATGGTCCCGCTGTAAATTACATTAATGGAAGAATTACTCCCGTGATTGATACCGCTTACACAAAGGTCGGGTTTGCGTTTTAGTATCTCGTTCACCGCCAGCTTTACACAATCTGCCGGGGTTCCGCTACAGCTATATTCAACTTGTGGGGCATCTTTGTCTACCACCACCTTATCTACAAACAAGGTATCGTTTACGGTGATGGCGTGCCCCATCCCACTCTGTGGTGAGTCCGGGGCAACAACACAAACATCTCCCAGGGTATTCATTACATCGATAAGGGTTCTTATCCCGGGTGCGGTTATCCCATCGTCATTAGTCACTAAAATAAGGGGCCTTTTATCCTTCATACCTTGGGTTTTGCATAGCAAAAATACACATTTTACGCTCCATTCAGTAATTAGTTTGTTTAACAAAAAATTAGTATCATTATAGACCCTTGGCACGGTTTTTTATATATTTTAGAAGATTGAAAAAATGATGATAGCTATGCGATTAATGAAAAAGAATTTTAAAGTATTATTCCTTGCAGTATTTGTAGCCGCCGCTTCCTGCAGTTTTACAACCAAAGAATTTAACGATCCGGATAAAGATAAACTCCTTATAGATCTAATTACCTATGTCCTTCAAAAAGGACATTACGACCCCGCCGAAATGGACGATACCTTCTCTGAGGCGGTGTATGTTGATTTTATTGACGCCATGGATCCGCTTAAACGTTATTTTCTTGCTTCAGATATCGAGGAATTTAGTGTTTACCGAACCCAGATTGACGATCAGATAAAAGAAAAGGATTTAACCTTTTTTAATTTGGTCTATACCCGCTACAACGAGCGATTGGAAGAAGCCAGAAAACTTTATGAAGATGTGCTTAGTCATCCGTTCGATTATTCCCAGGACGAGATCATTAACGTAGACTATGATAATCTGGAGTATGCTAAATCGAAAAAGGAGCTGAAAGAACGCTGGAGACAACAATTGAAGTTCACCAGCTTATCCTCGTATTACGACGTGGTAGAGGATGACAAGTCGAAGGTTGAAAATGAAGAAGGTTATACCGCCATGACAGCTACCGAGCTGGAAGAAAAGGCCAGAGATCTTACTCGCACTTCCTTAAAAGAATATTTCGAGTTTACAGATGATCTACAGAGGAAGGATTACTTCGCTGTATTCCTTACTACTGTTGTAGAAGAATTCGATCCGCACACAAATTATTTTGCTCCCCCGGACAGAGATCGGTTCGATCTCCGAATGAGCGGGAAGCTTGAAGGAATTGGTGCTCGACTTCAGAAAAAAAATGACTATATCAATGTTGTAGAGATCATTAGTGGTGGTCCGGCCTGGCGTGGTGAACACATCGAGGTTGGTGATATCATCATGAAGGTTAAACAGGCCGATGAAGAAGAAGCAGTAAGTGTGGTTGGTATGCGTATAGACGATGCCGTAAAGCTTATTAAAGGTCCGAAAGGAACCAAAGTAACCCTTACAATTAAGCGTGTGGATGGAACCATTGAGGAAGAAACCATTACCCGTGATGTGGTAGAACTGGAAGAAACCTATGCCAAGTCGACCGTGATCGAGAAAGAAGACAAGAAATTCGGGCTAATCAACCTGCCGCAGTTCTATTTTGATATGACCGATTATAAAAAACGAAATGCAGCCAGCGACGTAAAGGACGAGATCCTTAGGTTAAAGGAAGAAGGTGTGGAAGGGCTGGTGCTCGACCTACGTGATAATGGAGGTGGATCCTTGCGTACGGCAGTAGACATAGCCGGCCTCTTTATTAAAGAAGGCCCCGTAGTGCAGGTGGCATCTACCGGACAGAAGAAAGAAGTATTGAAAGATAAAGACGACGAAATTGTTTGGGATGGCCCTCTTGTGATCCTCGTAAACGAATTGTCTGCTTCTGCTTCCGAAATTCTGGCGGCAGCCATGCAGGATTATAAACGTGCGATCATTATAGGTAGCAAACAAACCTACGGGAAGGGTACCGTTCAAAATTTGATAGATCTTAACCAGTGGCTGCGTAAAAATGACCTTGGTGATATGGGTGCGTTAAAATTAACCACTCAGAAATTCTACCGCGTAAACGGGGGGTCTACCCAGCTCGAAGGAGTGAAAAGCGATGTAGTAATGCCCGATCGATATAGTTACATCGAAGTAGGGGAGCGGGACTATGATAACCCACTGCCATATGACAAGATTGAGCCGGCCGATTACGAAGTGTGGAATGGTTATATCGATTTCGAGGAGACCATTAAGAAAAGCAAAGAGCGGATGGCTAAAAGTGAACAGCTTGCACTAATCGAAGAAAATGCACAATGGATAAAGAAGAGAAGGGATGAACTGGAAGTAGACCTTAATTACAAAAGATATGCCGCCGAAATTGAAAGGAGAAAAGAGGAGACCAAGAAGTTCGATGCCATTGGCGAATACGACAATAAATTGAGCTATCGATCCTTACCTTCGGAAATCGAGATGATGAAACTAGACACCACCTTGAGAGAGAAGCGTAAGCGTTGGCATAAGAGCCTGAGCAAGGATATTTATGTTGAAGAAGCCGTGAATGTTCTTGAAGATCTGAAATTGAACAATATAAAAGCAGGAAAATTAGCTAAAATTAAAAACTAGGCTGAGATCTTATACCAATGAGGATTTAATTAAATTTACGATGTGAATACATCGACCTCATTAACGAAAATAGCGCTCCGAAAGTTCCGAAAGAACTTTTGGGGCGTTTTTAGTTTGAGTTTTCTGGGTCTATGTGTACTTGTGGCTGTCTTTGCCTATGCCCTGGCGCCGGACGACTCGAAGAATGCAAACCAGATGCATTTGTCCATCCATTCCAAGAACCCGGGATTTAAGGTTAGCATGATCACCATTCCGGGGAACACGGAGCAAGAGAGTAGTCTTTCTACGTTTTTCTTCGGAAAGAAAAATGTGGCTACTGAGATCCCGATCAATAGTTACGAGATCACCGGAGAAGGTATCGCTATTACCGAATATACTTCCGATGGAACTGCGGGACTTCGGAAAGATTACTCCCTGCGATTATTTCCGAAGGCAAATTCGGCGGAAGAAATTCCCGGAAAATACATTTCAGAAGAAAAATTTCTACTGGGAACCGATAAATATGGAAGAGACCTCTTAAGCAGAATGCTCATAGGGATACGCATTTCCCTGGCTATAGGATTTGTAGCTGTGTTTATATCCCTTATTATTGGGATCACCCTGGGAGCCATAGCAGGTTATTTTGGAGGAAAAGTGGATGCCGCGATAATGTGGCTTATCAACGTGACCTGGTCCATACCAACCTTATTACTGGTAATTGCCATCACATTAGCACTTGGGAAAGGATTCTGGCAGGTTTTTATCGCCGTGGGATTAACCATGTGGGTAGAGGTGGCCAGGGTGGTGCGAGGACAGGTAATGAGTGTGAAACAGATGCAATATGTTACCGCTGCAAGGGCATTGGGATATACCGATTTCAGGATCATCTTGAAACACATACTACCAAACGCATTGGCTCCTGTGATCATAATCTCGGCAGCAAATTTTGCCGGTGCGATCCTCATAGAAAGTGGCCTGAGCTTTTTGGGGATAGGGGCACAACCGCCCATGCCAAGCTGGGGAGGCATCATTAAGGATCACTACGCATACATCATTCTCGGGAAACCATACCTGGCCGTGATCCCGGGACTGGCGATCATGAGTTTAGTGACCGCCTTTATGTTGATAGGAAATGCATTGAGGGATGCGCTGGATGTGAAGGCTTAACCAGCGAACATAACTCTTAATCGATAAAAGAATCGCTAAAATAGCCGGAGATCTTCGGTGATAATCTCTGCAGCTCCACGCATTTTGAATTTTATTGTACTTTTTCATACGCTTTTTTGCACCACTTTTATTGCAACACTGTACTATTTATTTAATAATTTAGGATGCCCCTGTATTGCATAAAAATCTCTCAAAAAACAATACTTTTGCCTGTAACCTGAAAGCATTCCATGAACCGAAAATACCTTTACCCATTTCTGCTTATACTGGTTGTAACTGTCTTGTATTTCGCCGAAAGGTATATCGATCGGCAAAATGAAGCCTATCCCATAACCAACTCACTTCCACAAGTAGAGAATGCATTTGATGATCGATTTCTCCCCAGTTCCACCACAGGGGTAATGGTGCGGCATTCGTATTTCAGCCTGTCTTATTCCGAAAAGCACGAACAGGCAGAGTGGATTGCCTACGAACTTAAAAAGGAACATCTTGCCAAGGCCGAATTCGAGCGGCCCTATTTCGTGCAGGACAGAAAGATAAAGACCGAATCTGCTCACTGGGGCAACTATAAGAATTCCGGCTATGATCGCGGGCATTTATGTCCGGCAGGAGACCGTCGCTTTAATTACAATGCATACCACGAAACATTCCTAACCAGTAATATCAGTCCGCAGGATCATGATTTCAACGCGGGGATCTGGAACCGTCTCGAACAAAAAGTTCGTTACTGGGCCGAGAGAAAAGACGAACTTTTTATCATTACGGGCGGGGTGCTAAAAAACGGACTCGAAACCATAGGCGACGAAGGGGTATCGGTACCGGAAGAATTTTACAAGATCGTGATAGATAAAGATGGCGATTCTTTAAGAGCTATTGCCTTTTCGATCCCAAACGAAGGTACCTCAGATTCCTTTTACGATTTCACGGTGAGTATCGATTCCATAGAGAAAAAAACAGGATTAGATTTCCTTCGGGGATTGGAGGACGCGCTGGAAGACAAACTGGAAAGCAAAGTAGACAGAAGTGGATGGTGATAATCCCTACGCATAGTGCGAATTTGACGCATCCAGCCGGATTAGAATAAATAACAGTATCGTAAAACCCCAAAGTCCGGAACCTCCGTAACTAAAGAAGGGTAGTGGAATACCTACTGTAGGGAGCAAACCGGTTACCATGCCTATATTGACAAAGAAATGCAGAAATAATATTGCCCCAACACTATAGCCGTAAACCCGGCTAAACTGACTCTTTTGTCGTTCGGCCAGGTAAAGTACCCGAATGATAAGGGCAACAAATAAGATCACCACCACCATACTACCTAAAAATCCCCATTCCTCTCCCACTGTACTAAATATATAATCGGTTTGCTGTTCTGGGACAAAGTTTCCCTTGGTTTGAGTACCCTGGGTCCAGCCTTTGCCGGTCCATCCGCCGCTTCCAATGGCAATTTCACTTTGGTTGGTATTATATCCTATTCCCTTGGAATCGCTTTCTTTTCCCAGGACGATATTAAAGCGGTCCCGGTGTCGTTGTTCAAAAACGTTATTGAATATATAATTCACCGAGAACACAAAACCCATACACAACGCCGCAACGAAAATATACTGGAATGCTTTCGTCTTTCTTTTTTTTCTGTTTCTGAAATAGATCAAAGCGGTGATAACCAATATACCCACACTTACCCATACTACACCAAATGCCAGGGTTGAGATGAACAAAGCCCCCAGGAAGAAACCAAGTAGCAGGTAGACGAAATGCAGGCCTTCTCGATACATTGGGAAGATGAAAGCCACATATACCAGCGCACTTCCCGGATCGGGCTGGGGGATGATAAATAAAGCCGGTAAAGCGATGATGATAAAGGCTCGTAATTGATGCTTAAACTCTTTGATGTTGGTTTGCATATCCCCAATATACTTGCCTAATGCCAGGGCAGTAGCAGCTTTTGCAAATTCACTAGGCTGAATGCTGAAACTTCCTAAGGCATACCACGAAGTCGCTCCGTTAATGTTCTTTCCGAAGATAAATAAGCCAAGTAAAGAGGCCAGTGAAATTATATAGATGATACTGGAAAATCGTTCGTAGAATTTGGCTTCGATGGCAAGTATGAAAATGATAAGTACAATACTCAGGCAGATCCACACTAGCTGTTTAAAATAAACCTGATTTAAATCGAAGAATGCTGTTGCACTATTGTCCAGAGAGGCCGAATAAATATTGATCCATCCAATTCCAACCAGCGCAAAATACAATATGATCGTTACCCAATCGAATCTCACAAATCCTCTGCCAGCTGCCATTATTGATTTATTTTAAAGGGTTCGCCGCTGTAAGGTTTTGCGTATTCTTCTTCCAGGCTGCCATTGAGAATAAAGGATTCGAGATCCTTCCTGCTAATATCTCCTTTAATGTATTTTTCTATCATCAAACTGGCAATTCGTCCGGCCCAGCGACTTCCCCAATACCCATTCTCCACAAAGACCGCAATAGCGATCTTAGGATCATCTTTAGGTGCAAAAGCGATAAATACCGAATGATCTGTTAATTGCATTCGCTCACCATTTACCCGAGTATAATTTTCGGCGGTTCCTGTCTTGCCACAAATCTCAATTCCAGGGACTTTCAGGTGAGATGCGGTTCCGTAGTTGTACACATCGAAAAGACCGGCTATCACCGGATCGAAATGTTCCTTGTCTATAGTGGTCATGTGCTTTTCTGTGTAGGCGGATGGTATGGTATCTACACCGCTAATGTTTTTAATAATATGCGGCTTATAGTACCAACCCCGGTTCGCAATGGCAGCTGTGAAATTTACCATCTGCATTGGAGTAAGTAGCACTTCTCCCTGTCCTATGGCATTAGAGATAGTTGCCGGAGCATACCATTTGTACGTGGGATATTGGTAAATGGCATTATAGGTCCTCGAACTTGGGATCTTTCCAGGCCTGCCACTAGGAAGGTCGTATCCCATATAATCTCCTAAACCAAAGCTTAACAAATGATCTCTCCAGGTATCGATTCCTTGTTGAGGGGTAGGATATTTTTCTATCGTACGTCTGTAAACAGTACAGAAATAAGCATTACAGGAATTTGCAATACCTGCCTGCATGGCTAGCGGACTTCTATGCGCATGACAACCTAGTATTCTGCCTCTTCCATAGCGATATCCACCATTGCAATACACAGTTTCCTCGGTATCGATCACCCCTTCCTGAAGTCCGATAAGCGCCGTTAACGCTTTAAAAGGTGATCCGGGTGGATATTCTCCCTGCAATACCCTGTCGAATAGCGGTTTTGAAATGGTATCGTACCATAGTTTAGTGAAATTCTTAGATCGTTCCCTTCCAACCAGTAAGGCAGGATCGTAATTAGGGGCAGCAACCAGTGCGAGAATCTCACCTGTGGCCGGTTCGAGAGCTACAATACCTCCGCGTTTGTTCACCATGAGCCTTTCTCCATATTCCTGAAGAGCCCCATCTATGGTAAGGGTAATGTCTTTTCCACGTTCAGGGATGGTGTCGAATGCACCGTCCTTATAGGGTCCAATTTCCCGGTTGAACCGGTCTTTCTGAATATATTTTACTCCTTTCACACCCCGGAGGATTTCCTCGTACTGCATTTCCACTCCTTGCTTCCCTAACAGGTCTCCCATCTGGTAGTAGGGGTTCTCCTTTATGATCTTATTATCGGCCTCGGCGATATATCCCAGCACGTTAGCCGAATGGTCTATCTGGTAGTCGCGCAGCGATCGTTTCTGTATATAAAACCCTTTGTATTTGTGCATTTTCTCAGAGAGGTACGCATATTCGGCTTTTGTTAGCTGCGGAATTACGGGCGAAGGGAGGCGGGGAGAATAAGCTCTGGCCTTCTCAAGGCTTTTTACGAGGTCTTCCTTGGTCATTTTCAGAAGGCCGCAAAATTCGAGCGTATCAAATGGCTGAAGATCCCTGGGTATAACCATCACATCGTAAGAGGGTTGGTTACTTACAAGTAATTTACCGTTCCTGTCGAAGATATAACCTCTTTGGGGATAATCGTAGATGATCTTAATAGCATTATTTTCAGAAAGCTTCTGAAAGGAAGTATCGTAAACCTGTAAATAAAATAGCCTGCCGGCAAACACCACGCCGGTGATCATTACCAATACAAGTAAAAGTAGTTTTCTCATCAATTCTTCCTGCTAAATAACAACACAGCGCATAAGATTAAAACAACGCTGAATATCCCAGAGAATAACGTAGATTTTAGTATTAAGAGTATATGCCTAAAGTTAAAAATTTCGAGGGAGAAAAGTAAGAGATGGTGGGTAAAAACCATCAACGCGATATAAGTAATTCGTTCTCCCATCGCTGCTTTGCTAATTTTCACCATATTATACTCATAGCTCACTCCAAAAGACACCTTTAAGAAGGCGGGGCGGATATAAGCAATAAAGGTAGACGCAGCCGCATGAACTCCGCCCGAATCACCAAAGATGTCGACCATGAGTCCCATGAGAAAGGCCAGAAAGATAAGTAGGCTTTTGTTGCCGGTAAATGGAAATACTATGATAAATAATATATAGAGATAGGGATTGATATATCCAAACAAATTGATGTTGTTGAGCAGTATTACCTGAACCAGCAATAACACTATAAAACGTATGGTATTTACAAGGTATTCGTTATTGAGCATCCTCCAGCGCGTTTTCCAGTTCCTTGATTTCTCTGGCATCCTTATTGCCTACTACATATACATGGCGAAGGTTGGTCATGTCGTTGAACAACAATATCTGCAATTCGTAATAATCTTCATTTGTCGCCAGTTTGTAATCTTTTATGGAACCTATAAGGATCCCTTCCGGAAAGATAGTAGACTTTCCGTCGGTAACGATCGTATCACCCACATTAAATTTAACCTGCCTGGGTATGTCGATCAAGGTTGCCTCGAACGGACTTCCTGTTCTCCATACGAGGGTGCCAAAGTGGTTTGTATTTTTCAATTTCGCATTGATCTGGCTATTGGTATTGAGCACAGATTGTACTGTTGCGTAGTTTGCCGAAATACTATTCACTATACCCACAACGCCTTTAGAGGAGATCACACCCATATCGATGGCAATACCATCATTTCTTCCCGCATCTATAGTTAAATGATTCTTGGATTTCGAATATGAGTTATTTACCACCCGGGCTCCTACATAATTATACTTCCAGATAATATCACTACTATCCGGTAGCTGCAATAACTGTGAGTTTTGCATATTGGAGAGCAATCTTCTCAATCTTTTATTTTCTTCTGAAAGTATTGTATTCTGTGTTCTCAGGTTGAAGTAGTCCTTGATGTCCTGCTTCACCGAATAGATCCCACCACTGAAGAAATTGGCCGAGGTAGCCACCTTGTTACTATGAAACGTATGCGAATTTATTGTGAGAAAAACTGATATCGTAAATAGAAGTAAAAACAACAGGGAATTTTTATTCCTTATGAAGAAAAATATAATCTGTTGCATCTGTTGTTATTTCTATTTTATCAACACACTCTTGTATTTGTTGAGGTTTTTCAAACAGATCCCTGTACCACGAACCACGGCTCGTAACGGATCTTCGGCAATATAGACCGGGAGATCTGTTTTCTGTGAAAGTCTTTTGTCCAGTCCGCGCAGCATAGAACCCCCACCGGCTAGATAGATCCCGGTATTATAGATGTCTGCAGCCAACTCCGGGGGAGTTTGAGACAGGGTTTCCATTACAGCATCTTCTATTCGCAGAATAGACTTATCCAATGCCTTTGCTATTTCCCTGTAAGAAGTTTGTACCTGCTTTGGTTTTCCGGTGAGCAGATCCCTTCCCTGTACGGCAAGGTCTTCCGGAGGAAGCTCCAGGTCTTCGGTAGCCGCTCCTATTTGTATCTTAATTTTTTCGGCGGTTCGCTCTCCTACATATAAATTATGCTGTGTACGCATATAATAGATGATATCGTTTGTGAAAACGTCACCGGCGATCTTAACAGATTTATCACACACTATTCCACCTAAGGCAATTACCGCAATTTCGGTTGTTCCTCCTCCAATATCTACCACCATATTTCCCTTGGGTTGCATGATGTCAACACCAATACCAATTGCCGCCGCCATGGGCTCGTGAATAAGATATACTTCTTTTCCATTTACCCGTTCGGCACTTTCTTTAACCGCTCGCATTTCAACTTCAGTAATACCGCTAGGGATACATATAACCATCCGTAGGGAGGGAGTGATCCATTTTTTCTTTAAGGCGGGAATATCCTTAATGAACATACTGATCATCTTCTCGCTGGCATCGAAATCTGCTATCACTCCGTCTTTAAGTGGACGGATAGTCTTAATGTTCTCATGGGTTTTTCCCTGCATCATATTTGCCTCTCGTCCCACAGCAATGATCTTCCCGGTGGTTCGATCGCGTGCAACAATAGAAGGAGCATCGACAACTACCTTATCATTATGAATAATTAATGTATTGGCAGTACCCAGGTCGATTGCTATTTCTTCGGTCAGGAAATCAAAAAATCCCATATGTTTTGTTGGCGGTATTGAAGTTAAACGTGTTAGCGGCTTTTATCCTTCACAAATGTAACAAATTTTAATGCTTAAAATGGCGCGTTCCGGTAAATACCATTGCCATCTTATTTTCGTTGCAATAATCTATGCTCAACTGGTCTTTTATTGAGCCTCCAGGCTGAATAACCGAAGTGATCCCTGCTTTGTTCGCTATCTCCACGCAATCGGGAAAAGGAAAGAAAGCGTCACTGGCCATTACGGCACCATTGAGATCGAAATTGAATGACTTAGCTTTTTCGATGGCCTGTCGCAATGCATCCACCCTTGAGGTTTGCCCCGTTCCACTTGCGCACAATTGTTTTCCTTTGGCCAGAACGATGGTGTTAGACTTGGTATGTTTGCAGATCTTGGAGGCGAACAACAAATCTTCTAACTCACTATCGGTAGGTTTATTGTTGGTGGCGTGTGATAAATTTTCGGCACTGTCTGTTATATGGTCCCTGTCCTGAACTAAAGCACCGTTAAGGCAGGTGCGAGTAATGGTTTCGGGCAATTTTGCTGCTTTTTGAACAAGTATGATCCGGTTCTTCTTTCCTTTCAGGATCTCAAGGGCTTCTTCGGAATATGACGGTGCGATAACCACTTCACAAAACAGGGTATGGATCTCATTTGCCGTTGCCTCATCGATCTCTGTATTGGAGATCAGGATCCCTCCGAAAGCCGACACAGGATCACCCGCCAGGGCATCCACATAGGCTTGCCGAACTGTATCCCGCTGTGCGATCCCACAAGCGTTGTTGTGTTTCAGGATGGCAAATGTAGGGGCTTCGCCTTCAAATTCAGACATTAAATTCACCGCAGCATCAACGTCCAGTAGATTGTTATAACTAAGTTCTTTCCCGTGCAACTTATCGAACATCGCATCGAAGTCTCCAAAGAAATACCCTTTCTGATGCGGATTTTCACCGTAACGCAATACCTTCCCCTTCATCTCGCTTATCTTAAGCGATGCGATCGAATGGTCGCTGTTAAAATAATTGAAGATCGCTGTATCGTAATGCGATGAGATATTGAAGGATCTGGCAGCAAATTTCCTGCGATCTTCAAAACTGGTTTCCCCGTTTCCTTGGTTGAGTAGTTCAAGTAGGTCATCGTAGTCTTCCATGGAAGAAACACAAAGCGTATCTTTAAAATTCTTGGCTGCTGCTCGTATAAGGGAGATACCGCCAATATCGATCTTTTCTATAATATCCTGCTCGGCAGCCCCGGATGCAACTGTTTTTTCAAATGGATAAAGATCCACGATCACCAGGTCAAGCTGGGGGATCTCGTATTGTTCCATTTCGGCAACATCACTTTCGTTGTCCTGCCGGTTTAAGATACCTCCAAATACTTTAGGATGAAGGGTCTTTACTCTTCCACCTAGTATGGAAGGATAGTCGGTAATTTCTTCCACCGGAATCACTTCAACTCCAAGATCATTTATAAACTTCTGGGTTCCTCCTGTTGAATAGATCTGTACACCCAAGGCATCCAGCTTTTTTACAATTGGCCCCAGGCCGTCTTTATGGAATACTGAAATGAGTGCCGATTTGATCTTTTTAGAATTATGCATGAGATTATTTTATTAATTGGAACCTGAATTAGCAGATACGCGCAAAAATACATAAATAGACAGAGAATTTGTAACATAAATTAATCGAAAACGTCATATCTTTATTCTGAAAAATCCCACTTAAAAGTACTGCATGCTTATTTACCTTCGGATAATCAAGGAAAGTTTTAATTTCGCTATTAACGCTCTTAAAAACAATAAGTTGCGAACTTTTCTATCTTTGGTTGGGGTTACCATCGGGATATTTTCCATCATTGCCGTCCTGGCCGCGGTGGATTCACTTAAAAAGGAGATAGAAGGGAGTATCAGTTCGCTGGATAACAGCACGATCTTCCTGGGAAGATTTTCTTTCGGTCCTACAGAAGTCCCGCGCTGGAAGTGGGAACAGTTCCCGGATGTTACTTACGAAGAATACCAGTTTGTAAAAAGAAGCGTTCCGGATGTAATGGCGGCGTCCTACACTCTCAATGTTCCTTCAGAAACCATAAAATACGAAGACAACTCTGTTAGCAATGTAGAAATTGGTGCTGTTACCGATGAGTATTACGAGATCGAATCCCTACAAATCGCCAATGGTAGGTTTTACAACGAATCCGAATCCAATAGTGGAAGCCATGTGATCGTTTTGGGAGACGAGATCGCGCAGACCTTATTTGGATCCGGGGAAGCGGCAATAGGAAAGAAGATCCGTCTTTATGGCAGGAAATTTACCGTAATTGGGGTGCTAAAGAAAGAAGGTTCCGGGCTGTTTGGCGGATCTAAGGATACCTCGGTTTTCTTGCCCGTAAATGTGATTAGAAGGATCTACGGAGACAGCAACAAGAATTTGTTTCCATTTATAGTGATAAAACCCGATCAAGGCGTTGATAATGCCGAATTCATAGCCATGTTAAAACAGAAAATGCGTGTACATCGTGGTTTAAAACCGGACGAGATCGACACATTTTTCGTGAACCAATTACAGGGCTTTGCCGATTTTATCGACAATATCACAGGCCAGATGAATATTATCGGTCTGGTGATAAGTGGCTTTTCGCTATTGGTGGGAGGATTTGGTATTGCCAATATCATGTTTGTTAGTGTGAAGGAACGTACCAACATCATAGGAATTCAAAAGTCCATGGGGGCAAAGAATCGTTTCATTTTACTTCAGTTTTTGTTTGAAGCAATTATCCTTGCAGTAATTGGTGGATTGATAGGCCTGGTTCTTGTTTTCTTTGGATCTCTCATTGCTTCGTCGTTTAGCGGAGATTTCCAGTTTGTACTTTCGCCCTGGAATATGTTCATTGGGACAGCAATTTCGGCAGCCATCGGGCTCATATCAGGTATTCTCCCTGCCATTTCAGCCTCGCGACTGGACCCTGTAGAGGCCATCCGAACAGGAATGTGATAACAGATCTAAGAAATTGTTCAGGAATTATTCAATTGGTCGGCGTACCATTGCCGCGCCCCCTTACTGTACAACAATAATAAGGCGATAAGAAGTAATATCCCAAAGACGGTAGATAAACTCCCCAGGAACAAAGAGCTGGCAAATTCATGCAGTACTACAAACGGAGCCATCACCAGAATACAAAGGGCCGTAACCGCAAAAGTGATTCGGGCCCAGTTCTTTCCTTTCAATATATTCACGGATAGCCATAGGAGTAAAACGATCACAACCCCGTATAAAACAAGATTAAGATAGTCTGTTTGTTCAAGATTTTCGAGGCCACTGTAAAGGCGGGCAACCCTAATGATTCCTACAACAGCAGCAACCATGACAAAATAGGCTGCCAGCTTAAAATCTTTATGGACGGTTACGTTCTCCATAAAGCTAATTTATATATTTTTTGCAAGATTCTCATTGATCCATTCCAGAAAACGTTCATCTTCAACTGTAAAGGGATCAGGTGTGTGGGAGTCGATATCTATCTGCCCGATATTAATACCATCCTTAAATAATGGTACCACGATCTCTGCTTTTACGTTCAGACTACAAGCAATATAATTGTCCTGTGACTTTACATCCGGCACCACAAAATTTTTATGACTCTCGGCTACCTGACCGCAGATACCTTTCCCAAAAGGAATGACAGTGTGATCTGTGGGTTCGCCGGCATATGCCTTTAAATGCAGGGTTTTTGTACTGTGTTCAGCAAAATAGAAACCAACCCAGTCGTAATGATCGATCTCTGAATGCAGTAATTCGCAGATGTTGGTAAGCCGTTCATTGATTTGCTTATCTGTTTGATTCAGAATATTATCAACTTCTTTTTTTAGTGAGTGGAAGGGCATAACTTTTTTTGGTAAATGTATTTTAAAATGGATCTTTTTGCCAAAATATAATCCTGTATTTTTGTTAAAAGTCTGTAGGTATTTGAAAGCACTTCTTCTTAAATATAAATCTGTTCTTCGTTTTGTCGTATTATTCCTTGGGACCTATCTGGTGCTTTCGTTACTTTATGGTTTATATCTTAAAATGGCTGAGGGAAGTGAGTATCCCCCCGATATTATAACGCATCTTGTGGCCAGACAATCCAGTAGTGTGATAAACTCCCTTGGATACGTTGCCTCTGTTGTTCCGGATTCTTCAGAACCTATAATGCAGTTGTATGTGGAGAATAAATTTCTGGCGCGTATTATAGAAGGATGTAATGCCGTAAGTATAATTATTTTATTTATAGCATTTGTAATCGCTTTTGCCGAAAGATTTAAAAAGACATTTCTCTTTATACTTGCCGGAGCCGTTCTTATTTACGCAGTAAACATTTTACGCATTGTTATACTGGCAGTTGCTTTGTACGAGTATCCCCAGCATAAGGAATTACTACATGGAGTTGTGTTTCCGGGCCTTATCTATGGGATGGTGTTCGTACTATGGATGATATGGATCCGTATGCTGAAAATAAAAACACTTTCGGATGAAAAACAGGGTTAAAATTGTTCTTATCGTGATTTTAGCGTTTGGCCTCATCCTCATTAGACAGTTTGAGGATAAACTATTCTATGATCCATTGCTGAAATTCTTTAAGACCGATCACAGCACCCAACCTCTTCCAGGGATGGAGTTATATAAATTATATGCGAACATTATTCTGAGATATTTATTGAACACTATTTTGTCGCTGATCATCCTTTGGGTAGCATTTGGTAGTAAAAGTATTTTAAAACTATCGGCCTTACTCTTTACCGGACTTTTCATCCTTTTCTTCATTGCGTTTGTGCTTCTTATCAATACCTCTGCCGCGGGCGATCACATGGCGTTGTTTTACGTAAGGCGTTTCCTCATTCAACCGTTATTTCTTCTTTTATTATTACCTGCGTTTTACTTTCACAGAAGAAGTTAGCTGCGTATATTTGTGAACTAAATTTTGAAAAATGAGAACATCAATATACACCGCAATCTTACTATTGGCATTCTTAAACTACTCTTGTGGAGACGAAAAGAAAGGAAGTGATTCTGCAGAGCCAGAAGTAAAAACGGTAGAACAAAAATTTGAACATAAAGCAGAAAAAATCGAAGCTAGTTTTAAGGACGAAGATCTATCGATGATCTTCTCGCAATATATCGATCTAAAAACGGCTTTGATAAATTCGGATGCGGCTGCCGCATCTCAGTCGGCTGCTGTTTTAACCAAAGCCTTCGCCAATAAAGGTGTTGATGAGGCATCCCTTTCAACAGTTAAAAAGATCGAGGCTACTAAAGATATCGAAGCCCAGCGATCTGCTTTTGTAGGAGTGACCAATACAGTTGAGGAATTGCTAAAGGACGGGCTAGAGAGCGGAAAACTTTTCAAGCAATATTGCCCCATGGCCTTTAAAAATACAGGAGCGTACTGGCTTAGTGAAACCAAGGAGATCGCGAATCCTTATTTCGGAGAAAAAATGTACAGATGTGGCAGGATAGACTCCATCATCCAATAAGTTTTAACTCAATATTTAACATTTGCAGTATCTAATCGCCTAATTTCGTAGTTTATGCAAAAGATAATCTCCATACTTCTTACCCTCCTCATGCTGGCCAGCAGCAGTGGGGTAGCTTATGCCAAGCATTATTGTGGAGATTACGAAATGCTCTCCGAGATCACTTTAGGTGAAAAAGACCTTTCCTGTGGTATGGTGATGGAGATCCCAGCCTGCGATCAGGAGGAGGAAGATGAGCATACTTGTTGTGACAATCAATATACCAAGGTCGATACAGATGACACCTTTAATAAGTCTACTTTCGATGTAAATCTAAATCAGGACTTTGTTCTGGCTTTTGTTTCTGTATTCGTATTGAGATCGGTAGATAACTTTCCTTCAGAAAACCAATTCTTTATAGCTTATAGCCCACCACCTGTCGATAGAGATCTTCATGTGCTATACGAAACTTTCCTAATTTGATATTAAAAGTAGGGGTTGTATTTTCGACCTCGGTTACTATGATCTACTTTTAGTAGTGAATAAACTAAATCATTAAGTCAAATCTTTCAGAATATATCTCAGCAAGTTTAACACAGAGGTAGATTCAGAATTAAAAAATATAAAAATGAAAATATTAATAGCAATTAGCACGGTAGCAATATTAACGTTTCAGGGCTGTAACCAGCAGACAAATAATACTGTTAATGGTGTACAGTATGCCGGCGCATTGCAAGAGATAATGGGTGGGAATTTAGATGCCTCTATTACTCTTAAAGAGTTGCAGGAGACACCAGATCTTTATGCGCTGGGCGCTGCTGAAGGCCTTAAAGGCGAGATACAAATCTTCAATTCGAAACCTTATGTGAGCAAAGTGACTCCTGAGCAACTGGTTGTGGAGAACGATTTCACTAGTAACGCGGCTCTCCTTGTTTATGCCCAGGTTCCCGAGTGGCAGGAGGTTTCCATACCAAAGGCGATCCTTACTTTAAAACAATTTGAAGATTTTCTTGAATATACAGCCTTAAAGGCAGAAATTGATACTTCAAAGCCGTTTCCTTTTATGATAGAAGGACACATTCGAAAGATCAACTGGCACGTTGTTAACTGGAATGAGAACAATGTAAATCACTCCAGGGAAGCCCATATGGCTTCCGGACTCAACGGGATAGTTGTGGAAGAGAATGTGGAGATCATCGGATTCTATTCTAAAGATCACAAAGGTGTGTTTACGCATCACAATGCCAACTGGCACATGCATTTCAGAGCGAAGGACCAGAACCTGGCAGGCCATCTCGACGATCTTTTATTGGGAGAGTATATGACACTTAAGCTACCAAAGCAGCTGTAAGATGAAACATACATATACTATTACCGGAATGACCTGCGAAGGATGCAAGGCATCGGTAACGCAGGCGCTTAATGCCTTGGATGAAATTCAGGATGTTAAGGTGGATCTCGCTAAAGGAGAGGCCGAAATAACGATGATTTCTCACATGGATACTACGGTGCTTCAGAAGGCACTGGATGACAAGTACACGATCACTGAAAAGAAAACCACCAATATTTTTGGGGCCAGTGAAGCGAGTGAATTAGATACTAAAAAATCTAAATTCCAGCAGTTGAAACCCCTTTTTATCATCTTCGGATATATATTAGTGGCAGCGGTATTGCTCAATTATAACAGCTGGAATACGGCAGATTTTATGCTGGACTTCATGGGGCTGTTCTTTATAGTTTTCAGTTTCTTTAAGATCCTTGACCTAAGAGGATTTCCATCCTCGTTCCGAATGTACGACCCCCTGGCGAAGGTTTTTGCGCCTTACGCCTGGAGCTATCCTTTTATTGAAACAGCTCTCGGGCTGATGTTTCTTATTCGATATGAAGTGAATATGGCTTTGATCATCACCCTGGTTATACTTGGAATTACGACGGTGGGTGTCTTGCGCACTTTGCTCAGCAAAAAAGCCATCACTTGTGCTTGCCTGGGTACTGCACTCAAATTGCCTATGACAGAAGCCACTTTCATTGAAAACGCCATCATGATCATCATGGCAGTGTATATGATCTTTAAAAACGGGATGCTATGAAGAAGTTAATGATGATTTTGTTATGGCTTCCACTGTGTGCCTATGCCCAACAGCGATTGGAGGGAACGGTATTGGAAGTGAACGATAAGAACCAGGAGATCGGCATCGAAGGGGCTAGTGTATACTGGCTGGATACTTCGGTGGGCACGATCACAGATTTCGACGGGAATTTTGAAATTCCGTATAAAGATGAATATACCAGGCTTGTGATAAGCTATGTAGGATTTAGAACCGATACGATCGCTGTTTCAGGACCTAAGAAGATCAAGCATCGCTTGCAACTAAAAGGTGATCTGGGAGAGGTTGTGGTAAAATCGAGGCGTAAATCGAGTGCGACCTCTTACCTGCAATCCCAAAATGTGATCAATGTAAGTAGTGCCGAACTCTTGAAGGCAGCCTGCTGTAATCTATCGGAAAGCTTTGAAACCAATCCGTCTATCGATGTAAACTTTGCCGATGCGGTTTCCGGGACACGCCAAATAAAAATGCTAGGTTTAACCAGTCCTTATATCCTTATAACTACCGAAAATGTCCCTTCCATACGAGGTGCTGCGCAGGCATATGGCCTTAGCTTTATTCCCGGTACCTGGGTGGAAAGTATTCAGATCACGAAGGGATCGGGGAGTGTTGTGAACGGGTTTGAGAGTATTACCGGGCAGATCAATGCAGAGCTTCAGAAGCCTACGCTGGACGACAAGTTCTTCGTAAATGCCTATGGCTCTATGAATGGCCGTTTGGAACTAAATACTCACCTTAACACTCGGGTAAGTGACAGATGGAGTACGGGCTTGTATGTGCACGGAAATCTTAGGGATACTAAATTCGACAAGAACGATGATGGTTTCCTGGATACGCCACTTGCACAGCAGATCAACGTGATGAATCGTTGGCAATACACAGATACTGAACATGGGTTTGTGAGCTTTTTTAATATTCGTTTTCTGAATGATGAAAAGCAAACAGGACAGGTTGATTTCAACCCGGATACGGACAAGTTCACTAGGAATGCCTGGGGGAGTGAGATCGATACCCGAAGATTTGACCTGTCGGGTAAATTTGGATATGTAAACCCGGATATTCCCTATCAGAGTGCCGGTATTCAGTTGGCATATAGCAATCATGATCAGGAGTCGTATTTTGGCTTTAACCAATACGACATCACGCATAATAGTTTGTACGCCAATGCCTTGTACAATAGTATTATTAGCGATTCACGGCATAAGGTAAAAGCAGGTGTTAGTTTCACCTACGACGCTTATGAAGAAATGGTAAATTCCACCCAATATGGTAGAATAGAGAATTCGGTGGGAGCTTTTTTTGAATACGCCTACGATAACCTCGGCGATCTCAATGCGACTATGGGTATTCGTATCGATCAGCATAACCTGTTGGGAACATTTATAACACCAAGGTTGCATGTGAGGTATACTCCCTGGGAGAAATCTGCCTTCAGGATCTCGGCAGGCCGTGGAAAACGTTCGGCTAATATCTTTACCGAAAACCAGAATTTCTTCGCTTCTTCAAGAAGCATAACCATTCTGAATGAAGGCGGCAGCATTTATGGACTGGACCCCGAGATCGCATGGAATTACGGATTTTCATACTTACAGGGTTTCAATCTTTTTGGAAGGCAGGCCGACATTACGTTCGACTTTTATCGCACCGATTTTGAAAACCAGGTGGTTGTGGATTGGGAAACCCCTGGTGAGATTCGGTTTTATAATCTGAAGGGTGAAAGTTATGCTAATAATTTCCAAACAGAATTTAATTATGATATCACAGAGCACCTGGACTTACGGATGGCCTATAAATATTATGATGTAATGACAACCTATGGAAATGAGAAACTTGAAAAGCCCTTAACTCCTAACCACAGGATTTTTGCGAATAGTTCTGCAAGAACCAATATAAAGGAGAATGGCAGCCATTGGAAATTCGACGCGACCTACAATTGGCTAAGTGAGCAAAGATTTCCATCAACCGTTGGGAACCCACTACAATACAGGCTTCCGGACTATTCTCCTTCGGTAGGAACGTTAAATGTTCAGGTTACTAAGGTATTTTCTCCTACATTTGAGATATACGTAGGAGGCGAAAATGTAACTAATGTTAAACAAAGTGATCCAATAGTGGCTTCTGAAGTCCCTTTCGATCCGGCCTTTGATACAACTTTTGTTTATGGTCCGATCTTTGGTAGTATGTATTACACCGGATTGCGTTTTAAAATTGAATAAAATATGAAACGATTATTAGTAGTTACCCTAGTATTATTTACAGTGGCCACCACTTATGGTCAGAATAAAAGTGCCCGTGCCGTCATTGAAGTTGATGGTGTATGTGGAATGTGTAAAGAACGTATTGAGAAAGCTTCCATTAGAACAAAAGGTGTGAAATCTGCTGTATGGAGTATAGAAACTCACGAGTTAAGCCTTATCTACGATGAACGCAAAACAAACCTGAAGACCATACAGGCAAATATAGCTGCAGTAGGTCATGATACTAAAGCTATCAAAGCAACCGAAGAAGCCTATTTATCGGTTCATGAATGCTGTAGGTACAGGGATGTGGCCGTAAAAAATGAACATAAGAACAAGTAGAAATATCTGATTGAATATTTAAAAGAAAACCTTCGATTATTCGGAGGTTTTTTTAGTTAAATTATAGCCAATAAAATTATCACGAACGTATTTCTTAGCTACCTTTACCACGTCATTTAAAACTTATAATTATGGCAACAGTTAAGTCTAACGGTAAACCTAAAGCGAAAACTTCTGCAAAGAACACTAGCGCTAAAAAGGTAGCACCGACTGCTTCTAAGAAGAAGTAATTGATGTAGGGTTTATTTCGTATAGACCCCTTTAAATTTGAGGAGAAGCCACCCCTAAAAAAGGTGGTTTTAGTTTTTATAGAAATAAGAAAAGCCTTTGCAAACGCAAAGGCTTTTACTATTAATTTATAGTTGATATTACATCATTCCGGGCATTCCACCACCACCCATTGGCATTGGAGGAGTATCCTCTTTAATATCCACTAGTGCACATTCGGTTGTAAGGATCATTCCCGCAACCGAAGCAGCATTCTCTAGTGCTACCCTTGTTACTTTCTTAGGGTCTATGATTCCTTCTTTCAGCATATCAACATAGGTATCGTTCTTGGCATCGTAACCGTAGTTCTTCTTGCCTTCCAGTACCTTATTCACTACCACAGATCCTTCTCCGCCTGCATTTTCAACAATAGTTCTTAGTGGAGCTTCAATGGCTTTAGCTACTATCTGAATTCCGGTAGCTTCATCCATTGTATTTGTGGTAAGCTTTTCAAGTACAGCTCTTGCCCGAACCAGGGCTACACCACCTCCGGCAACTATTCCTTCTTCTACAGCTGCACGGGTTGCATGTAAGGCGTCGTCTACACGGTCTTTCTTCTCTTTCATTTCTACCTCACTGGCAGCACCTACGTATAATACTGCTACTCCACCCGCGAGTTTAGCAAGGCGTTCCTGCAGCTTCTCTTTGTCGTAATCTGAAGTGGTAGTGTCGATCTGTGCCTTGATCTGCCCAACACGTGTCTGGATATCCGATTTCTTGCCGGCTCCATTTACTATGGTCGTGTTGTCTTTGTCTATTGTTACGGTTTCGGCAGAACCAAGCATATCTGCGGTTGCATTTTCCAGCGTAAAGCCGCGTTCTTCCGAGATCACAGTACCTCCGGTTAAGATCGCGATATCTTCCAGCATGGCTTTTCTTCTGTCCCCAAATCCGGGAGCTTTTACTGCAGCTATTTTAAGCGATCCTCTTAGTTTGTTCACAACAAGAGTGGCAAGTGCTTCACCATCTACATCCTCGGCAATGATCAATAAGGATTTTCCCTGCTGAGCTACTGGCTCAAGAACAGGCAACAGATCTTTCATAGAAGAGATCTTCTTGTCGTAAAGAAGGATCATCGGGTTTTCCAGCGTGGTATGCATCTTCTCGCTATCGGTAACAAAATAAGGGGAGAGGTACCCACGGTCAAACTGCATCCCTTCCACCACATCAACATAGGTTTCGGTTCCTTTTGCCTCTTCTACAGTGATCACGCCTTCCTTGCCCACTTTATCGAAAGCCTGGGCGATAAGATCCCCAATCTGAATGTCGTTATTAGATGAGATCGCAGCTACCTGCTTTATTTTTTCGGTTGAATTACCAACCTTGGTAGATTGTTTTTCAAGGTCCTTTGTAATTGCAGCAACGGCAGCATCGATTCCGCGTTTCAGATCCATTGGGTTGGCTCCGGCTGCAACGTTTTTAAGGCCTTCTTTTACGATTGCCTGCGCTAATACGGTTGCGGTAGTGGTTCCGTCTCCGGCCAGGTCATTGGTTTTGGAAGCTACTTCCTTAACCATCTGAGCTCCCATATTCTCGAGTCCGTCTTCCAGTTCTATTTCTTTTGCAACAGTTACACCGTCCTTGGTTACCTGCGGAGCACCAAATGATTTACTAATAATAACATTTCGGCCTTTAGGCCCTAGCGTTACTTTTACTGCATTTGCCAAAGCATCTACACCGCGTTTTATACTGTCGCGTGCTTCTACATCGAATTTTATATCTTTTGCCATAGTTTTATTCCTTTTAGGCTATATAACATAAGCAGGACGCTTACGTAATAGCTGATTGATTAATACTTTCCGTTTTAATTAAATGATTGCAAGAATATCGTCCTCACGCATGATGAGATAATCTTTCCCATCAAGTTTTAATTCACTTCCTGAATATTTACCGTAGAGAACCACATCTCCAACTTTAACGGTCATATCGTGATCCTTTTTGCCTTTTCCAACAGCCACAACTTTCCCTTGCTGAGGTTTTTCTTTAGCAGAATCGGGGATATATATTCCCGAAGCAGTCTTTGTTTCGGCTGCCTGTGGTTCTACCACAACACGGTCTGATAGTGGTTTAATTTTTAAAGCCATTTTGTGTATAATTTTTATGGTTAATTATAAATAATTTAAACTTGTTCGAATCCTTTCAGGCAGAAATTATGCCAACGGTTTATAACTGACAATTTGAAACAAAAAATGCCAGCTTCTGACAAGCTGACATTTTATATTTTCATTTCATTTTTGCTGTTGTTATTGAGCAGGTGCTTCTCCACCACCCGAGGTGTCTCCACCCGAGGTGTCTCCTCCGGAAGTATCTCCCCCTGAGGAAGGGTTAGGTAATGTTGCTTCTATACCTTCTGTGTCGATTAGATCGGCATCGGTCGTACCGGTTCCTCCCAGAATAGAAATACTGGAAAGCAGGATAAGAGCCAGCATAATAGTAGCCAGCGTCCATGTACTTTTGTCCAGAAAATCTGTTGTTTTCTTTACACCACCCAATTGCTGGGTACCTCCACCACCAAATGAAGAAGAAAGTCCACCGCCTTTAGGGTTTTGCACCATGATCACCACCACCAAAAGGAAGGCTACAAATATGATGAGAATTAGAAATATTGTAAACGTGTTCATTATTCTTCTGTATTAATCAATTTTTTTATTGCTCGAATTTGGTCTGCAAAGAAACCACTTTTTTCGGGATATTTCAAAATTAATATGTTATAAGCCTGTAGGGCTTTTTTATAATTTTTTTGCTGAACATAAACCCTTGCCAAAGTCTCCGTCATAAGAGTGTCCGGCGTCTGAATAAACGGCTTAGCCAGGTCTTTATTCTTTTCAGAATCTCGTGTAGGCTCGATTTTAGGTTTTTCCTGTATAAATTTTTCTATCAACTCGAACTTCCTAACCCTCGCATCTTTGTTTTCCGGATCGGGTTTTTCAGTTCGCTCTATGGGAACTGCCCTGGTGAGTTTTAACCACTCACTAAACGAATGAGTGTCTTTCTTTTCAAATTCTAATGGCTTGTCAATCTCCAAAACCTCTTCTGCGGCTGGTGTTTCTGTTTCCTCAACCAAACTTTCAACAGAACTTAATTTTCGCTCGAAAAGATCAGGATTCAGGATTGCTTCCGCTTTTTTCATTTCGGCTTTTAATTGTCTGTCAATATCAACACTAACCTGTTCGGTTACGTTCTCAACGTCTACTTCAATTTCTTTTACAGACGGATCCAACTGTTTGATCTGTTCAGATATGGAATTCTGCACAAACTCTTCCGAAGTAATATATTCGAACAATATATCCCTGTCTGTTGTATAGGCTGCCGTCTTACGCAAGGCCTCGTTATATTGATAACTGTTCCTGTTCTTTAAGGCTTTTAGTTGTAATGCCCTCGCGCTCTGAAAATAGGGGTAGGCCTCGATCACACCTTGTAGACCATCCAGGTGTTCATCCCTAATGTGCTGGGGATTATCCAATAGATATGTATAGGTTTCGGTGTTCACTTTGTTACCAGTTGGCCAGGGAAGCATTAAATACATCCTGTGTTATGCGTTCAAATATAATGGCTAGGGCATCATCCAGTTGAGAACCGGTAAGCTGAGTCTGGCCGTCGTAATCGTAATAGAAGGAGAAGCGCTGCTCGAAGTCCTTAGTGTCGTCGTCTGTATTGATAAACCGAACATTAATAGCTACCGTAAGCCTGTTTTGAGCAGCCGTACTCTGGGAGGTAGCTGTGATAGGGGAGGTATAAAACTGGACGATCTCCCCTTCATAGATTAGGTCCCCATCATTGTTTACCAGGTCGAGACTGGTTTGATTGAGGATGAGGTCTTGCAAAAGGATTGTAAAATCCCTTGCCGCTCCGGGTTCTACTAAGGGGGCATTATTCTGAAAATAATTAACCTGAAAGGTCCTCGCATTTCCGGTATCTGCTCCTGTGAAGGAATAATTCACTTTACATCCCTGCATGAAAATGGCGGCAAAGAGAACAAACAAGAATGGACGAAGGATTATTTTCATAGAGGTTTGAAGTAGCTGATTCCGGCTACAAGTTATATTGTTTTATTTTCCGATACAAGGTTCTTTCAGAGATACCCAGCTCTTCGGCAGCATCCTTTCGTTTTCCGTTGTACTTTTCCAGAGATTTCTTGATGAGTTCCAGTTCTTTTTCCTGAAGGGATAAATTCTCTTCTTCCTGGATCTCTTCAGCAAAATCATAATTAGCTTTATTTGCTTCTGAAACAGATTCCGGAATACTCAATACTTCCACGTCCTGCTGGTCTGTGTCGTCTTCTTCAACAAAAGAGGCCAGGGTCTCCTCATGATCTTTGTCTTCACTATAGATCTTTTTGATGAGGGTGGATTGTTCTTCCTTCACATCGGAAGCATTCCCGCTGTTCATCAATTCCAGTGTGAGTTTCTTCAGGTCGTTCACATCGCGTTGCATGTCGAACAAAACCTTATATAAGATCTCACGTTCACTGCTAAAATCACTTTCTCGTTTTTTACTGATCACCGCAGGCAGATTGCTGCCAATATCTGGTAAATAACTGCGTAATGTTTGATAGGAGATATTTCTTTCTTGTTCCAACACCGAAATTTGCTCGGCCACGTTACGCAGCTGCCTGATATTTCCGCTCCAGCGATATTGAAGCAATAAGGCAACGGCATCCTCCTCAAGCCTTATGGTAGGCATTTTGTATTTCTGGGCAAAATCTGAAGCAAATTTTCTGAATAGAAGATGAATATCTTCCGAACGTTCCCGTAATGGGGGTAGGTGAATATCGACCGTACTAAGGCGATAATAAAGATCTTCTCTAAATTTTCCTTTTTCTATGGCCTGGATCATATTCACGTTGGTGGCGGCGACGATCCGGACATCTGTTTTTTGTGCTTTTGAGGATCCCACTTTCAGAAATTCGCCGTTTTCAAGTACACGAAGTAATCGAACTTGTGTAGGTAGGGGTAACTCACCCACTTCATCCAGGAAGATGGTTCCACCATCGGCTACTTCAAAATAACCGCTACGAGTAGCAGTAGCGCCAGTGAAGGCTCCTTTTTCATGGCCAAACAGTTCACTGTCGATAGTTCCTTCGGGGATAGCACCACAGTTCACTGCGATATACTTCCCGTGTTTTCTATGCGAAAGTGAATGAATGATCTTAGGGATACTCTCTTTCCCAACGCCGCTTTCACCGGTAACAAGCACAGAAATATCCGTAGGAGCCACCTGTATGGCTTTCTCTACGGCACGATTCAATTTAGGGTCGTTCCCTATTATTCCAAATCGTTGTTTTATTGCCTGTACGTTTTCCATTGTTAAATTGCTTCAGAATAATTTATAGCATTACCTAAAAGAGTAGCACTGGTACAATCGTCTACTTTAACCATTACCAGGTCTCCCACTTTATAATTTTCCTTCGGAAAAACTGCAACTGTATTATATTGGGTACGTCCACTCCAATGCTGGTCACTTTTTTTCGACTCCTTTTCTATTAATACTTCCAGGGTTTGCCCCACAAATTGTTTTGTCCGGTAGGCTGAGTGTTGTTGCTGAAGATCGACGATCTCGGTCAATCTTCGCTTCTTAACTTCCAAAGGAATATCGTCCTCCAGTTTTCGTGCAGCCATGGTTCCGGGTCTTTCCGAATACATAAACATAAATCCGAAATCGTATTTTACATATTCCATCAGGGAGAGGGTGTCCCGGTGATCTTCTTCCGTTTCAGTAGGGAAACCCGTGATCATATCCTGAGATATGGCACAATCCGGAATGATCTCACGTATTTTATCTATGAGAGCTATATACTCCTCACGGCTATGCTGTCTGTTCATTTCTTTCAGGATGCGGGTGCTACCGCTCTGCACAGGAAGGTGAATATAATTACAGATATTCTTGTGTCTCGCCATACTGTGAAGCACATCTTCGGTCATATCCTGCGGGTTACTTGTAGAGAAACGAATTCTCATGTGAGGCTGGGCCATCGCAACCATATCGAGTAAATTCGCGAAATTGGTAGCGGTGGCTCGCTGAATTTCAGAAGCATTTTTAAAATCTTTCTTCAAGCCGCCTCCATACCACAGGTAACTATCAACGTTTTGTCCTAATAGTGTTATTTCTTTGTAGCCTTTTTTAGCGAGGTCATTAACTTCGGCCAGGATACTCTGTGGATCCCGGCTTCGCTCTCGTCCTCTTGTAAAAGGTACTACACAGAAGGTGCACATATTATCGCAACCACGGGTGATACTTACGAAAGCAGTTACTCCGTTTCCTCCTAACCGCACCGGAGAAATATCTCCATAGGTCTCTTCTTTCGACAGGATCACATTCACTGCGTCTCTACCGGCTTCTACTTCTTCCAATAAGTTTGGAAGATCCTTATAGGCATCGGGCCCCACAACCATATCGACGATCTTCTCTTCTTCGAGAAACTTGCTTTTCAGGCGTTCGGCCATACAACCCAGAACCCCCACCTTCATATTTGGGTTGGTTCGTTTAACGGCATTGTATTTCTCCAGTCGTTTCCGTACGGTTTGCTCTGCTTTGTCTCTGATAGAACATGTGTTCACTAAAACAAGATCGGCCTCTTCCAGATGTTGAGTGGTATTATATCCTTGTTTGGCAAGGATCGATGCAACGATCTCGCTATCCGAGAAATTCATCTGGCAGCCATAGCTTTCTATATATAATTTACGCGTATTGTCTTGCTGTGATTCCAGCAAAAGGGCCTCGCCCTGCTTATTTTCGTCTATTTTCTTTTCTTCTGTCATATCCATTCTGGATCCCTGTGAATTGGTAGATCAATGAACGTGCAAAGATACGATATAATTCTGTTTTATGTCAAAATGGCAGGTTACTTTTTTGTACATTTAACGACCTATTAGCAAATAAACAGCGATCATGGAACATCCTATCTTCAAGAAAATAGAAAACTCAAAGAAAATCGATTTCGGCGATGTACTCACACAGAGTTATAACCTATTCTTAAAAATTTGGCAGCAAGGTGCGATGCATACCTTGATCGTGATGCTCTTTGTGATACCGTTCCTTATACTAGTGTATGTACCTATTATTTTTATGTCGATCGCAGCCCAACGATATTCGGATCCTTACTATTATGAATACGGCAGCGACTATGGTTCGGCCATGGATTTTTCCATTCCTTTTATTATAATATATTTCGTGGTTTTATTTGTGCTTATCTTAATTGTACAGACAATATCACTAGGAGTAAACGCACATTTTTACAAAGTATGCAGGATTGTTGATATGGAGACCGGAGAACCGGAAGGCGGTTATTTCGATTTCTTTAAAAATGGAGGCTTTGTAAAGATCTTTGTGCTGTCTCTGGCAACCTTCGGAATCGCCATTGCAGCCATCCTATGTTGTTATTTACCTATATTCTATGTGATGGTTCCGCTACAACTCATGCTACCTATATTTACTTTCAACCCAAAACTATCGGTAAATGAAATTGTAAAAGCAGCTTTTAAACTTGGTCACAAGCACTGGATCTATGTTTTTGGTCTTGCATTGATAGCGGGTAACGTGGCTCAATTGGGAATCCTGGCTTGTATTGTTGGGTTTATCTTTACGGCCTGTATTGTATACCTGCCGATCTATTTTTTCTACAAGAATACCATTGGATTTGACAATGTTAACTCTACAGAAGTGGCCGAAATCGAATAGCTTTATACCATAGCAGAAGCCGTTAATACGCGGTTAAATTTTAGGCTTAAAAAGTTAGGTTTAAAAAATTCACATACTTTTGTAGTCCAAAAAATGAGAGTATGGCAAAGAATTTAGTGATTGTTGAGTCCCCCGCGAAGGCCAAGACCATAGAGAAATTTCTAGGTAAGGATTTTAAGGTTGCATCTAGTTTCGGACATATAGCCGATCTTCCTTCCAAGGAATTGGGAGTAGATGTGGATGGGGATTTTACACCTAAATATATAGTATCACCAGATAAGAAGAGTTTGGTTAAGGATCTTAAGGCCATGGCAAAGAAAGCCGATACTGTTTGGCTGGCCAGTGATGAGGACCGGGAAGGAGAAGCAATTGCATGGCACCTTGCTGAAGAGCTGGACCTTAATGATGAGAACACCCGGCGAATTGTATTTCACGAGATCACGAAATCTGCTATACTCAAGGCGATCGAGAATCCCAGAAAAATTGACTACAATCTCGTAAATGCCCAACAAGCCCGGCGTGTACTGGACAGGCTGGTGGGGTATGAGCTTTCACCGGTACTATGGCGAAAAGTGAAAGGAGGGCTTTCGGCTGGACGAGTACAAAGTGTGGCAGTAAGGCTTATTGTGGAGAGGGAAAGAGAGATAGAATCTTTTCAGCCAGTTGCATCGTTTCGTATAGATGCCGAATTTATTACTTCCGAAGGAAACAAATTCAAAGCCAAATTACCAAAGAATTTCGACACTGAAGCGGAGGCACGAGAGTTCCTGCGTAAAAACATAGAAGCCACTTACTCTGTGGCAGACCTTACCAAAAAACCGGCAAAAAAGTCTCCGGCGCCACCGTTTACTACCTCTACCTTACAACAGGAAGCCGCCAGGAAGCTATATTTTTCGGTAGGAAAGACAATGACCATAGCGCAGCGATTATATGAGGCCGGACTCATTACCTATATGAGGA
>CAJQNO010000067.1 GCA_905479745.1 uncultured Flavobacteriaceae bacterium | reverse complement strand
GCTTTTGCAGCTAAAAATGGCTGCAATTTGTATCATGGAAATATAAACGGAAGGGTAAAATTTCATTCTGAATCAATTTCTACAATCTACAACGAGGTAGGCGTATCTTTATTACTAGAAGTTGTTTTCTTATTAGATGCCATTGGTTGGTAACTTTGCTTCTCCTTCGGGATCCAGTGGTTTCCCAAGATATACCAATTGGCAGCCTTCACTGATCTCCATGTTCTCAGGATCTGTAATAAGGTCTAAATGGTTCTTTTCGTTTTTCAGAAATAAAGCTACTACATTATCCTTCTCTTCAACATGTGCCAGGAGTTTCAAAAATTGCGCCTTGGACTGAACCGGGAATTCCTGGATGGAGGGATATTCGGAAACCACCTGGCTAAGTTTTACATAATCATGGGTTAAGGAGAACCACTCGTTACGATGTACTTCTTTGTCGTTATCGTTTTTCATTTCCTCACCACTCATAAGCCTGAACGAACCATTCTCCCCCAAGGTATCTCTATATTTAATTATAGCTTGTTTGTTAATTTCGGAGTTTCCGGTCATAGCAATTAGATATCCCACATCATTCAATTCGATGTTATCTGTGAGATCACCCGTATAAATGCTACCATTAATCGCCTCGAGTCCCAATTCCCTGGCACGAGCAATGTTGCTCTCATTAGTATCTACCAGAACCACATGGCGATTATTCTTAGCTAGATAATTTCCTATGAGCCTTGAGACCTTCGATGCGCCAATAATAATTATTCCTTCTGAAGATTTTAAAAATACACCCACTATTGAAGCAAAAACTCTCGCTGTGGCCGCGTTTAATAAAACGGTAACCAGAACAACAGCGAATACCAGAGGGGTAATATATTCGGCGCCGGGGATTCCCTGCTCCACTAATTTAGTACCGAATAAGGACGCGATACCTGCCGCAACGATACCCCTTGGGCCCACCCAGCTGATAAATATTTTTTCGTTGGTTTTGAGGGAACTTCCGGTAGTGCTTAGAAATACCGCCATTGGTCTTAAAACAAAAATAATAACTGCGAGTAGAATAGCCGTTTCCCAGTTGTAGACGAGTAAAAGATCATCAAGGCTAATATTGGCCGCCAACAAGATGAACAGTATAGATATAAGTAACACGCTTAGGGATTCTTTAAAATACAGCAATTCCTTCAGGCTAGGCAGGTCACTGTTCCCAAGGAACATCCCCATGACCACAACCGCAAGTAATCCAGATTCGTGAGCAAAGACATCACTTTCAACAAAGATTAGTAAAACCACAGACAGGGAAACCACATTCAGTAAATAATGAGGGATAAATTTCTTTTTAATGGAATAATACAAAGCATAACCGCCTGAAATTCCGAAGGAAAACCCGATGAGAATAATCTTCCCGAATTCTACCAACGCTTGTTTAGTGTATCCAGCGTCTCCCCCAACGCTAATAAATTCGAACACCAATACAGCCACCAAAGCGCCAATGGGATCGATAAGTATTCCTTCCCATTTAAGAACGGCCGAAACGTCTTTTTTCAGGGGTATATTCCTTAAAATTGGGGTGATCACCGTGGGGCCGGTCACGATAATAAGGGCGGAGAACAAGAATGCTATGCGCCAGTCCAGCCCAAAGATATAGTGAGCCGCAACCCCACCACCAATAAAGGTCACAGCCGAGCCAAGGCTTATTAGCTTCCCGATAACCGGGCCAATTTTTGCCACCTCACCACGACGAAGGGTAAGTCCCCCTTCAAAAAGGATGATCCCAATTGCGAGCGAGACAAAATAAAATAAATTCTGGTCTGGGAAAAAGCCGGATTCACCATCATAAATAGGCTGTATCCATTGTGAGCCATCCTCCGAAATGAGGGTTGATACAGGTCCCACAAACAAACCAATCAAAATAAGAGGAAGTATGGCGGGAATTTTGAATTTCCATGCAACCCACTGGGCCAAGATTCCTAAAACAATAATACCAGCGAGTTCGAGCATAGATGTTTATTTTGTGTGAAAATAGTAATAAACAAGGTAGTCTGAAAATAAATTATTCCAGATTGTCTCATCCGATATAAATATGAGGCTTTTCCTTTTCTGCTAAACCAAATATTTTTAAAACACCATGATTACAGCAATTTAGCAATTGGGTGGTGTTATCTTATAATTATATCGAATCTAACGGACATTCCTTACTCCTTTTCAGAAAAGAACGATTGGCTGGTAATAAGGAAAATAAAACTATGATCGATTTTGGAAAGCGGTTAAAGGAAATGAATAACAGTTAGTTCATTTCTTAATTATAACTTAAGTATTACGAACAATCCGCGTACTTTTATTATTTTGCGGCTCCAATGAAATTATACCCCATAGAGACAGGAAACTTTAAACTTGATGGCGGCGCCATGTTTGGCGTCGTGCCAAAATCATTATGGTCCAGAACCAATCCTGCCGATGCTAACAACATGATCGATATGGCTGCTCGTTGCTTACTAATTGAACAGGGTGGCCGGCTTACGCTTATCGACACGGGCATGGGGAATAAGCAAAGCGATAAATTTTATAGTTATTACTACAGATGGGGAGATTTTTCTCTCGAAAATTCCTTGAAAAAATATGGTTTTCATCCAGAGGATATTACCGATGTCTTTATGACCCATCTTCATTTCGATCATTGTGGTGGAAGCGTGCAATGGAACAAGGACCGAACAGGATATGAGCCTGCCTTTAAAAATGCAACCTTCTGGAGTAATGCAAGACATTGGGATTGGGCCGTTAATCCAAACCGTCGGGAGAGAGCTTCTTTCCTGAAGGAAAATATAATCCCCATGCAGGAAAGCGGACAGCTAAAATTCATTTCAGACCCCGCGGGTGATTTCGCGGAGGCCGATGAAATGGATTTCGGCATTTTCTTTGCAGATGGGCATACAGAAAAACAGATGTTGCCCCATATATCGTATAAAGGTAAAACCATCGTTTTTGTTGCCGACCTTTTGCCCACGGTGGGACATTTGCCTATACCTTATGTGATGGGATATGATACGCGGCCATTACTTACGCTTCCGGAAAAGGAAAAATTCCTGAATGCTGCGGCAGACAATAATTATTATTTATTCTTAGAGCATGATGCTCATAATGAAATCATTACTGTGAAACATACGGAGAAAGGCGTTCGATTGGACGAATCTTTTTCCTTTGAACAATTATTTAATTAAAATTTTAAGATGAA
>CAJQNO010000066.1 GCA_905479745.1 uncultured Flavobacteriaceae bacterium | reverse complement strand
GTGGGCGCCTATACTCAAAATAAGGAGAATGCTCCCAGCGAACTTACAAAGGTGCTGGCACATGAAAAATAAAAAAGAACTGAGAAACTGGCTGAATAAAATGGAACTTGCACATCCACTGGTAATTGCGGGTCCCTGCAGTGCAGAAACCGAAGAACAGGTATTAAATATTGCGCATCAGTTAAAGGATACAGACGCCACTGTGTTACGGGCCGGGATCTGGAAACCCCGTACCAGGCCCGGAAATTTCGAGGGAGTAGGGGCACTTGGATTAAAGTGGTTGCAGCGCGCCAAGAATGAGACCGGGATGTTGATCACAACCGAGGTGGCCAGCCCTACCCATGTGGATCTGGCACAAAAGCACGATGTGGATATATTCTGGATAGGAGCCAGGACCACGGTATCTCCTTTTATCGTACAGGAAATAGCAGAGGCCTTACGCGGAACCGATAAGCCGGTACTAATAAAGAATCCCGTAAATCCCGATCTGGCTTTGTGGCTGGGAGCGGTAGAACGTTTTTATGAAGCCGGAGTATCCAACCTAGGGGTGATTCATCGCGGATTCTCAACCTACGAAAAGACACGTTATAGAAACAATCCCGAATGGCAGATACCTATCGACCTCCAGAATCGATTCCCGGATCTTCCGTTGATTCTGGATCCGTCTCATATAGCAGGAAGGAGAGATATTATTTTCGATCTATGTCAAACCGCCCTCGATCTAAATTACGACGGCCTGATGATAGAAACACATAACGATCCGGACAATGCCTGGAGCGACGCAGCACAACAGATCACCTCGGAAACCCTCGACCAGATCACCGTAGATCTAAGGATACGTAAAGAAGAAGGGGATGCCGTCGAATTTCGAAATAAACTGGCTACCCTACGAACCAAGATCGATGTGGTAGATCATAAATTGCTGGAGATCTTAGGGAAGAGAATGAAGATATCGGATGAGATAGGAAAATTGAAAAAAGATAATAACGTGGCAATTTTACAAACCCGTCGATGGAACGAGATCCTCGGGAAGATGATCCTGGAAGGAGAAGAGCAGAATTTAAGCGAAGAATTTGTGCTTCGTATTTATAAGGCCATCCATCAGGAATCCATCAATCACCAGAAGAAAGTTATCAGTAACTAAAAAAGCCCGCGTTTAGCGGGCTTTTATTCTTTAAAAACAATTTTATTTTGCTCTTCTAAAAGTGAAACGGGTAATAAAGATTCCATTTCCATCACCTTTACCTCCTTCACTTTCCACGCCACTGTTTATCCAGAACAATTCCCAGCCTTCTTCAGACATGGCATTGATCTTAGACATCACCACCGCATCATTGGCAGCGATGTTTTGAAACCTTATTCCACCAAGATTGTAGAAGTTCAATAATTTGGTTTCATCGAAATCCTTCACACGAATATCTCCTCGCTTCGATTTGTTTCGCTCGTTATCCTCTTCGGTTCTTGTTGAAGTAAACTCTGTGTAATCTCTCGACTCGTTAGCCGAGATCATTCTCGATCTCCCAAGGCCATTAGGTACGATAGATTCTACAACGGTAACGATCTGGTATTCGTAAGTCTGTGCATTGTTTACCTGTACAAAGGCAAAAACAGTAAAAATTGTGATTAGAAATTTTTTCATAATAAGTGTTTTGTTTACGTGTGCGGCAAATATAATAGATTTATGGCGCGGTTTATTTTTATTTTCTGAATTTTGCAAGGCATGAAAGGAACGGTTTATAAATCGACAGGAAGTTGGTATTCGGTGAAGACCGACAATGGTAAATTCTACGAATGCAGGATAAAAGGAAAGTTTCGCATAGAAGGAATTAAGAGTACAAATCCTGTGGCTGTTGGGGATCATGTTTATTTCGATATCCAGACCAAAGGAGATGAAACCGTTGGGATTATACATACCATAGATGAAAGGGAGAATTATATTATCAGGCGCTCTGTAAACCTTTCAAAACAAACCCATATCATCGCTGCCAACATAGATATAGCCTTTTTGCTTGTAACCATCAATAATCCGCCCACTTTCACCACCTTTATAGATAGATTTTTAGTGACCGCCGAAGCGTATAGCATCGACGCCGTTTTGTTATTTAATAAAACCGACAGCAGCACGGAAGAAGAACTGCTTGAAATGAAGTATCTCGCAGCTTTGTATCGAAAAATTGGATATACCTGCGTTGGGATCTCGGCAGCCACCGGGAAGAATATCGACAAAGTTAAAGCGCTGATGAAAGGTAAGGTGTGTATGTTTTCGGGTCATAGTGGTGTAGGGAAATCCACCCTGATCAACACCCTCGAACCAGGCTTAAATATAAAAACCTCCGAGATATCAGAGCAGCATCAGCAGGGACAGCACACCACTACCTTTGCCGAGATGTACGATCTTTCATTTGGGGCTAAGATCATAGACACCCCCGGGATAAAGGGTTTTGGGGTAGTAGAAATGGATAAGGAAGAATTAGGAGATTATTTTCCCGAGTTTTTCGAGTTGAAACAGCACTGTAAATTTAATAATTGCCTTCATCTTGAAGAACCACAATGTGCGGTAAAAGGAGCGCTGGAAGCGGAAGAAATAGCCTGGTCGCGGTATAAGAGTTATACACAGATTCTATCCGGGGAAGAAGATACATATCGTTAATTTATTTTTATGAGAGCAGTAGTTCAGAGAGTAAAGGAAGCATCGGTACGCGTGGAGGGGAAGGTGATATCTCAAATTGGGCCGGGATTTCTCGTCTTACTGGGAATTGAGAACGAAGATAAGCAAGAGGATATCGATTGGCTGGCCGCTAAGATCGCGAGGTTGAGGGTTTTTTCTGATGAAAATGACGCCATGAACCTAAGTATCCTGGATACGATGGGAGATATAATTGTGGTGAGCCAGTTCACTTTGCATGCGAGTACTAAAAAAGGTAATCGGCCGTCTTTTATAAAGGCCGCCAGGCCGGAGACTGCGATCCCGTTGTACGAGGCATTCGTCGCCGAAATGAGTATCCATTTAAGGAAAAATGTGCAAACCGGCGAATTTGGAGCAATGATGGATGTAGGTCTTGTTAATGACGGGCCTGTCACTATTGTGATAGATTCAAAAAATCGGGAATGACTTTTTTTAAAAATAGTATTTATGGGGAACCGCATTTTTTTTTGAATATAAATTAATAAATTGACAGACTTTCAAAAATCCACTATGAAAGAATTTTTTTTATTGATTGCATTACTTACCATTTTTCAATTCAGCCAGGCTCAAAATTTTAAATATGGCAAAGTTTCTAAAGATGAACTAGAGCAAAAGGCCCACCCCGATTATCCCGAAGCTGAGGCTGCCATTTTATATAGAGAATTGAGGTCGAAAGTGGATTATCACAAGGAAGATGGGTGGATTATGTATACCGAAGTTCATGAAAGGATCAAGCTTTACAATGAAAAAGGTTACGAATGGGCGACTCGTGAACTAATATTAAAAAATTCATCCACCTCCGATAGAGAACAGTTAAGTTCATTGAAGGGATCTACGTATGTGTTGAAAAACGGAAAAGTAGAAGAATTCAAATTGAAGAAAGATGGAATTTTTGAAGAATCGGTTAGTAAATTCAGGGATATAACAAAATTTACAATGCCTTCTATAAGTGGAGGCTGTATCATAGAATACACTTACAAGATACGTTCTCCTTTTATTGCATCTATGGAACCATATAGATTCCAGGAGTCCATACCGGTGAATAAAGTAAATTTAAGATTTGAGGCACCCGAATATTTTAATTATCAGATTCATCAAAGAGGATGGATTCCTTTCAAAATAGTAAATGAACAAATATCTCGTTCAACGACCGAACACTTTACCTCTCAGCACAACACAGGAGTTGGTGGAACTTATAACCGGGCAGGAGCGACCAAAACTACGTATCAGGCAAATATTTCGACCGTTGAGTTGAACAAGGTACCTCCATTGAAGGAGGAAACTTATGCAGGAAATATAGATAATTATGCTGCCGCCTTGCATTACGAACTAACGTTTGTGCGATGGGAGTCGGGATCGGTTCAGGAATTTAGTACTAATTGGGAATCGGTTTGTAAGCAAATTTATAAAGATGAAGATTTCGGAAATCAGTTAGACCGGTCTAATTACTTTAAAGACGACCTTGACGACCTGTTAGTAGGAGCAAAGGATGATACAGATAAATTGCAGCGCATATATGGTTTTGTTACAAATAAAATGAATTGGAACAAATATGTAGGATATTATTCAGACGAGGATGTAATTTCAGCGTATAAACAAGGAATTGGAAATTCGGCCGATATTAACCTAATGTTAACTGCAATGTTTCGGTATGCAGGATTTAATGCTAATCCTGTACTTATAAGTACCGTAAGCAATGGTATCCCATTATTACCGTCTTTGTCCGGATTTAATTATGTAGTTGCCGGTGTTGAAACTCCAGAAGATATTATCTTATTCGATGGGACCAATAAATTGGGGCAGGAAGACGTCCTGTATGATTTCCTCTTGAACTGGCAGGGGCGTATAGTAAGGGAAGATGGAAGCTCTGAATGGGTTCCCCTTCAATCACATTCACCATCTTCTACAGCTCGAATGATCGACTATAAATTAAGTGATAATGGTTGGATTACGGGTACTGTTAAGAATCAGAGAAATGGAAGCAGCGCGTTAAAGCAGCGTACTCAGTTTGTCGATCTAAGTCCAATTGATGCGGCATTATCGATGGATAATGTATATCCGAATGTAGAGATCGAGGAGATGGAGTTTGAGAATTTGGAAATACCCCAACAACCCCTAAAGCAGAATTATAAATTTAAGTCGGACGGATATGTTGAAAATATTAATGGCGACTTATATGTTGCACCATTAGTATTCTTTGCTATGGAAGAAAATCCCTTTAAGCTAGATGAACGAAAGTTTCCTATCGACCTTAATGAAGCCTCAAAAGATCGTTTTATTGTAAGAATCGACATTCCTGAAGGCTATAAAGTTACAAGTCTGCCGGAAAGTGTGAATATTAAACTTGGGGAGAATTTCATGTCCTATAAATATCTGATTTCTGAAAAAGGAGGCACGCTTCAATTGATGAGTGAATTCAATGTAAATAAATTCTTATTCGGTCCGGATATGTACAAGGATATTAAAGAGTTTTTTCAGTTTATAGTTGATAAAGAGAAAGAGCGTGTAGTAATTTCCAAAATTTAAGGTATCTAAAAAGAACCACTGAAGCCCAAAGAAATATGAGGATATTAAAATTTCTCTTCATACTATTAATGGTGCCTGTTTATGGTCAGGAACATTATGACATCAATAATATTCCCGAACCATTGCGTACAAATGTCAATGCGATAATTCGTGATCATGATATAAACATAGCGTTAAATGACGTGAACAACATGACCGTATCCTACCATATAGTCGTGACGGTGCTAAATAAACGTGGTTTGGAAGCCATTCAACCTGCGGTTGGTTACGATGCTAATTCCTCGGTTCAATCTGTGTCTGCAAGAGTTTACGATGCCAGGGGTAAAGAGATCCGGAAATACAAGAAGAAGGATTTTTCGGATGTGAGTGCAACCGGCGCGAATCTCTATAGTGACAATCGGATGATGGTATTGGATTTTACTCCTTCCATTTATCCTTTTACATTTGAATTCGAAACTATCACAAAAACAAATTCTACAGCTTTTATTCCGAGATGGTTGCCCATTGCTTTTACATCTGTTAGCGTGGAAAGTTCATCTTATATACTTAGAAACCCCAGGCGAATTCCGTTAAACTCGAAGATTTATAATCTCGATGCAGCAAATATTGAGATTTCCGAAACAGGTACAGAATTTCGATATTCCTTAAAAAATCAACTTCCGGTTAAGAAAGAAGATTACGGGCCTTATTTTACCGAAATTGTCCCTTTTGTAAAAATTGCGCCTCAGCAATTCACTCTAGCTGGTACACGAGCCGAAGTTCGATCGTGGAAAGATTTTGGTTACTGGCAACAACAAAAATTGCTCAATGGCCGTGGAGAATTATCAGAATCGACTATTGGAAGAATCTCGGCTCTGGTTTCCGGAATTAATGACCCCAAAGAAAAGGCAAGGGCGATCTATGAGTTTATGCAATCCAAAACCCGATATATTAGTGTGCAAATCGGGATTGGCGGTTGGCAACCCACCTTTGCCTCTGAAGTTGATGAATTAGGTTATGGAGACTGTAAGGGGTTAACAAATTATACGCAGGCTCTTTTAAAAAGTCAGGGTATCGAATCCTACTACACCATTGTTGATTCGGGGCCCGGTGGGCAGGATATTGATGAGGATTTCGTTGCGCTGCAAGGGGATCATGTGATACTAACAGTTCCTTTTGAAGATGAAAATGTTTTTTTAGAATGTACTAGTCAGCAATTACCGTTTAATTTTCTAGGTACTCATACCGATGATCGTAAAGTCCTCATGGTGACTCCTGAAGGGGGTGTGATGACCAGAACTCATAGGTATTCGCCGGAGGATAATAAGATAGAACTGAAGGCCAATGTTACCTTGCAGGAGTCATTAAAATTGTCTGGGACCTTAACCCAAAGGTCTTCAGGGATACAATATTCGTATAGATATGATCTGGAGAATGAAACTTCAGATGATGTAAAAAACAGATACAAACGATATTGGTCTCACCTAAACAACCTCGATCTGGCAGATATTAGCTTCAGCAATGATAAAAAAGAGGTGGAATTTACCGAATCGTTGTGGTTTGAAACCGAAGGCTATGTATCCATGGCCGGATCCCGAATCTTGCTTAACCCAAATATTTTTCAGCGAATTGAAGATATACCTTCAAAAGCCGCTAACAGAACGCAACCATTGGTAATTCGTCGTGGTTTTACCGAAACGGACAGTATAACGTTGTTACTTCCTTCCAATTATGTATTAGAATCTGTATTCGAACCAATTTCGATAACAACAAAATTCGGGACCTACCGATCGTCTGTTAACATAGTTAATGAAGCAACCATAGAATACAAGCGGGAATTTATACTAAATACCGGCCGATATCCAAAAGAAGATTTTAACACCTACGCGGACTTTATAAAAGATGTAGTCCGTTCAGATCGATCCAAGATCGTGTTTGTTCAGAAATAAAAACCATAGATATTATCAAAATGAAAACGACTATCCTGAGCCTAATTATACTTTTAATCACCCATTGTGGGATTGCACAGAATTACAAATATGGAAAAGTATCTAAAGAAGAGCTGCAAGAGCAGGTGAATGCTCAGTATCCGGAGGCAAATGCCACAGTATTGAATAGGGAAATTAATACCTATTACGAGTATAAACAGGGCGTTGGCTTTACTTTGTTTAAAGAGGTATTAGAACGAATAAAGATCTACGATACCGAAGGATTTGATTGGGCAACAAAATCGATTAAAATATATAATTCAGGAGCAGATCGGGAAGAGATCGTTACTCTGAAAGGTGTTACCTATAACCTGGAAAATGGTTCGGTTTCCAAAACTAAATTTAACGATAAGGACCTTTTCGACCTTCGGCAAAATGATTTTCTTACAGTGTATAAATTCACTATGCCTAATATTAAAAAAGGGAGTGTAATAGAATATGAATACAAGATATCATCGCCTTTTTACGACATTGACGATATCGATCTACAGTATACCATTCCGGTTAAAAGAGAAGTGGTAGAGGTAAGAACACCGGAGTATTTTATATACCAGACATATGGTAATCCTCAATCCAAACTTCATTACGATTTCTCTAAAGACTCAAGGGAAATTGATATTACCCTGAGAGGACGAAGCGGACTTGGTACGCTGGCAAAATTTGAGAGTTCGGGTAAAGAGGACCAGACTGTCTCCTATAAAGAGAATATTTACAGGCTCGAAGAAAACAACATTCCGCCTATGGATGTGGAAGTAATGGTAGATAATCTGGATAATTACCGTGCCAAATCGATCTGGGAACTTGCCATGATCAATTGGCCGGGTGAATTACCTAAATCCTATTCAACTACCTGGGAAGCTGTAACCAAAAGCATTTACGAGAACGACTCCTTTGTAAATCAATTAAATAAGACAAGTTATTACGAAAACGATCTTAACGCAGCTATAGGAGGAGAAGGAGATCCACTAAAAAAAATGCAAATTATCTTCAATCTGGTTAAAAGCAAAGTTCGATGGAATAAGTACCAAAGTTACTTTCCTGGTGAAGGACTAAAAAAGGCCTATAACGAAGGAGTTGGTAATTCGGCCGATATCAATCTTATGTTGGTTTCTATGCTACGCTATGCAAGTTTAAATGCCAACCCCATACTTGTAAGTACAAAGAACAATGGGATTCCTATTTTTCCTACCCGATATGGTTTCAACTATGTATTGGCCAGTGTCGAATTTAACGGTAAATTGTATCTTATGGATGCAACCGATCCCTTTTCAGGGATTAACCTTTTGCCAGACCGAGTGATGAACTGGGAAGGTAGATTAATACGACCTGATGGGACTTCAGAAGGTATCGGACTATATCCAAACTATGTTTCACAGCGCATGAAATATGTACAGGCAGAAATAAAAGGTGATGTATTGGAAGCCTCAGTTAGGGAACGACTTGGCGGACATTTTGCCAAAAAATATCGTTCCAGGTTTATCGGAACTGAAACCAAAGAACAAATTAAGGCAATCAAGACCACCATTAGCGACGTTCATTTTTCGGACTACGCAGTAAAAGACCTGGATAACCTTAAACCAAATTTAAGTTTAAGTTATAAGGCAGAATCGCCATCGATGATGGAGAATATCAATGGGAATTTATACATATCGCCTATGCTGTTTTTTGGTCATGTAAGTCATCCTTTTAAAAGCGATAAGCGTAGTTATCCTATTTATTTCGAATTTCCGAAATCTGAAAGATATACTGTGAATTTAGCTATTCCCGAAGGGTATGAAGTGACTTCTATCCCCGAAGGTGCCAAAGCAAACCTAGCTAATAATCTGGGAAGTTATACCTATTTACTAAAACAGGTAAGTCCGCAAATGTTACAACTTTCTGTATCGTTAGATATAAACTCCCCAATAATCTTACCTTCGGACTATGAATATATCAAAGCCTTCTATAACCAAATTGCCGAGAAGGAAAAGGAGAAGATAGTACTCACCAAAATTTAAGATCATGAACCTGAAACACTCCCAATTAGCCGTCGATACATGGATAAAAGACCATGGGGTACGTTATTTTAACGAATTGACCAATATGGCACAGTTAACCGAAGAAGTGGGAGAAGTTGCGAGGATCATCGCCCGGAGGTATGGTGAACAAAGCGAAAAAGAGAGTGACAAAAACAAAGATCTGGGGGAAGAATTGGCAGATGTGGTTTTTGTGGTACTTTGCCTGGCCAATCAGACCGGGATCGATCTGGAGGCGGCATTCAATAAAAAATTAGAAAAGAAGACAAAACGCGATCACGATCGCCATCACAGAAATAAAAAACTAAACTGATGTTTAAGCGCGTACTTGCTCAAAAAGGATTTTGGAGATCGGTAGTATCTCTGGCACTGGCCTTTGCCATTTTATTTGTGATCATAAAATGGGCGATAGAAGGATTTTCCATGGCTTATTTCACCGAACAAAACCCACTTTTCTTCTTATTGGGGATTCTAGCTGCCGGCCTGGTGTACGGTTTCTTTGTTACCTTCGGAAAGTTTAGGGCCAAACTGAAGAAAGAAGACCTTAAAAAATGATAGCTGCTCTTAGCCATGATAGCGCTGCCGCTATAGAACATGCCCATATAGAGGTAACAGGTTCTAAAAGCGAATCTAACCGATTATTGATCCTTCAGGCGCTGTTTCCTCAAATTGAAATAGGAAATCTCTCCAACAGTGACGACACACAGTTGCTACAACAGGCTCTTAAAAACAGGGACAGTGAGCTAATAGACATACATCACGCGGGTACGGCTATGCGTTTTTTAACTGCTTATTTTTCTACTCAACAAGGAAGGAAAGTTGTACTTACCGGAAGCGCACGCATGAAACAACGGCCGGTTTCACTACTGGTGGATGCACTACGGGAACTTGGTGCTAAGATCGTTTACAAGGGGGAAGAAGGGTATCCACCACTGCAAATAACCGGAACCACCTTGAGATCGGGAGAGATAGAGATCGCAGCCGGGACGAGTAGTCAGTATATTTCGGCCTTATTACTTATCGCGCCTTCACTATCGGATGGATTGACCATTAGAATGCAGGGGATGATCACTTCCAGACCGTATATAGATATGACATGCCAGTTGCTGAAACAACTTGGTTGTACTGTTATTTTTTCTGAAAACTGTATCACCGTAGAACCGCTTGATATTCCAGTGGAAAGTAGGTTCACGGTAGAATCGGATTGGAGTTCGGCGTCCTATTTTTACAGCCTGGTGGCACTTTCCGAAGGCCTTTCAGTAACCTTGAAAAATTATAAGAAAGAGAGCCTGCAGGGAGACTCTAATTTGGTTCATATTTACGAAAAACTTGGTGTGGAGACCAGATTTAATAGTGCCGACTCCAGTATTACGCTTTCAAAAAAAGATATTTCACTTCCGAAGCATTTAGAACTGGACCTTGCCAAAACCCCGGATATTGCACAAACTATTGCTGTGAGTTGTTTCGGATTAGGAATTGGGTGTAAGCTTTCAGGGTTACACACGCTTAAGATCAAAGAAACAGATCGTTTAGTGGCCTTACAGATAGAAATGCAAAAATTAGGTGCGTTGGTGCAGATCACAGACAATTTGTTGCAATTATCCCCTTCCGAAGCAATAAATTCCGGAATCTCCATAAAAACGTATAACGATCACAGGATGGCGATGGCATTTGCACCCCTCGCATTGAAAGAAAAAATACTTATTGAAGAACCCGAAGTGGTGTCTAAATCGTTTCCATCCTTTTGGGAAGCGATGACTGCTGTTGGGATTACCTATGAAATTAAAAGATAAATCCCGATTTACTTGACAACCCCTGTTCTGAGATTGTATATTTGCAGCTTTTACAATAAAACCGCAGTTCTATGGGAATGAAACTCTCCAATTTCAATTTTAATCTTCCAGCCGAATTATTAGCAGAATACCCGGCTCCTAACAGGGACGAGGCAAGGCTAATGGTATTAAACCGAGAAGATCACAGTATTGAACATAAAATGTTCAAGGATCTAATCGATTATTTCGAGGAAGAAGATGTGCTTGTCTTAAACAATACAAAGGTGTTTCCTGCCCGATTATTCGGGAATAAGGAAAAGACCGGAGCACGAATTGAAGTATTTCTTCTTAGAGAGCTTAACCCCGAAACAAGGCTATGGGACGTACTTGTAGACCCGGCCAGAAAGATCCGTATAGGGAATAAGTTGTATTTCGGGGAAGACGAATCCTTAGTGGCAGAGGTAATCGATAATACCACGTCCAGAGGGCGAACTCTACGTTTCTTATTCGATGGATCCTACGAAGAGTTTAGGAACAAACTCACCGAACTGGGAGAAACTCCCTTGCCAAAATATATAAAGAGAGAGGTAGAGCCGGAAGATGCAGAGCGATACCAAACCATTTTTGCGAAGGAAGAAGGTGCAGTAGCGGCTCCAACGGCAGGCTTGCATTTTTCGAAGCACCTGTTAAAGCGCCTTGAGATTAAAGGGGTTAATTTTGCTGAAGTGACCTTACACGTAGGATTAGGCACATTTAGTCCTGTTGAGGTTGAAGATCTTTCCAAGCATAAAATGGATTCGGAAGAAATTATTATCCCACAGAAGGCTGTAGATACTATCAACACCGGGATCGTTCAGAAAAGAAGAATCTGCTCGGTAGGAACTACAGTGATGAGGGCACTGGAAAGCTCTGTTTCGTCTAACAATACGTTAAATGCGTATAGTGGCTGGACCAATAAATTTATATTCCCGCCTTACGATTTCAGTATCGCGAACAGTATGGTCACCAACTTTCACACGCCAAAGTCCACCTTACTTATGATGGTTGCGGCTTTTGCCGGGCACGAATTTATAAAGGAGGCCTACGCCGAGGCGATTAAAGAAAAATACAGGTTCTATACCTACGGTGATGCAATGTTGATCATCTAAACGCTTTAAAACCCGATTCTCATCGGGTTTTTTTGTATTCTGTAGTTTCTATTTCTTAAAATCAAAATAAAAAGGTATTTTAGTATACTTATAGTGCAACTAATCAATACCTTAAATGAAAAAAGTTTTACTATACTTTTTCCTTTTTGCCATCATTATTTCATCCTATGCGCAGGATGGAGGCAACTATTTACCGGTTAGTTGGGTACAAAATATTGAAACAAGGACCACTCCAATCGTCTTACCGCCCTTAGATCTATATGAAATTCAGCAACAGGATCTAATTAACGACAGGGATAAGAGCCTTCCATGGCGTTATGGTGTAGAAAGAAGCCTGCAACTCGACATAAAAAAGGAGGGGACGCTTACAGAATTACCTAATGGTGATAAAATATGGCAGTTAGCCATTCAATCTCCAGACGCAATAAACCTTAGTATAAATTTTAACCAGTTCTACATACCTGATGGTGGCAGGTTACACCTGTATAACGACGATCGTACCGATGTCTCAAAAACCTATTCTAAAGCCACCAACAGGCCTAATAAGCGGTTGGGGTCATGGTTTGTTATGGGAGATATCATCTGGATAGAATATTATCAGCCTGCCTTCGTGACCGAAGAGGCCAGTTTAAAGATAGATGGACTAATTCATGGCTACAGGCTTGGAAAGATAAACAGCCTGGTGGAAGGAATGCGAGGCCTTAACGATTCTGGTGATTGTAACTACGATGTGAATTGCTCTATTGGAGCAGATTTCGACAGTAAAAAGGACCTGGTGAAAAAAGCGGTAACCCTGCTAAACCTGGGGAACGGATATCTATGTTCGGCCGCACTTATAAATAATACCGCCCAGGATAAAACTCCTTATTTATTGACTGGTAATCACTGCCTGGAAAACAGTGATCCCGCACTCTGGTCTATCCGTTTTAATTGGGTGAGTCCAGATCCTGTTTGTGGCACAGTAGACGATAGCGAGGATATCCAGTCTAATTTTACGATGAGTGGAGCCGAGCTAAGGGCGAATAGCAACTTAAGCGATTTTGCTTTGGTTGAATTGTACAATGAAATACCTGGTTCCTGGGATGTCACCTTTGCGGGTTGGGATAATACAGACAATTTGCCGGAATTTGAAGTGGGTATCCATCATCCCAATGGAGATATCATGAAAATATGTAGGGACGACAGTGGTGCCATAAAAGAAAATGCCAATGGTACCGAGGTGTGGCTAATAAAAGGGATCTCTGTTGGGAACGGAGATGGCTGGGAGATCGGTACCACCGAGAGTGGGTCATCAGGTTCTCCTTTATTTAACGAAGAAGGCAGGATCATTGGCCAGCTTTATGCCGGACAATCGTTTTGCGAAGGAACCCAAAACAATGGCGATTACGATATTTATGGCCGTTTTGCAGTGTCCTGGGCTGCCGCATCAGACCCACAAAGCAGATTGATGGACTGGCTGGATCCGGTTGGTACCGGGCAAACTACTATGGACAGTATGCAGAATATCTTAAGTGTTCCGGATGTTGAACTTACCGGACAACTGCAGATATACCCTAACCCGGCATCTACAGAGATAATCGTTATGAACTCTCGTTATCCAAATCTGGTCTATAGGTTTTACACAGTAACCGGTAAACAACTTTCCATAGGATCTTTCTCTAATACTATGAATACCTTCAATGTGGAGTCTTATGCTAGAGGTATTTATTTTCTTCACTTGATAGATGAGGACAGTGGAGCCGATATCACAAAAAAGATCATTATCAACCGATAATATTCTAATCTTTCTCTTTTCTTTTTCAGTTTATCTTCCTTAGTTTCATGGTACACTATTATATGGTATTTTTGCAGGCGGATGAAAACAGTGAAAAAAGATATTAGGGCCTTGTCTAAAGAGCAGCTTCAGGAGTTTTTTGTTGAAATGGGCGACAAGAAGTTTCGTGGGGACCAGGTGTACGAATGGTTGTGGAATAAAGGGATCCATAGCTTCGAGGATATGACCAATATCTCCAAAACCACCCGTTCTCAACTGGAGGAGCATTTTGTGATCAATCATATAGAGGTAGATAGTATTCAGAAAAGTAATGACGGTACTATCAAGAACGCTGTAAAATTACACGATGGATTGATAGTAGAGTCTGTCCTTATCCCTACCAATTCGCGTACTACAGCCTGTGTTTCTTCTCAGGTAGGGTGTAGTCTTGATTGTAAATTCTGTGCCACAGCCCGTCTAAAGCGAATGCGAAATCTCAACCCAGATGAGATCTACGACCAGGTGGTGGCTATCGACAAGGAAAGTCGCCTATATCATAACCGGCCGTTGTCCAATATTGTTTTTATGGGAATGGGGGAGCCGTTGATGAACTATAAGAACGTGCTGGCATCCATTGAAAAGATCACTTCGGCAGAAGGCCTGGGGATGTCGCCAAAACGTATAGTGGTATCTACCTCCGGAGTTCCGAAAATGATCCGCAAACTGGCCGATGATGAGGTGAAATTCAACCTGGCGGTATCGCTGCATTCGGCTATACAGGAAAAGCGGGAAAAGATTATGCCTTTCGCCAAGCAATTCACTATTACAGATCTAAAAGATTCTCTCATCTACTGGTACGAAAAAACCAATAAAAGGATCACTTATGAATATGTGGTATGGAAAGGTATCAATGATAAGGATGAAGACATAAAAGCCCTTATCGAATTTTGCAAAGCCGCCCCAAGTAAGGTGAATTTAATTGAATATAACCCGATAGACGACGGTGAATTTCAGCAGGCAGATGATGACGCCATCGATAGGTACATAACTGGCCTTGAGGCAAACAGAATTCCGGTGACCATAAGGAGAAGCCGAGGTAAGGATATAGATGCCGCTTGTGGGCAATTGGCAAATAAGTCGTAGCAATCCCAGTCTTAAAAATTAGTACATTTACCCACTTATGAAGATAGTCTCTCAAATAAAGTTACCTATTGAGAACGAAATGGAACTTTTCGAGAAAAAGTTTTCAGGGGCTATGTCTTCAAAAGTTTCTCTACTTAACAGGATCACACATTATGTAGTAAACAGGAAAGGGAAGCAAATGCGTCCGATGTTTGTTTTCCTCATCGCGAAAATGAACAACAATGGTGAGGTAAACGAACGCACCTACAGGGGTGCTTCTGTGATCGAACTTATACACACTGCCACGCTGGTACATGATGATGTAGTGGACGACAGTAATAGAAGACGAGGATTCTTCTCTATCAATGCGTTGTGGAAGAACAAGATCGCCGTGCTGGTAGGGGACTACCTGCTTTCAAAAGGCTTACTTTTATCTATCGACAATGATGATTTCGATCTGTTAAAGATTATATCGGTGGCGGTTCGTGAGATGAGCGAGGGTGAACTATTACAGATCGAAAAGGCCAGATCGCTGGACATTACGGAAGATGTATACTTCGAGATCATCCGCCAGAAAACAGCAACCCTTATCGCGGCCTGTTGTGCCATGGGGGCACAGTCTGTAAACGCTCCGGCTACGGAGGTTGAGAAATCCAGAGAATTCGGTGAATTGATTGGTATGGCATTTCAGATCAAGGATGATCTGTTCGATTATGGCGACGACAAAATAGGAAAGCCTACGGGGATCGACATCAAGGAGAAGAAAATGACCCTTCCACTAATTCATGCCATCAATAAAGCTACTTCAGAAGAAAAAAGATGGTTGATCAATTCGGTAAAGAATCACAATAAGGATCGTAAGAGAGTGAAGGAAGTAATTGCCTTTGTAAAAGAAAAAGGTGGATTAGAATATGCTATCGAGCGAATGAAAGATTATCAGCGCCGTGCACTGGAACTGCTGGCAAGCTATCCCGAATCTGAATACAGATCGTCTCTCGAATTAATGGTGAATTACGTGATCGACCGAAAGAAATAAGACGGGGATATATTTCTTGATTGAAATAATAAAACACTCTTTTTACATATTTTTCTACCTTCAGGCAACCCTTAGAAAAATAATAGCGTCTATATAAATGAAACAACCTGCGTAGCATAACTTGAAGCTGATCTCATTACATAAAAATTACACTACCCTTATAAAAAATGTAGCCAGGGGTAATAGGAAAGCACAACATGAGTTGTTTGAAATGTTTGCGCCTAAGATGCTAAGTGTTTGCAGACAGTATATAAAACATGGGGATCTGGCCGAAGAGGTTATGTTGAGTGGGTTTTTTAAGGTCTTTAACAAGATAGAAACCTACTCTGGAAATGGAAGCTTTGAAGGATGGATAAGGAGGATCATGGTGAACGAATCACTTTCTGAATTACGCCGGCAAAAGAAACTCAATTTTCAGGACGAATCGATGATCGAGAACTCTCTTGAGCATTCGGCTTATATGGATTCGGAATTGGAAGCAGAGGAGATTCAGAAGCTCATAGATGCGCTACCCGACGGGTATAAAACAGTATTTGTACTGTATGTTGTTGAAGGCTACAAACACAGCGAGATTGCCGAATTACTTCATATAAGTGAAGGAACGTCCAAATCGCAATTATCGAAAGCCAGGAGCATGCTTCAGGTAATGATTAATAAACAAAATAATACAAGCTATGGCACCCATTAAGATAGAAGATAATATCAGGGAAAAGTTACAGGAGAGGGAAATACAACCCTCTGCAGATGCCTGGGAGAAGTTGGATTCACGTCTTGGGAATCCGGAAAGATCAAAGTTGAACCGTACAACCTGGTTTGCGATTGCTGCAGGTTTTACAGGCTTACTTATCCTTGCAGCTATTTTCCTGAATAATAATGGGATCGCCAGTGGCAATGAGCTGGTAGAAGATAGTTCGGAAGAATTGCCCAATATCGAGCCCGAGGATAGTTCGAACGAGTTCATTGCAGTGCCGGACAACGCTGAGGGAGAGATCGCTTCCGAAGAAATAAAATTGGAAAATCCCGTGATTAAAGAAATCCCAAAGATTGAAAAGAACAAAATTAAGAAAGAATACCTGGCCAAAGTGGACCCAACCAACACCAATAACGAGGCTGTCGCTACTAATGTACCGAAAGAGAAAATAATCAAAGGGAACGAGCTGAAGCCGGAACAACCCATGACGAATGACGATTTTATGAAGAAGAAGGTCAATGAGGTGGTAGCCGAAGTGGAAAACAGGGTAAAAGCTAATAATACGGTTTCGCCCGAAGAGATCGATGAGCTACTGAAACAGGCACAACGCCAGATAAGCAAGCAACGAATATTGAACTCACAAAACAACAAGATAGATGCTGCAGCGCTACTTGAAGATGTAGAGTTCGAACTGGAGCGAAGTTTCAGGGATAAGGTCTTCGATGCTCTTGGCGATGGTTATAAGAGAATTAGGACCGCTGTGGCGGAGCGTAACAATTAATTATTATTCATCAATCACTCCCCTGCAAAGTGGGGAAAAAAATCTGAACACTTATGAAACTAATTACTTTTTGCACCGTAATTACGGTGTGGTTACTGGGTATGGCTTCAATTCAAGCCCAGGACTCTGAAATTTTAAGCAAGATCGAGGTATTGGAAGCCACTAAAGATCGAATTGTAGAGCAAGAAAAAGATGCCTTGAAAGCGTCTGTTGAAGGGATCAATCAACGATTGGAACTTGAACAGATCAGCCAGGCAGAGGCAAACGAACTCAAACAAAAAATTGCCGAAAAACACGCGCTTAATATTGAGAACCGCCTGGCTATTATCGATAATAAGATCGAATTATTAAAGCGCAATGATGATGAAACGATCCTGGATGATGATGGCGATAGATTCGTAATTGAGATCGGTTCTGGAAACGAAGACAATAATTCGTTTATCTTCATCGGCAATCAAAACAGGGCGAGGCAATTTGATAGACGCACCACCAGTGATTTTGTGCTGGCTTTTGGTTTAAACAATGTAATTGTTGACGGGAAATTAGGGGATGATGTGTATAAAGTGGGTGGCAGCCGTTTTGCCGAACTAGGCTGGGCCTGGAAAACACGAGTCTTTAAAGAAAGCAATTGGCTACGGGTGAAATACGGATTTTCATTTCAATTTAATGGCCTGAAACCAAAGGACAATCAATATTTTGTAGATACGGGTTCTCAAACCGAGTTGCAAACCTTCGACCTGGATCTGGATAAATCTAAATTTCGTCTCGACAACCTGGTTATCCCCGTGCATTTTGAGTTTGGTCCGTCAAAGAAGATAGAGAAGGACACTTATTTTAGATATTCCACACAAAATAAAATAAAAGTAGGACTTGGAGGTTATGCAGGGCTCAAGTTGGGGAGTCGCCAAAAGTTAAGATTCGACGATATGGGCCAGGAGGTAGATCGAAAGGAAAAAGGTGATTTCAATACTAACAATTTTATCTATGGAGTAAGTGCGTATGTAGGATGGGGAGATGTAGGCCTTTACGCAAAATACGATCTCAATACCATTTTTAAGGATAACCCGATTGAACAACGCAATATATCACTGGGATTGCGATTCGACCTGGAATAGGCATTATTCCCTGAAATTGTAAAAAGGCTTCATTAATGAGGCCTTTTTTTAATGCTGAAAACTTAAAATAATAGTATTTTTACTGAAGTCAGATTTTCTTCCATTGATCTCAAAAACAACCATAGATAATGTGTTCGATACCGCCCGTGTAGAGGAGGTGATAGGTGATTTTGTTCAGCTGAAGAAATCGGGGAGTAACTTTAAAGGTCTTAGCCCTTTTACCGATGAGCGAACGCCCAGCTTCATGGTTTCTCCGGTAAAACAGATCTGGAAGGATTTTAGTAGTGGAAAAGGTGGAAACGTGGTCGCCTTTCTTATGGAACACGAGCATTTTACTTATCCCGAAGCCATCCGGTATCTGGCAAAGAAGTATGGAATAGAAATAGAAGAAACAGAGCAAACCGATGAACAGAAGGAGCTGGCAAACGAACGAGAAAGTTTGTACCTGGTTAGTGAGTATGCCAAGGATTATTTTGTGTCTTCACTGCATAAAACCGAAGAAGGAAAGGCGATCGGTCTTACGTATTTCAAAGAGCGTGGGTTTACCGATGAAACCATTAAAAAGTTCGAATTAGGATATTCTCCAAACCAGTGGAGTGCCTTTACCGATACGGCCATTAAAAAAGGATATAAGCTGGAGTTTCTTGAGAAAACCGGCCTCACTATTGTAAAAGAAGAAAAGCAGTTCGATAGGTTTAAAGGAAGGGTGATGTTTCCTATAAAAAGCATGAGTGGCCGGGTACTGGGCTTCGGTGGCAGGATACTTAGCAGTGATAAGAAAGCAGCAAAATACCTAAATTCCCCCGAGAGCGATATTTACCACAAGAGTAAGGTCTTATATGGTATTTACCTGGCTAAGCAGGCAATTGCCAAAGAAGATAATTGTTACCTGGTGGAAGGATATACAGATGTGATCCAGTTCCATCAAACCGGGATCGAAAATGTGGTTTCCTCTTCAGGTACGGCTCTAACACCGGAACAGATAAGACTCATCAACAGGCTCACCCGGAATATCACCGTATTGTTTGATGGGGATGCTGCCGGACTGAGGGCTTCCTTACGAGGAGTAGACCTAATCCTGGAACAGGGAATGAATGTGAAGATCTGCACCTTTCCCGAGGGGGAGGACCCAGACAGTTTTGCACGCGAGAATTCGCTCGAAATGCTGCGATCCTATCTGGAAGAGCACTCTAAGGATTTTATAAGCTTCAAGGCCTCTTTGTTGGCTTCGGAAGCGAAAAACGATCCTATAAAAAAGGCAGACACCATCAGGGATATGGTAGTAAGTATTTCGAAGATACCCGATGTGATCAAACAGGAGGTATACATCAAGGAATGCTCGAGGATCATGGATATTTCTGAAGAAGTTCTTTTCAATACCCTGGCGCAACTCCTTCAGAAGGAAAAAAGAGAAGCCTCCAAACGACCTGCACAACCACCTCTTGAAACGATGGGTATAGTACCTGCCGATCGTCAGGCTGTTCAGAAAATAGATATACAGTTTGAACTGGAACGGAAGATCATCGAACTGCTGTTGCTCTACGGCACCGAGGAAGAAGAATTCGACGACCTGATCCTGGAAACTAATGATGAAGGCGAGATAGCTTTTACCCCGGAAAAAATGCGGACAAAGGTCTTTGAAAAGATCTTTTTGGACCTTCAGGATGACGAGATCGAATTTATGAACGAGGATTTAAGAGAGTTATATTATGAGATCATCAATAAACTCAACCAGGAGCAGGATCTGAAGATAGACGCTCTGGTGAATCAGTTACAACCGGAAAAAGCAGAAACTGTTACCCATATACTTATGGAAGAAGAAAAATACAGTCTTCACAATTGGGAGCGAAAAGAGATCTACGTAAAGGAGAAAAAGCATGCTATTTCACAGGTGGTGAGTGAAACGATTCTCAATTTAAGAAGGCACCTGGTTACATCGAAGATAGCCGAATTGTCTAAAAGTCCCGTTAAAAACGGGGAGTATGAGGACAAAACCGTAATGGAAAATATAAGTGATTATACCATCCTGAGAGATGTGCTTTCCGAAAAACTTAGGAGAGTGCTTTAATTATCCAAATTGAAACATTCTGGACTGATGGATTAGATCGGCCAGATTGTCTACTTTCAATTTTTTTAGCAACCTGGTTTTATAGGTGCTAACTGTTTTCTCGTTTATGTTGAGTGCGTTGGCGATATCCTTATTGCGTTTTCCGCTGGATAACAGGTTAAGCACTTCGATCTCTCGAGATGACAATTTTTTATATCGACTAATAGCACTGGTTTCACCAACATTGCGGCTGGTGAAAGTAGAGGTAAGATCTTCATTTAGGAAGATACCACCTTTAGCGATCTGTTTTAAGGCTTTCAGGAATACTTTAGTAGAGGCAGTTTTAGGAACATAACCGGCGGCGCCAGATTTTATGGAACGCAAAGCGTAGATCTCCTCCGGATGCGTTGAGAAAATAAGTACTCTAACTTCCGGGAATTCTGTTTTTATGCCTCTTAAGGCATTTATTCCGTTAATATGGGGCATGTCGATCTCCATAATAAGGATGTCAGGTTTTTCTTCCTGTAAGCTTTTGTACAATTCATCTCCGTTATTTGCCTTCCCGATAATCTCGAAATTATCGTTCTTTTTCAGCATACAAGCAATTCCCTTTCTTGTAACCGGATGATGATCGGCGATAAATATTTTCTTCATTTCCAATTCGGTCTTTTTCAAAGACACCTGCAACAAATATATTTGTTAGAAGTGTGAGGTTTTTGTAATACAAATACTACAAATCAAAACTAAAGAAAAGAATTTTGCTTGTTAGGAAATTTCGTTCAACGTAAAAAAAACTCGTTGAATGCACTTAATTTTTCAGTTGG
>CAJQNO010000065.1 GCA_905479745.1 uncultured Flavobacteriaceae bacterium | reverse complement strand
TGCGCAATCGTAATGCTCATCTCCAACTATTTCCGGTGTAAGAATTCGAGAAGTAGAATCTAATGGATCCACCGCTGGGTAAATTCCTAGCTCAGCAATTTTTCTAGACAATACGGTCGTTGCATCCAAGTGAGCAAATGTATTTGCTGGTGCAGGATCCGTAAGGTCATCCGCAGGTACATAAACCGCCTGAACCGATGTAATAGATCCTTTTTTAGTAGAAGTAATTCGTTCCTGCATCGCACCCATCTCGGTAGCCAGTGTTGGTTGGTATCCTACCGCAGAAGGCATACGTCCAAGAAGTGCAGACACCTCTGAACCTGCCTGGGTAAATCGGAATATATTATCTACGAAGAAAAGTACGTCCTTCCCTTGTCCGTCTCCGGCCCCATCACGGAAGTACTCTGCAATAGTTAGTCCTGATAATGCAACACGCGCACGGGCTCCGGGAGGTTCGTTCATCTGTCCGAATACGAAAGTAGCTTTACTCTCTTTCATGGCAGTTTTATCTACCTTAGAAAGGTCCCAACCTCCTTGTTCCATAGAATGAAGGAAATCGTCTCCGTATTTAATAATCCCGGATTCCAGCATCTCACGAAGCAGGTCATTTCCTTCACGAGTTCTTTCTCCTACTCCTGCGAATACAGAAAGACCCCCGTGCCCTTTGGCAATATTGTTGATCAATTCCTGGATAAGTACAGTTTTACCTACTCCCGCTCCACCAAAGAGACCAATCTTACCACCTTTTGCATAAGGCTCGATAAGGTCGATCACCTTGATCCCGGTAAATAATACTTCGGTAGATGTAGACAGATCCTCAAATTTTGGAGCTTCACGGTGAATTGGAAGACCGTCCTTGCCCGCTTTAGGCAAGTTACCAATACCATCGATAGCATCACCAATTACGTTGAACAGGCGTCCGTAAACTTCTTCACCAATAGGCATCTGGATAGGCGCTCCTGTTGCAACGGCATCAACACCACGGCTTAGTCCATCGGTAGAATCCATGGAGATAGTTCGCACTGTGTTCTCACCAATATGTGATTGTACTTCCAGTACCAGAGTGGTACCATTGTTATCAACTTCAAGTGAATCGTAAATCTTCGGAAGTTCATCACCACTGGCAAACTGTACGTCTACTACCGGGCCGATGATCTGAGCAACTTTTCCTGTAATCTGTGACATTATCTAAAGGTTTATTTTTTAGTTATATAAGGGTGCTCTTAACACCCTGTTTTAGAACGGTGCAAAGATAGTTTTTTCTAACCTAAAAATGCAATCGATTTCACTAATTTTTTAGCAGAGCTGAAGATGATACGGTTCGGACACTATTCATTTGGTTACTTAAATGCGCTGTATGATTTCAGAAATAAAAAAAGCCCTTCCAGTTTTTTTTCTGAAAGGGCCTTACTATTTATTATTCTGAAATGCTTACGGTAACATCTCGGGGTAAAGAGTGGTAAAGTCGGCTGCCTTAAATAACTCACCGGCGGCTTCGAAATTTGTTCCGAAGGCCTGGTCCATGGCTAACAGGATCTGGTTGGCCACGAAAGCATTTCCTCGTGATGTTGGATGAACTCCATCCAGGGAGAAAGTACCACCAAAGACAAGACTACCATTCAATTCGAATTCATCGAAAGATATTCCGGTATCGAAGATCTGCTGCATAAGCGCATTAGCATCGATAAGTATTGCCCCATTTGAACTAGCAGCAGAAGCAATTACAGCGTTGAACGCATCGGTTGCTGCTGTAACTTCTGCAACTTCATCTGCAGAAAGTACCCACTGATCTGTTAATGGAACAGTAACTCCGTTAATTAGAGTGGGGTTACCACCTACCAGCGTACCAATAAAGGAAGCACTTAATAAGGTAGGTAGATCCTCTGCGGTTGCCTGCCTGTAGTTAGGCAGTCCCAATCCTGAGAGATCGGTGAGATACTCATCTTCGATCACTACCGCATTTTGCCCTTCCACGAAATTAATCGTCCTCGCAGCAGCTTCTTCTGGTGAGATCAACCCTGCTCCAAGCGCTTGTTGTAATCCGGCATTGTAAGGTGCATATCCACCATTCACCAACGCTGCTGTTGCCGCGTCAACTGGTACAGGATTATAGGGCACTGTTGTAAAGTAAGGGATGGTGTACACATAAGGAATGTTTAGCACGACTCCCTGTGCACCGTTCCCTGCCAAAGTCCCGAGTATGGCATTATAGATCCCCGCAAAAGCAGTAGGATCTGTAATATCATTTGGCCCGTAGGTAGAAGGATCCGGATTCCCGGTTTGATCTGTTCCGGCACCACCTGATGTGGCGTAGCTTAAAACATCATTATTTCCTATCCACAATGAATAGAATGATGCATTTTGAGAGGCAGCATCCTCCAGCATAGAAGCGTTAGGATTTGAGGCCATTCGTACAAAGTACGGATTAGCCAAACCTGCCTGTACCCCTGCTAAATTGCCATATCCATTGGCAAGGAGATGGAAACTTTTAGCTCCGGGTACTCCCATATTATTATAGGGTCCGGCCTGAATATTTGATATCTCTGTGGTTGGAGTCTGATTGAGAGGAGCGGGCCCTGCGCCATCGAAATATAATCGTGGATTCAGGATCTGTACCCCACCCAGTAAGGCGCCACCTATGTTATCGTTCATTAATGGTTGTGTGAAAGCACCTCCGCCTATCATCGCAAATTTTTGCGATAATAGATTAGGGAAAGAGTTTTCCTGCCCCAGTATGAATAGTGCTCCGTCTGTGAATCCAGCGGTAAGTGAATTCCCCACGGCAACATAATTCGAGACATTTGCCGATCCGGCCACCAAAGGCACTACCGGTTCTTCTTCAACAACCGGGATATCGTCATTCTCACAACCGGCAAGGAGTAACATTCCCAGAACCGGAAGCAGTAGAAATCTATTTTTATATATACTTTTCATAGACTAAATTTTAAAGGTTGTTTACAACAAGTGAAACGTAGTATTGTGCACCAATATTCCCTGTTCCATAGGCAGTAAAATATTCTTCGTTGAGTACGTTACTAGCGCCTACTTTTATTAAGGTCTTTAGCTTAGGAATCTTATAATTGATCTGAGCGTCAAGAACCGAAAATGAAGGAACAATACCATCGGCGAAACCTGCTTGCCAGAAATATTCATCACTCCATCGATAATTTGCTCCGATACCAAAATTTGGGAAAAGATCGGTTACCCGTATAGTACCCTTTGCCTTATGCATTGGAGTATTAAAGTTTGTACGGAAATCGGGATTCGCTTCCTGGTCAAAATCCTGGTCTGCGAAGGTGTAGTTAGCACCAATGCTAACTTTTTTAGCCACTCTTGTAGTAATTCCTATTGATGCTCCGTAGGCTTTTACATCGGCATCGGAATTAGTGTACGTTTGATAGATCTTAGTATCTCCATTTTGTAGTGCGAGTAATGATAACAAATTATCACCTACGGTTCCGTATAATGGAACTATTACATTTTCATTGGAGATAAATTTACTATACTGACTGTAATAGGCAGATGCATCAATAATAAAGTTGAATACTTTTCCTCTATATCCAATTTCATATACATCAGCTTCTTCAGGTTCCACAAGGTTGATGTCCGCCGCTTCCGGGGTACCGTTTAATACCGAATTCACAGTAAATGAATTTGTATAGGCATCTCTTGCAGTAATTGTTGCAGTAGTTGAACCGGTTACGTTTTGGCCTCCTCCACTTAATGGGAAGGATCTTATATCTCTATCCAGATTGCTTTCGGCAGAACCCACAAGGATTGCACGACCTACATCCAGTCCGATAAACAGATCCTGTGTGGTTGGGTTTCTAAAAGCAGTTTGCCAGGAAACTCTGAAGTTATGATTTCGATTTGCACCGGCAGTATATCCCAATGCTAATCTCGGAGTAAACTGACCATCAAACAGCTCAGATTTGTCATAACGTACAGAGCCCGTAAGTTTAAGTCGGTCGTCCATCAGTTTTTTCTGGATCTGTGTATAGGCTCCTACTTCAGAATATCGAATAGGTCCGTCTCCATCGGTAAAAATGGTCCCTGAAGAATTTAGCCTGTATTGTCTGTATGATCCCCCTACCTGAATGTCTGCTATATTTTCCAGTAAATGACTGAAGTTATAATTTGCATCTACATGGTATAATTGAGTTTCATCTTTAAACTGAGATCCCGTCGAGATATCAGGATCGTTCGTTACGTTATCGAATGCTCGTTGAAATTCCGGTGTACCAGGTATATAACGCCCTGTATCGGCTGTTTGACGCCCCAGGGCATGCGCTTGTTCCGGAGTGGCACCTGCAAGGGTGGCCTGAATAAAAGCACCGGCATATTCTCCAAACCAGGTTGAATCGTCCTTCCAGGCTCTGTTTATATTGATCCCGGTGAAACGCATATCATAAGAATCTCCTGCGTCTTCATCTGTAATGTAACCTCTAACAAAGAAGTTATCGTTCTTGATCTCAAGTTTATGCTGCTGAAGGAAGAAATTCTTCACAGAATATCTGTTAGCACCCTGATAAATAGTACTTCCAACTCCAATCTTACCTACATAGATCACCTCGAAATCATTTGCCCATGGCCTGTAATGAAGTGCCGCATCAAATTTTACACTTTCCGCATTATAATTGGTAAGGTCTGATTCGTTATATCCGGTTCTACTTACATCTTCATTTGGCAGCAGATTTTCTGAACCAGCAGGAATGAGACCCATATTAGCCAGTGCCACACCCACTCCTCTTAAATTAGTAGCTACCTCGTCACCATAGATGTTTAATCCATCATAATTAGGGTGTTCTCGGGTTCTACCAGGATTGAGTACGTCTTCGTCATTTACGGCAAACCAATCTGTTCCATTAAGAATCGAGATATTAGCTTTGGCAGCAAATTTATCCGAAAATGCATGAGCTGCACGAAATCCCATATCATAGAAATCATTGTCCCCGGCTGCTACCTGAGAGGTAATTCCTCGCTTATAGTAGGCGCTAATTCCCTGGTGATCGAAAGGGTTTTTACTTGTCATGAATAAAATTCCATTAAAGGCATTGGCCCCATAAAGTGCCGAAGATGCCCCGGGAAGCAATTCGATACTATTTACATCTAGTTCGGTCATTCCCAGTAGGTTACCAAGCACAAAGTTCAAGGCTGGAGAACTGTTATCCATTCCATCTACCAACTGTACGAAACGTTCGTTCGCAAAGGTTGCAAAACCACGTGTGTTAACCGATTTAAACGTTAAACTGTTGGTGTTAATGTCTACTCCTTTCAGGTTTTCAAGTCCGTCGTAAAAATCTGCACTTGCAGCGTATTTGATATCCTGAATATCAAATCTTTCCACTGTTACCGGAGATTCAAAGATACGTTCGGGAGTCCTTGAAGCCGAGATCACAACTTCATCCAGTACAGACCCCTCGGCAAGGGTGATATTTACAACCTGGTTATTAGTGGTTATATCCACATTCTGAGTTTCGAAACCAACGCTCGAAATCTGAACAGTAAATGGCGGAGACTGGTCCACCCTGAGGGTAAAATTTCCGTCGAAATCTGTTACGGTACCAGTTCCGGTTCCAACAACAATCACATTGGCTCCCAAAATGGGTTCCGCAGATTCATCGACCACCTTACCGCTGATATCGGTTTGCGCAAAAGTAATTGTACTCAAACACAAGCAAAATAAAGCTATAATTGCCTTCATATTAGTAAAATGTTAATTAGTAAATTCGGCTAAATATATAGATAAATTTAGCATCTTCTTAAGAAAACAGGGGTTTTTTTAACGATTTTATATTGAAAACTCTCTAATTTAATAATACGACAAACTATTATTCATGCATAATATATTCATTCACATAATATTAGCCATTCTTATGCCAGGGGTTCGCATAAATTTCGGATCGTTTCACTAAAAATGTTCATAATCTTTTTCATTAGCTCATTTTGCTTCGAAATGGACCTTCCGTCTATCTCGATAACAGGCGTTAGTTCCCCCATTGTACCTGTGGCAAAAACACCATCGGCATTTATAAACTGAGAAAGAGAGAGGTCTGCTTCATAGATAGCTATACCGTGCTGCTTGCATAATGAGATCACCGTATCCCTGGTAATACCGGGTAAACAGGCATTGGCGTACGGGGTAAAGACCGCTTCCCCTTTCACCATAAACAAGTTACTTCCATTAAGCTCTGCAACAAAACCGCGCTCATCCAGCATAAGTCCGGCGTCCTTACCTGCAATATTGGCCTGGATCTTCGCCAGTATATTATTTAGCAGGTTATTGTGATGGATCTTACTATCCAGGTATTGCGGCCCATTTCTACGCTGACTACTACTTATTACTTTTATTCCTCCGGTATTGTCGTAAACAAGGGGCTTCCATTCGGCTAAAACAATGAGGCAGCTACCACTTTGGTTTAACCTGGGATCCATGCCACTGGTTATCTTTTCCCCGCGAGTTAATGTAAGCCTGATATGAGTATCGTCTGTCATTTTATTCGCTTCGAGCGTCTGTTTGATCGCATCCCTAATGAAAGATTTGGATGGAATATCAGTAAATGCCAGGGTCTTGGCAGATTGATGTAATCGCTCCAGATGTTTTTCAAGACATACTATACCTTCCGGATAGACCCTTAACCCCTCCCATACAGCGTCGCCTCCCTGTACCGAGCTGTCAAATACCGAAACTTTTGCTTCGGACCTGGGATAGAGTCTGTCTTTTATAAATACCTTGATATCTGCATTTCGCTGATCGAATTGTTGAAGCATAGTTTATTTGTTTTTTAAGATATAGGGTGTAAGACTTTCATAGTACGGAAGTGCCTCGGCCAATAACGGACCCAAATGCGGTGGGACCTGTGCCGGTTTCTTCTGTTGCACTTTAAAACCGGTTGTTTTATGAACATTAGCATACCAGTGTTTCGCCCAGATCCCGTCCTCGGGTATTCCCCCTTGTTCCCACGATAACATGGATTTGTATAATGGAATATCGAGAATGCTGCATAATTCTCTCAGGTAATTCTCCGGGTGGATCATTAACTCGTCGCTATCGATCACAACTATGTCCTTATTATTTTGCTCTAAATATTTTACCAGTTCGAAAGATTTCTTAATCCCTATGTCATTCAGGGTTGGATTGGAGATAACTTTAGCAAAGGAAGCGATCAATTTCCTGGGATGCCTTATTAAAAAAACATTTTGCCAATTCTTTAGATATGCAGGCTCTTCAGAAAGAAAATGATGAGCCATACCTTTTATGAACACATGTTGTGTTTTAGCAAGCTCTTCTATGCTTTCAACCACATTATGCTCCTCACAATCCATGGCAGCTATTATATCGAAATGTGAAGGGTGATTGATCGCCAGGTTGGCATGTTTTAAATAGTAACCATAAAAAGGTTCGTCTATCACAACGAAATCCTTTCGTTGCGCAAAGGAATACATCAACGCGGTAGATATATTTCTGGGGCCCGAGATCATGTTGATTACCTTCATAAAATAAAGGTATCAAAAAATTCAGGAATTTAGGAAAGGAATACGTCTGGGCTATTAGCCAGATTATTCTACGGTTACCGACTTGGCCAGGTTTCTCGGCTGGTCCACATTTCTACCTAACATTACTGCTATATGATAAGACAATAATTGTAATGGGATGGTGGTTACAAGCGGACTTAACGCCTCAGGCGTTTTTGGCACTTCCATAATATAGTCGGCCAGATTCTTAACAGTGGTATCTCCTTCGGTAACAACAGCAATGATCTTTCCATGACGAGCTTTTATCTCCTCGATATTGCTCACAACTTTCTCGTAATGGTTACTATTCACTGCGATCACTACAACCGGCATCTGCTCGTCTATAAGGGCAATCGGGCCATGTTTCATCTCGGCAGCGGGATATCCTTCGGCATGTATATAGGATATCTCTTTTAGTTTAAGTGCACCTTCAAGTGCAACCGGGAAATTATAACCTCTTCCCAGATACAGGAAGTTTGAGGCATCCATAAAGACTTCGGCGATCTCCCTAATCTTTTCATCACTCTTGAGCGCTTCCGCTACATGATCGGGGATCATTTCCAGCTCCCTTAAATGCAACATGAAATCCCTCTCGGAGATCGTTCCTTTTTCTTTGGCAATGCGCAAGGCGATCATCATAAGCACGGTGATCTGGGTAGTAAATGCCTTGGTAGAGGCAACGCCTATCTCCGGTCCTGCATGGGTGTATGTACCACTATGTGTTTCGCGTGAAATGGTAGATCCCACTACATTACATATTCCATAGACAAAGGCACCTTTTTGCTTTGCGAGTTTTATAGCAGCGAGTGTATCGGCTGTTTCACCACTTTGAGAAATCGCTATAACCACATCTTTTTCATTAATGATAGGATTTCTGTATCTAAATTCGGAAGCGTATTCCACTTCCACAGGTATACGGGCAAGATCTTCGAAAATATACTCCGCAACCAGCCCGGCATGCCAGGAAGTTCCGCAGGCTACTATAATGATACGATTGGCATTTTTAAATTTTCCAATATGATCTTCCAGCCCTCCTAGTTTTACTATTCCCTGGTCGGCCAAAAGCCTTCCTCTGTAGGTATCTTTGATAACCGTGGGTTGCTCATAGATCTCCTTCAGCATAAAATGCTCATAGCCGCCTTTTTCAATTTGCTCGAGATTTAATTGCAGTTCCTGTATATAAGGAGCCACTAACTTATCATCTTTGATCTTGCGGACCCTTACCTCTCTGCCAAGGCGAATGATGGCCATTTCTTCATCCTCAAGATAGATCGCATTATTGGTGAATTCGATAAACGGAGATGCATCGCTGGCCACAAAAAATTCGTCTTCACCTATACCAATTGCCAGGGGACTTCCCAGCTTCGCTACCACGATCTCATCCGGTTTCTTTCTGTCGAACAATGCGATGGCATAGGCTCCTACTACCTGGTTTAGTGCGATCTGTACTGCCTTTCCAAGTTTTACGTTCTCTTTCTTTTTAACCTCCTCAATGAGATTTACAAGTACTTCTGTGTCTGTATCCGATTTGAACGTATAACCACGATTTTCTAATTCTTTCTTGATGGAAGCATAGTTCTCGATGATCCCGTTGTGTATGATCACAAGATCCCCGCTATTAGAATAGTGAGGGTGAGAATTAATATCGTTAGGAACCCCGTGGGTTGCCCAACGTGTATGGCCAATACCTAGTTTCCCATGTGTTGTGATCTCCCTGCCAATCCTTTCTTCCAGATCGGAGACCTTCCCTTTGGTCTTAGAGAGTTGAATATCGGAACCGTCGAACAAGGCAATTCCCGCACTATCATAGCCACGGTATTCCAGTCGTTTCAGTCCGTTAATAATGATAGGATAAGCTTCTCTTTTTCCAATATAACCAACGATACCACACATAGAAATTTAATTTTATTCAGGTTCGGTATAATAAATTTGGAGCTTTAATCTCTTTGAAAGATCGTTAGATCTGTTCCCGTGTAAAACGGTACCTTCATGAGCTACCACACTTGCGGCTGGCACTTCTTCGATCCCGGGTGCCTGAATATTTTCAAGATCCTGGAAACCGGTTTCCAAAACATTTTGAGTTACGATCACTCCCAAAGGCACGTTGGTCGAATCCTTATTGATAAGGTTACTCAGGTGATTGGTGATGCGAAGTTTATAATATTCCCCGTTGTCATCACTTCCGCGCTCCAGGCGACCAAGATGTACATTGAGCGCATCAATCGGATCCAGATTGGAGGTGATATCCAGAGTATAGTCTGCAAGTACAGAGCTATTTTTTAAATCGTAGATTATAAGACGCTCTGGTTCCTGCTCTCCGCCGGTCACCTTATCCTGATCTACATAAAAAATAAGATTTGCCTCATTGATGATCCATCCTTCGTTCCTAAGGTCTTCCAGTTCATCTGCCACCCCGTTATCGTCCAGGTCTGGCCCAAATAGTTCGATCACCGAGATAATACCATCACCCCCTCTTACATAGAGGGTTTCGGCTCCTTCTTCCAAATTAGGGTTCGAAAGTTCTTCAGCAAGGTCCGGAGGTAAAGTATTTTGGTAAGTATTTACACTAATGGCGTCGAAGGACATCGCAAATTCACCATTAAATCGCTCAACCGGATCTGTGCCCGTTTGCCCTGTCCCAATAACATTTCCTCCTTCGGTTTGGAATTCATAATAAACAGTAAGACTAGCCTCCTCCAGGTTGATCATAAATAAATTACCATCATCTGTATCAGATTCCACCTGAAAATACAATCCGCGGAAATAATCCCTGAAATTACTATTGTTAAGCAACTCGACCGAACCGCTCATATTAAGGATCTTTTCCTGGAAAAAGTCGGTGGGTAGTTTAACACGCAATCCGGGTATGAACGAGATCGTATCGTTTACTTTAAAGGGTTCGTCGCTGGGAACGAAGTCTTCGACAGTATGAAGTAGTTCGCCTTTAAAAGATTCGAACAATTGCTGCTGATTGGTGTAATATTTTTGAGCTTCCTGAAATCCGGTGTTCGGGTCATAGTCCCGTAGAAAGAAGTTAGACTCGTATATCTTTATATCGATAGGAGAATTTCCGTAGACCGAATCGAGTTCGTAGGTAACAACATCATCGTCATCTGTGATCTGAGTACTGAAAAATGGCAGGAAAAGTACCACGCTATCTGCCCTAGGGTTAATCTCGAAATCGGGCTCATTCACATCCATAGTAACCTGGCTGAGAAAGTTCACCGTTCTTTTACCATATACCGGGTCGCTATAGACCCCAAGTTGATAAACCGGCAGACCGTTGGATTGAACCGGAAGTAATTTTCGGCTGTAGGCGAGGATAGAAAGGCTATCGGTGAATTTAGATTTAAAGGTTTCGTTGCCAATAATATCAACCCCGATGGTGTTAAAGTCTTCTTCGCAAGAGGCAAAGGCGATTATTATTGCGAAAATTGCCAATGCTTTTGGCAATGTGTATTTGATCTTCATAAAAATACTTGTATTTATCCCAATACCTGAGACTGGTAAAAATCTATATATGCCGATTCTATCTCGTCAATTTTATGATACTTTAACACAGGCTTTTTGACATCATTAAGATAAGCGGTAAGCTCTTCGGGAATTTCTTCGGAACCAACTATGATCGCATCCGAATTATCGACAGCAATCTTCATCATGTTCACGTAAGTAGGCTCCTTTAATCGCTCAATATGCTCCTCGGCTATTCCGTCGAACCTGATCTTATCCATTACATTATCCTGTAACGTACCATCGAAGCCCTGATTGTATACCGAGGTAACTATTTTACTATTTTCGAATAAAGGTTCGTTCTCATAATATTTCTGAAGATATAACGGCAGGAAAGAAGCCAGCCATCCGTGTACATGAATGATATCAGGTGACCAGTTTAGTTTCTTTACTGTTTCTATCACTCCTTTAGCAAAAAATATAGCGCGCTCATCGTTGTCTTCAAAGAATTTACCATCCTCATCGGCATAGGTAGCCTTTCTTTTGAAATATTCGTCATTATCGATAAAATACACCTGCATACGTTCTTTCGGAATGGAAGCAACTTTTATAATTAGCGGCATATCCAGATCGTTGATCATGAGATTCATCCCGGAAAGACGAATAACCTCGTGCAATTGGTGTCGCCGCTCATTGATATTGCCGTATCGCGGCATGAAAATTCGAATTTGCCCACCATTGTTGTTCACAATTCGCGGAGCTTCAAACGACATGGAAGAAATCTCGGTCTCCGGCAGATAAGGTATTACTTCAGAAGACACATACAAGACTCTCTTATCTTTCATCATTGATTCTAT
>CAJQNO010000064.1 GCA_905479745.1 uncultured Flavobacteriaceae bacterium | reverse complement strand
ATGTTGAAATTGATTTTATCGAATCTAAAGTAAGTGATCACTCCGGGGTGGAAGCCATGCGAGGGATTGTAAATAAATACCAGGCTGCGGGTAAAAAAGTAACACTAACGCATTTAAGTCCGGATTGTAAAGCATTACTTCTGAAGAGAAATCCGGAGTTCGACCAGGTGATACAGAATTCTATAGACGATCCTCGCTACTACGTTGTAACCGATATCCTGGATAGCGAAGTTTAGGAATGCCAAAAGGTTACTAAGAGGGGTTTATCAACATAACTAATTGATAATCTATTATTTAATTCACTACACGAATCAGATTAAAGTTTTCTTAAATCGTGTTTTGTATTAAATTTTGTACTACTTTCGCCCTCATTTTTTCATCATTATGAACACTTTAAAAGTAGTACTTCGTTATGTTCTCTTTGTGATGTTTTCGCTGGTAGCGAATGCACAGAACGACACCATTGCAAGCCGCACAGATACTGTTAACACATCGGCAGATGCGGTTTCCTTGAATTACCTCTCACAATTAGAAGTGAAGAGGAAGATCGATTCGTTAAAACGGGTGGAACTTCAGCAGGAAATAGATCTGCTAAAGGACACAGACAAAGCGAAACGTGTACAATTACAACAGCAAATAGATCAGCTTAAATTACAGGAGTCTGAACTTGTGCGACAGAAAAAAGAACAGATCGAATTGCTTCGCAAGTCGACCAAAGGTTATGCTGTAGTAGGTTTTTTTAAGGACACACTTTGGTTAATACATAATAAACTGGGTAGCTTTACTGCCGCCGAACGTGCAGATGCGATAAATAGAAGGATTCGCAAGCTTCCAGACCTATTGGAATTTAATCCGGATTCGTTACGTATCGCTCAATCTGAAGCGACCTTCGACATTAGTTACGACCAAACCATCATTGCCAGTATTTCGGAAAACGACGCCCTATGGGAGGATAGTTCTCAATTCGATCTTGCGAAGACTTATCGTATCAAGATCATAGAGGAAGTTGAGAGGTATAGGGCGGAGACTAATTTATTCTCCATCGCAAAAAATATCGTCCTGGCATTGTTGGTTTTAGGTCTTATTTGGTTTATTATTCGTTATATCGGGAAACTCTTCAATTGGATAGCAAACAAGATAAGTGAGCAGGAGAACAAGAAGATAAAAGGCATAAAGCTGAAGAATTACGTATTGTTCGATGCAAAGCGCCAGGTAACCGCATTACTTACGGTGAATAAGATCCTTAAGTGGAGTAGTGTCTTGTTAGTAATTTATCTGGCTCTCCCGGTTCTGTTCGGGATTTTCCCATGGACTCGAAATTTTGCCAACACCTTGTTCGGTTATGTGGTTAGCCCAGTAAAAAAGATCCTTATTGGTTTTTGGAACTATCTCCCCAACCTCATCACTATAGTAGTGATCGTGATCGTATTCAGGTATGTTTTAAAAGGATTGCGTTTCCTAAAGAACGAAATTGCCAGCGAGAAGCTCAAAATAGGCGGTTTTTATCCGGATTGGGCTAATCCATCGTACCAGATCATTCGAGTGCTTGTAATAGCATTTATGATCGTGGTGATCTTCCCTTATCTGCCTGGAAGTGACTCCCCGGTCTTTCAGGGAATTTCTGTTTTCCTGGGCTTCTTGTTCACTTTTGGCTCGGCGGGTTCCTTATCCAACCTTATCGCCGGACTAGTCCTTACTTACATGAGATTGTTCAAGATTGGAGATCGGGTAAAGATCGATGATGTTGTAGGGGACGTAATTGAAAAGTCGTCCTTGGTGACCAGGGTGCGAACTACCAAAAACGAGATCATTTCAATACCTAACTCTAAGGTAATGAATAGTCATACGATCAATTATAGTAGCGATGCGGATGTACGAGGATTAATCGTTCACACTACTGTAACTATTGGGTATGACGTTCCATGGGCTAAAATGCATAGTGCGCTTATTGAAGCAGCAAAGAGAACCGAATTTATCCTGGATGACCCGGAACCGTTTGTGTTACAAACCAGTTTGGATGATTTCTATGTGTCTTACCAGGTGAACGGGTATATTCGAGAACCTAATAAGCAGGCAACCATCTATTCACAATTACATCAGCACATTCAGGATGTATGTAACGAAGAAGGTATAGAGATCCTGTCACCGCATTATCGAGCTGCCCGCGATGGCAATATGAGCACTATTCCAGCTGCTTATTTGCCAAAGGACTATACGGCTCCGTCGTTTTTAGTAAAATCGACTAAATAAGGTGTTCCATGTTGTACTTAAGCGAGTACAAAAAGTGTAATAGATGGAAATGTATGTTAAGTTTAGGAAGCTTCTGCTTCGGTTTTATGAAGTGGAATGAAAACAGAAAATCGGCTTCCCTCGTTCTCCTTCGATGTAACCTCTAATTTACCGTGGTTCATAGAGATGAATTGACGACAAAGCAGCAACCCTAACCCTGTACCAATCTCGCCTGAAGTTCCTAATGAACTAATTTGAGATTCCATGTTATGAAGTCTGGATAGTTCCTCCTCTTTCATTCCAATGCCATCATCCTGTATGTGTACAATCGCGTAATCGGAATTAGTTTCCATGCTCAGGGTGATATTGCCATTAGGTTGTGTAAACTTTAAGGCATTTGATAAAAGATTCCTAAATACGGTGCTCAGCATATTAGCATCGGCGTATACCTGAACATTCTTATTTACGGGTTCATCTATTTTGATAGATTTTAACGCGCGGCTGGTTTAATACCATCGATCGCATTATCCAGAATTGTATCAAGATCACACATCACGGGCTGATATTTTAAATCCCCCGTTTGAGATGATGCCCACCTCAATAAGTTGGAAAGTAATTCGGTGGTATTATTGGTTGTTTTCTTAAGCTCGGTAATTATGGTTCTAAGCGATGGATCCTCTATTTGTTCGTTCTCCAATAGTTGTAATAATCCCGTGATAGAATGTAAGGGTTGCTTCAGATCATGTCCAATGATAGAAAACAATTTATCTTTTGTCTTGTTGAGATCTTTCAGTTCGTCATTCTGCTCGGATAATTTTAGACCGCGATATTCCAGCAATTCGTTAGCACTTTCCAATTCACGATTAAGTTCCTTACTTTTCAGCCGTAAACGGTTCAGAATAAAAAACAAAGAGGTTAACAGAAGGTGACCGATAAGTAGAATATAGATCACCAAATTCCTTTCTACAGTTGAATTTTTAAATGCCGTACTTATTTCGATATTACTACCGTAAAGATTGAGTTCACTGCTTAAAAAATCTGCATCCCTGATATTAAAATTTCCATAGTATTCGGGGTCCTTATTCGTGTTATAGACCTTGGTGTTGTTGTACACTTGTTCCCGGTCGAATTCGTATTCATTCTCCCAACGAAATCGAAAGGCAAAATCTTTCTTAGTTTGTTCGGTGTACATGCCCTGCATGAGCGTTTTAAACTGTAGTATTGGAGCTACATAACCCAGGGTTTTCTCATTTCTGCGAACGCGAAAGTTGAGTGGGATACCTACCCAGCCTTCCACCAGGTTCATTGGAGGGAAAAGCAACAAGCTATCGGTTTGCATCAAATGGTTTAGTGCCTGTATCTTATCTGCCGAACGTATCGTCGTTACTTTTCTACCAACAAGATTATTAGGATCCATCTTATGACGCGTAAAGGAATATTTAAACGTGTGTGTACTGTCTAAATAGCTTACAGCTATCGAATCGTTAGATTGTATGGCCTCCAATTGTTTCTGAACAAACCGATGTAGAAGTTCGGCCGACGGTAACTCTTCAGATTCGTTCATAAACACCTTCATACCTGCAGCCAGTGCCGCAAATTCGTGAATAGCAGTAGTAAATTGACTCACCGATCTCTGATGGGCCTGTTCGAGTTTCAGTTTATTCTTCTGCACCTCATTATCGGTCTGGTTTCGATCGATAAGATATATCGCGGTGATACCAATGATAAAAATTACAAAAGTCCAAACATTTTGTTTGAGGAACGACATGTACGTTTAAATAGGGGCCTGGTTTGCAATATATGAAATTTTAACATTTACTTCTACTATAGCCATAGATTGCATGTGAGAGTGTAACAATTTAAAGTCCAGAGGCTCTTTAAGGTAAACCAAACCAACAATCATGAAAAAATTAATTTTTAGCATAATGGCTCTTTCTCTGGTGGCTTGTACAGATACAAACAGGGAAGATCTAAAGCACGTCGATTCAGGGAAAGACACCGTATCAATTCCACCGATATCCTCATTTTTCCCGCCTGCCAAGGCAAAGGTTCTGGTCGTGGGAGTGTTCCATTTCAACTATCCCGGTCTAGACGAACTTAAAACCGCAGAGGAGAATAAAATAGATGTCTTGAAAGAACCAAAGAAGTCTGAAATGACCGAGTTGGTGGAGTACATTAAAAAATTCAGACCCACGAAGATCGCTGTCGAAGCGAATCCGGGTTGGAGAGCAACGGAGAAATTACGAGAATATAAAGCTGGAGAACATCGAGACAAACGCGATGAACGATATCAACTGGCAATGCGAATCGCCTCCGAAACCGGTCTGGACACTTTATACGAGGTTAACTCCTATTCGATGATAGGGGATCTAAAAGAAAATGATTCTCTCGTTTACAAGAAACTTACACAGGGATTGAATTGGGATTACGAGGATCCATACTGGGATTATGTTAAGAATTGGATCGAAAACGACGATAAGCTCACATCGCAGGTTAGTCTGCTCGATTTTATCACCTATATGAATTCGAAAGAGTCCCACCAGTATGGCTATGGCGCCTATCTCATAGGTTTCTTTAAGTCTGACCACCACAAAGGCGCAGATTACCTGTCTATGTGGTGGTATAATCGCAATTTACGGATCTTTAAAAATATTCAGGATATTACGGGTGACTCAAACGATCGTATCATGGTACTCATGGGCAATGGTCATGCCGCCATTTTAAGGCAATTATTTGAAAGCTCACCGGAATATGAATTTGTAGAGTTTTCAGACCTCTGATCAGGAAATACTAAGGCCATTCGCAACAGCTTGGTTGGGGGTTAGCAAAGTAACATCCATACCTTGAACCGCACCCAACACCAGGCATTCACTCATAAATGGTCCTATTTGTTTCTTCGGAAAGTTAACAACGGCGATCACTTGTTTCCCAACGAGATCTTCCGGGGTATACAAGCTAGTTACCTGAGCTGAAGATTTTTTAATACCTATCTCCTTTCCGAAGTCTATTTTTAACTTATACGCAGGATTGCGAGCTTCCGGAAATTCATCAACTTCCAGGATAGTACCAACACGCATATCTACTTTTTGAAAATCGTCCCAGCTAATCATCTTAGTCATGATGTATCTTCAATTTCTTGATCATTTCGGGCGAGATTTCTGTCCCTTTTGCACTGTAATTATCTACCAGCAATCCTTTTTTACAATCTTTAGTTTCTATAACATATAGGATCGTATTATCCCCCGGGTCTGTCATCCCTTCAAACCGATAATATTTTACAACCTCCAGATCACAGGCCAGCCATCTTGCTTTCAGGTCTTTGGATTCGATGCCTTCATTTACCAAATTGAAATCTACATCGTACCCCATTTTGGTAAGGTCGTTGATTGCTTCTGTAAGTGTATCGTACGAATTTTTCATTCAGATCAACTTATATCTAAAGATACAATTCTGCTTTGAAGATCACAAGCGGCTTATATTATTCTAATGCTGTAACTTTATCATCATTTTACAAACTAATTTAGAAAAAGTAGTTATGGCTCTTACTCCCTCAAATATGCTTCCTATCGGCACCAAGGCACCTAAATTTGTGCTTATTGACGCAATAACCAATAAGCCGGTGTCCCTCGATCAAGTAAGAGGAGAAAAAGGAACGGTTGTCATGTTTATTTGCAACCATTGTCCTTATGTTAAACATGTGAATGAAGAAATTGTGCGGCTATGTAACGATTACAGGGTTACCGGTTTCGGTTTTGTGGCCATTAACAGTAACGATGTAGAGAGTTATCCCGAAGACTCTCCACAGAAAATGTGGGAAACGGCCCGTAAACACAGCTATCCTTTTCCTTACCTGTACGATGAAACCCAGGAAGTTGCCAAGGCTTATGACGCGGCTTGCACCCCGGATTTTTACCTCTTCGACGATGAACTAAAACTTATTTATCGCGGACAATTAGACAATTCAAGGCCCGGTAACAGTATCCCGGTGAACGGCCGTGATCTGCGCGAAGCACTAGATAATGTGTTGAATAATAGTCCGCAACGCAAGGTTCAGAAACCCAGTATGGGATGTAATATCAAATGGAAAAAAGAGGAAGTTTAACCGATGGCATTCTTGATATGGGCATAATGATGCATACTATGCCAGGCGTACATAAGCGCCATTTCTTTCAAACTCATACCATTTTCCATATCTGGATGCTGAAATCTTCGATTCCACTGTTCATCCGTAAGCATTCGCATCAGGTTTACCAACTTGTGGTGAACAGTTTCCAGGTGTGAAAGAGACCAGGCGATTGGCCAGGTTTTATAATCTTCCAGTTCGGCAAACGCATCTTGGTTGTATGCCTTGATCATTGGATTGTCTTCTGTTAACGCCCATCGGATCCTGTTATAACTGTGATGATGGCTATCGGATATATGATGTACTAATTGCCGTATGGTCCAGCTGCCTTCACGGTAAGGGGTGTCGAGCTCATCTTCGCTTAGATTGAAGGTAAGTAACTTCAACTGTTCCGGAAAGACTTCCAGTATTGTGATGGCTTCATTTATATCTTTTTCTGAAATGACTTCAGGTATTTCAAACTTGCCTACCGGGTATTTTAATGGATCTTCATTCATGAGTTTGGTTTCTTGGGTTTTTCTAACAACCGCTAAATTAAAAAACGCCTTCATTTCTGAAGGCGTTCCCAAGTTTATTTCTGAACAGTTTATGAACTATTTCACATCCATTAGCTCCACATCGAAAACCAACGTAGCATTTGGTGGTATCACACCCCCGGCACCACGACTTCCATAAGCCAGGTGTGAAGGGATCACGAATCTAGCTTTGTCACCTACTTTCAGCAATTGTATTCCCTCATCCCAGCCGGATATCACCTGCCCGGTACCAACCGGAAACTCGATGGGGTTGCCTCTTTTAAACGAATTATCAAACTCGGTGCCATCTGGGAACATACCTTTATAATGTACAGCTACTGTTTGTCCAGCATCGGGCCTTTCACCTTTTCCCTCCTGGATGATCTGATATCTGAGTCCGCTTTCGGTCTGCTCGAATCCTTCCGAAATAGAAGTAAGAAGTTCTTCCTGTGCTCTTTTCGCTGCGGCTTCTCGCTCCGCCTTCGCTCCGTTAAATTGTCTGAAAGCTTCAACGGCATTCCAGTTTTGAGCTTCCTCCCCTATTCTTTCAATCTCAACTTTTTGCATGGTATCACCCTGGGCGATGCTGTTCACCACTTCCTGTCCTTCGACCACATATCCAAAAACGGTGTGTTTATTGTCCAGCCAAGGGGTTTCCACATGCGTGATGAAGAACTGACTCCCATTGGTTCCGGGGCCTGCATTCGCCATGGAAAGAACTCCGGGTCCTGTATGTTTCAATTCTGGATGAAACTCATCGTCGAAATTATAGCCCGGCCCTCCGGCACCTGTACCGTTGGGGTCACCTCCCTGGATCATAAAATCCGGTATTACCCTGTGGAATGTGAGTCCGTCGTAATAAGGAGTACCCTGAGGCTTTGCCTCATTTTCCAGGTTTCCTTCGGCTAAAGCCACAAAATTCCCAACTGTCCCAGGTGTTTTGTCGTGGGTTAGTTTTATTTTAATGGTACCTTTATCAGTACTGATGTTTGCGTAGATTCCGTCTTGCATATCTTTATTTTTAAGAGCTGCAAAGGTACTCATTCTTTCAAATATAAATAAGGGGATCGGGATCGAATTAGGCTGTCGTGACTATCGATAAGAATAAAGGTGATCATGATCCCGGGTCTGCAGGGTCTCAGCTTTCAGGGCAGTACTTTTTATTAAGTGAGGAATTAATTTGCCACTTCGCTAATAAACTTGATGCGATAGAGCCGTAGTTCTTCATCGTCGTAGTCGCCATCGAATTCTTCCATAGCAGCATCTATCTTGTCTGAATCTGCCTCCAGAAAATATTCGTGTAGCTCTTCCTGTTGTTCTTCATCGAGGATCTCTTCTATCCAGTAATCGATATTTAGCTTGGTTCCACTATATACGATCGCTTCCATCTCCTTAATGAATTCTGGCATATCCAGGCCTTTTGCCGAAGCAATATCCCTGAGGGATAATTTTCGGTCTACATTCTGAATGATATATAATTTAAGAGCGCTATTGGTACCGGTGGACTTCACAACGAAATCATCGGGCCTCTCAATATCATTCTCCTCCACGTATCTTTTTATTAGTTTCAGGAAAGATTCGCCGTATTTCTTCGCCTTCCCCTCACCTACTCCGTGAACGGTGGAGAGCTCGTCCATAGTAATAGGATATTTTAGAGCCATATCTTCCAGGGAAGGGTCCTGAAATATCACAAAAGGCGGGAGACTGAGTTTATCGGCTACACGTTTACGTTCGGCCTTCAACATATTAAACAGATTATTGTCTGCTACGGCAGCTCCGCTTTTCTGGGCCACTTCTATGTTGTCGTCGTTGGCTTCTTTGAACGAATGGTCTTCGGTCATCATGAAAGACGTAGGATGGTCTATAAAGTCACGGCCGGAATCATTTAATTTAATTACGCCATAGGTCTCTATATCCTTCCGAAGAAATCTGGCTACCAACAACTGCCTTAATAACGCCATCCAGTATTCGACCGGCTTGTCTTTACCAATTCCGAAGAAATCCTGTTCATTAGTACGATGGGATTTGATCATTGCATTAACATGGCCGATCATTACATTTACGATCTCCTTGGCCTTGTATTTCTCGTTGGTCTTATTGATCACATCCAAAAGCTTTCTAGCCTCTTCCTTTGCCTCGTGTTTTTTCTTAGGGTGGCGCATATTGTCGTCCATGTCTCCTCCTTCGCCGGTCTCGTTATCGAACTCCTCACCAAAATAATGCAGGATGAATTTTCGGCGCGAAATAGAAGTTTCGGCAAAGGCGACGACTTCCTGAAGGAGGGCATGACCAATTTCCTGTTCGGCTACCGGCTTACCGCTCATAAATTTTTCCAGTTTCTCTATATCCTTGTAGCTGTAGAATGCAAGACAATGCCCCTCACCTCCATCTCTACCGGCTCTTCCTGTTTCCTGGTAATAACTTTCAATACTCTTTGGGATATCGTTATGCACCACAAAGCGAACGTCGGGCTTATCTATCCCCATCCCGAATGCGATCGTTGCCACTACCACATCGGCATCCTCCATAAGGAACATATCCTGGTGTTTAACCCGTGTTTTAGCATCCAGCCCGGCGTGGTAGGGTACTGCCTTAATTCCATTCACCTGCAGGGTTTGGGCTAGCTCTTCCACTCTTTTTCTGCTCAGGCAGTAAATTATACCACTCTTTCCTTCATGTTGCTTGACGAATCTCGTGATATCGGCATCCACATTCTTGGTCTTAGGACGAACCTCGTAGTAAAGATTAGGGCGGTTGAATGAAGCTTTAAAGGTATTGGCGTCCTGGATGCCCAGGTTTTTCAATATATCCTCCTGCACTTTGGGAGTGGCCGTTGCCGTAAGGCCAATTATAGGGATATTATCACCTATTCGCTTGATGATGGTACGTAAATTACGGTACTCGGGCCTGAAATCATGTCCCCATTCGCTAATACAATGCGCTTCATCTATAGCGACAAAGGAGACTCTTTCAGCATTCAAAAACTCTACATTCTCCTCTTTGGTGAGAGATTCGGGGGCTACATATAAAAGTTTTGTAATTCCGGCCGAAATATCGCTTTTCACTTTTTTTATCTCGGTTTTGGTTAGAGATGAATTTAAAACATGTGCAATCCCCTCTTCGTCCGAATGTGCACGAAGTGCATCCACCTGGTTTTTCATTAAAGCAATAAGGGGAGACACTACAATTGCAGTACCATCCTTTATTAATGCGGGAAGTTGATAACAGAGGGATTTGCCACCTCCGGTGGGCATTATAACGAAAGTGTTATGATTAGCGAGGATGCTTTTTATAACGTCTTCCTGTAGCCCTTTAAATTTCGTGAAACCAAAAAACTTTTTCAGTGCCGCGTATATATCTATTTCAGCCACGCTGCTTTACCTTTTAATTCTTTTAA
>CAJQNO010000063.1 GCA_905479745.1 uncultured Flavobacteriaceae bacterium | reverse complement strand
TTCCGAAGAGATCATTTGCCAAAAAGAAGCAGTAAAATCGAATCGCTATTGAAATTATTTTATATCTTTGCAGCCGCCTTTTAATTAAGGTAAAGCTGTTTAACGGGTGCGACCATGGAGGAACTGAAAGAATATACCATTCCTTTTATAGGATTGAAAATAGGAGAACACCGGTTTAATTTCGAAATTACGAATACGTTCTTTGAGCATTTTGGGTATGACGAGTTTGAAAAAGCAAATATCAGGCTCGACGTATTACTGGATAAGAAATCGACATTACTCGACATCTATCTCGATTTTAATGGTACTGTGGGTGTTCATTGTGACATTACCAACGAACCATACGATCAGGCTGTATCTGGCAAATATCATTTTGTAGTGAAATTTGGCCAGGAGTATAATGATGAGAATGAAGACCTTTTGATTCTTCCTCATGGAAGTCATGAAGTAAATATTCAGCAATATGTTTACGAATCGATCGTACTGGCCGTACCAACCCGAAGAATTCATCCGGGAGTAGGGGACGGTACGTTAAAAAGTGAAATACTCGAAAAACTTGAAGAATTACGTCCGAAAGGATCCAATGAGGATCTGTCGGGAAATGAAAATACAGATCCCCGATGGGACGAATTAAAGAAACTATTAACGGATAAATAATATTGAGTAATGGCACATCCTAAAAGAAAAATCTCAAGAACAAGAAGAGATAAAAGAAGAACGCATTACAAAGCAACAACCCCGCAAATCGCAACAGACCCAACTACGGGTGAGGCGCATTTATATCATAGAGCCCATTGGCATGAAGGGAAATTATACTATAGAGGCCAGGTAGTTATCGATGCTACTGAAGAAGTCGAAGCATAGTAAACTCGAATTATAATTATGACTCCTGCATATATTTGCAGGAGTTTTTTTATTTCCAGTAAGTTTTCAAAAAAACATAAAAACGTCCACTTTTTGACGATTTTTTAGTAATTTTCGCATCTTTTAAGGCTGTTTTTATGCCTTTTTGCGAATTTAAGTCAAAGCTATGAGCAAAATCACAGCCGCAATAACTGCTGTAGGAGGATATGTGCCGGAATATGTACTTACCAATAAGATCCTCGAAACTATGGTAGATACCAATGACGAATGGATCACAACCCGCACGGGGATCAAAGAAAGACGTATCTTAAAGGAAGAAGGAAAAGGAACCTCTTTTTTAGCTATAAAAGCGGCCCAGGATCTGTTGCAAAAAAGTAATACAGACCCAAAAGACATTGACCTGGTAATTATGGCAACGGCCACACCCGATATGCCCGTAGCAGCAACAGGCGTTTACGTAGCCACCGAAATTGGTGCCGTAAACGCTTTTTCATTCGACCTGATTGCTGCCTGTTCCAGTTTTTTATACGGTATGTCTACAGCAGCCAGATATATAGAATCCGGGAAATATAAAAAAGTACTTTTAATTGGTGCCGATAAGATGTCTTCCATAATCGACTATGAGGATAGAACCACCTGTATTATTTTTGGTGATGGAGGAGGTGCGGTGCTTTTCGAACCAAATCAAGACGGCCTTGGAGTGCAGGATGAGATCTTACGTAGCGACGGTATAGGGCGCCAAAGCCTGAAAATAGATGCCGGAGGCTCAATTCTACCTCCCAGTGCTCAAACCGTGGCTAACAAACAACATTATGTGTTCCAGGACGGAAAGACAGTATTTAAGTTTGCTGTGTCCAACATGGCCGATGTAAGCGAAAAGATCATGATGAGGAATGGATTAACGGGAAATGACGTAAATTGGTTGGTGCCTCATCAGGCAAACAGACGCATTATCGATGCAACAGCCAAACGAATGGACCTGCCGGAAGATAAAGTAATGGTGAATATTCAGAAGTATGGAAATACCACTTCCGCCACTTTACCACTTTGTCTGGTGGATTATGAAAGTAAATTGAAAAAAGGAGATAATTTAGTGTTCGCTTCCTTTGGAGGTGGCTTTACGTGGGGCGCAGTTTATGTAAAATGGGCCTATAATTCGAACTAATTAACATAACTGAAAACCAATCAACATGGAATTAAAAGAAATACAAAACCTGATCAAGTTTGTGGCTAAATCTGGTGCCAGTGAGGTTAAGCTTGAAATGGATGATGTTAAGATCACGATTCGTACGGGTAAAACCGATGGATCTGGTGATACGCATTACATTCAACAAGTACCAGCAATGACTGTGCCTGCACAGCCTCAGGCGGTTGCAGCTGCTCCGGCAGACGCGGCGCCTAAAGCGCCTGCAGATTCATCCGCGGCCGCAGATGAAGAGTCTAAATACGTTGTTGTAAAATCGCCTATTATAGGTACGTTCTATCGTAAACCGGCTCCGGACAAACCGGTGTTCAAAGAAGTTGGAGACTCTGTGGCCGTTGGAGATGTACTATGTGTGATCGAAGCCATGAAGCTATTCAACGAGATCGAAAGTGAAGTCTCCGGTAAGATTGTAAAAGTATTAGTGGACGACTCAAGCCCGGTAGAATTCGACCAACCTTTGTTTTTGGTTGATCCTTCGTAAATTCAAATCACAGAGCATCACATTTGAAGGAATGTTTTGTTTTGAAATTTCTAGAAGATTATGTTTAAAAAGATATTAATAGCCAATCGTGGTGAAATCGCGTTACGTGTTATCCGAACCTGTAAAGAAATGGGTATAAAAACCGTGGCGGTATATTCGAAAGCTGATGAAGAGAGCCTTCATGTGCGTTTTGCAGATGAGGCCGTATGTATTGGCCCGGCTCCAAGTTCTGAAAGCTACTTAAAGATTGCCAATATAATCTCGGCTGCAGAAATAACAAATGCAGACGCTATACATCCCGGTTATGGATTTCTTTCTGAAAACGCTAGATTTTCTAAGATATGTGAGGAGCATGAGATTAAGTTTATTGGTGCGTCGGCCGAAATGATCGAGCGTATGGGTGATAAGGCGATGGCTAAAGCAACCATGAAAGAAGCCGGTGTGCCATGTGTACCTGGAAGTGATGGGATAATTCCCGATTTTGAAACGTGTAAGAAAATTGCCGAAGAGACCGGGTATCCCGTAATGCTGAAGGCTAGTGCCGGTGGCGGTGGTAAAGGAATGCGAGCCGTGTGGAAGGAAGAAGACCTGGAAGAAGCCTGGGAATCGGCCAGACAAGAAAGTAAAGCGGCATTCGGGAACGACGATATGTACATGGAAAAGCTTATTGAGGAACCACGACATATCGAAATTCAGATCGTAGGAGACAGCACAGGCAAGGCTTGCCATCTTAGTGAAAGAGACTGCTCCATACAACGAAGACATCAAAAATTAACCGAGGAGACCCCTAGTCCGTTCATGACAAAGAAATTGCGGAACGATATGGGAATGGCTGCCGTTAAAGCCGCCGAATTTATCAAATACGAAGGCGCCGGTACGGTAGAATTTCTCGTAGATAAGCACCGTAATTTCTACTTTATGGAAATGAATACACGTATTCAGGTGGAACACCCTATTACCGAACAGGTGATAGATTTCGACTTAATACGGGAACAGATACTGGTAGCCGCAGGGGTACCTATCTCCGGAAAACACTACACTCCAAATTTGCATTCGATAGAATGTAGGATCAATGCTGAAGATCCGTACAACGATTTTCGCCCGTCTCCAGGAAGGATCACAACGCTGCATGCTCCTGGCGGACATGGAGTGCGGCTCGACACTCATGTATATGCGGGTTATGTGATTCCGCCAAACTACGACTCAATGATCGCCAAACTAATTACCACGGCACAAACCCGTGATGAGGCTATCAATAAAATGAAGCGTGCGCTTGACGAATTCGTGATCGAAGGGATAAAAACAACTATTCCATTCCACAGACAACTTATGGACCACCCCGATTATGTAGCAGGGAATTATACTACTGCCTTTATGAATAATTGGAAAATGGAATCGCCGGAAGAAGATTAAATAATTTCGAATAATGGCTAAAAATTGGGCCAAATTCCAAAAAAGAGCACAAAATCTTTAGGAATTTGGCCCTTTTTGTTGATTTTTACTCCAAATGAAGAATTTTCAAAATAACAATATTTCATACTGGGAGCGTAAAACATGGCTCAGCAATATAGATTTTGCCATCGTTGGTAGTGGAATAGTGGGGCTAAGTTGCGCCTTGAGGTTAAGACAGCGATTCCCCGATAAGAAAATAGTTGTATTCGAGCGTGGTGTTCTACCCAGTGGCGCCAGCACCAAGAATGCAGGATTTGCTTGTTTTGGCAGCGTTTCTGAAATTCTGGACGACTTAAAAACACATACCGAGGAGGAAGTTATTGCGCTCATTAAAAATAGGGCAAAGGGCCTGGACTTGTTACGAAAAACTATTGGGGATCAGGCAATGAGATTCTATCAATACGGCGGTTACGAGATCTTTTCTTCAAACGATGAAAGTTTTTTCGAAGAATGTAGATCAAAAATACCCTATGTTAATCAAATGATGAAAAGGGCGGGTTTTACCCAAAAAGAGGTGTTTTTGTTAAAAAATGACCCATTTTCATTTAAAAACACACAAAAACGAGTGATTTTTAACCAATATGAGGGTCAGTTGGATACAGGTTTGATGATGAATTCATTAATTCAGAAGACGCTAAAAAATGACATTTTTATACTAAATTCAACCAATATTGACTCATTTTCGGCCGATAAAGACAAAATTTCGCTTGTTTTGGCCAATTTTGGAGAAATTTCATCAAAAAAACTATTCATTGCGACAAATGGTTTTGCAAAACAGTTTTTTAATGAAGACCTACAACCAGCCAGAGCACAGGTTTTAATTACAAATCCTATAGAAAACTTACACATAAAAGGAACATTTCATCTGGACAAGGGATATTACTATTTCCGAAACGTGGATAACAGGATCCTTTTGGGGGGAGGAAGAAACCTCGACTTTAAATCTGAAGAAACGGTTGAGGCCGGACTTACGGATCTGGTGCAACACAAACTGGAACAACTACTTAGCACAACAATACTACCTAATACTCCGTTTGAAATTGATAGCCGATGGAGTGGAATAATGGGAGTTGGTGGCAAAAGGAAGCCTATCGTAAAGAAGATAGAAGACAATGTTTTTTGTGGTGTTCGCCTCGGAGGAATGGGTGTAGCCATAGGAAGTTCGGTAGGCAAACAACTGGCAGATCTAGTAGATTCCTAATGATAAAAAAACTGTTCCGATTTCTGGTTAAAACTACGCTTTGGTTTATAGTTCTTAGTGTGCTATGGGTTTTGGTCTACCGTTTTGTTCCGGTGCCGGCAACCCCATTGATGGCGATACGCGCATTTCAGGCGGAAGGAAAGCATGAGATACGGCATGACTGGGTAAAGCTAGAAAATATTTCGAAATCTATGCAACTGGCTGTGATCAGTTCCGAAGACCAAAATTTCCTTCGACATAATGGATTCGACTACGACGCTATAAAAAAGGCGTATATCGACAATAAAACCGGGAAACGATTAAAGGGAGGAAGTACGATTACCCAACAAACGGCGAAGAACGTATTTCTTTGGCCCGGCCGAAGTTGGTTTAGAAAGGCTCTCGAGACCTATTTTACTTTTCTAATTGAAAACCTATGGAGTAAAGAACGAATCCTCGAAGTTTATCTCAACAGCATCGAAATGGGAGATGGAGTTTATGGGGCCCAGGCGGCTGCAAGATACTGGTTCGATACAGATGCTTCAAGATTAACGCACCATCAGGCCGCAGCTATTGCCGTTATTCTGCCAAACCCTCGTAAATATAAAGCCTCGCCACGATCGGCCTATCTCGAAGCAAGAAAGCAGTGGGTCTTGCGACAAATGAATAACTTAGGAGAATTAAATATTAGTAAAAATGACCAACCAGGAAATTAAATCGATTTTACTAAACCGGTGTGAGCGTTATATTTCTGAACACAGGACTCGAATCAATGCTGCTATTGCCAATATTAAGGATTCATTATTTGATGAAGAAAAGAGCACTGTAGGTGATAAACACCACACCAATCGCGCAATGCTACAATTGGAACGGGAGAATTTGAGTCAGCAGCTAGCGGAAGTTGAAAAACAAGAATTAATCCTCAATAAGATCTCTCTCGAACACATTAACGAAATAGCTCATTTAGGAAGCCTCGTAATTACAGACAGGGCTACGTATTTTATGGGTGTTTCTGCGGGAGCAGTGGAAATAAATGGCAGCACTTATTACTGTATTTCTCTCGAATCGCCCATTGGGAAGTTACTGTTAGGGAAAAAGGAAGGAGATACTGCACAATTTAACGATACCACCATAAAAATCAAGGAAGTGGTCTAGGGATTATTGTGGCAAATACGATTTAGGAATGGGGTTATTTTCTGTTTCCTGAGTCCAGTAAATATTTACGATCCACCACCGCTCACCATCATCAAGCAACTGTATACTATTTATTCCCCGCATAAATGGCGCCGTGTCCAACTTACTTTTAAATGATTCGTAGGTGCTGAAAATGTGAGTGATATTTCCAAACGTTTCAGTTTTTCGGAAAATTTCCTTTTCATAAAATCCATTTTCCATAAGCCATTTCCCGGCAGCTTCAATATAGTTTTCGGGAGTCATATATCGCACTTCATAAACTCCTTCCTTATTTTTTACTGAAGGTATTAATTTGGCTTCCGGCGTGAACAGAAATCTGAACAACTCCCAATCGCGCGCTTCATTTTTTTCGCCGGAGATCACGCCGTACAAGGTTTCAATGAGGTTATCGATAGAGTCTACCTTGTTTAAATAAGCTGCATCCTGCCCTGTAATCCCAGAAGTGTAAAGAAATAGACCTAATGATAAGAGAATCAACCTTTTCATAATTGTAGGATTGTATATGGTTAAATATACTAAATGATATCCTCAATCCCGTTTCTTTAGATAAAGTTGCTCTCCTTTGGGTATTTCGACTTCATGCTCAAAAAATACGGTTTCTCCATTCCAATTGGCGAGAATAAGATAATGGCTGCCTTTAAAATAACTCTGGAGAACACTTACCTGTAACTCTGTTTTTTCTGTAGTTGCTACAAGCTGATGAGGATATAGTATACTTTGTTCGTTGGTATTGTCATGATCGAAAAGCGACGATGGCAGCTTATTTACCTCATCGAAGAATCCTGCCTGATACGTATCGGATACCGAAGAATATACATGCCTGGGAGTGCCAAATGCATCAATTTTACCATTTTTCAGTAAAAGGATCGTATCTGAAAATGCCAGTGCTTCGCCGGCATCGTGAGTTGCGGTGATACAGGCAATATTTTTTTCTTTTAAATAGCTGTATACCTTTCGTCTTAGTTTATTTTTTCTGAAGGTATCGATATGGCTGAAAGGCTCGTCCAGCAATAAAAGTTCGGGTTCGTTAGCCAGGGCTTTGGCCAGGGCAACCCGTTGTTTCTGGCCTCCGCTGAGGTTTTTTACCATGACTGTCGAAAAATTGGAAAGATCCACCACTTCCAACAAGGCTTCAACCCGGGAGGCGTCGGCATCCATATTGCGTCTTGAAAGATGTTCGGCAACATTTTCGGCCACCGTTGTAAAAGGCATCACGTTGAATTCCTGAGCCACTAGCTTGATGAATGGTTCCCCCGGAACAAGGTTGAATTTGGGTCCTTTTAGGATATTGCCATTCCAGGAGATAGTACCGTGTTCAAGGTGCAGCAAACCATAGACAAGGTGGAGCAGGCTTGATTTCCCGCAACCACTTTCTCCTAATACGGCCATATGTTCTCCTTTTGCGAGACGAAATTCTATGTCCTTCAAAATTTCGTTTTGTCCGTAGGAAAAAGAACGGATGTTTACTTTCAGCATAATTCAGAAATAAAAAAGGTTGTTTCCTTTGCTCTTAAAGTTAGGAAACAACCTTCAGAAATACTTTTTCAGAGCCTATTCTATCACTTCCGTATTCACTTTTTCGGGGAGTACTTCATATCCCATGTTAAAAAGTGTAAACCCGAAAATATCTGCATATTGCTCGATGGTTTTGCTCACGGGTGTCCCGGCTCCGTGACCCGCATCGGTTTCAATCCTGATGAGTACAGGATTTGTACCCGACTGTTTGTCTTGTAACTCGGCGGCGAATTTAAAGCTGTGGGCCGGGACCACTCTGTCGTCGTGGTCTCCGGTAGTGATGAGCGTAGCCGGATATTCAATCCCTTCTTTAACATTGTGAATAGGGGAGTAGCCTTTCAGGTATTCGAACATTTCCTTACTGTCCTCCGCAGTTCCATAGTCATACGCCCATCCCGCACCAGCGGTAAAGGTATGATAGCGCAACATATCCAGCACGCCTACTGCAGGAAGCGCCACCTTCATAAGGTCTGGTCTTTGGGTCATTGTGGCGCCCACTAACAAGCCGCCGTTAGAACCACCTCTTATGGCCAGATAATCTTTAGAAGTATACTTATTTTCTATAAGATATTCGGCGGCCGCTATAAAATCGTCGAATACATTCTGCTTTTGCATCTTGGTACCGGCGACATGCCATTTCTTACCGTATTCGCCTCCGCCTCGTAGGTTGGGGACAGCGTAGATTCCTCCTTGTTCCATCCAAACGGCATTGGTAATACTAAATCCAGGAGTAAGACTAATATTAAAACCTCCATATCCGTAAAGTATGGTTGGATTTTTCCCGTTCAGCTTGACACCTTTTTTGTGTGTAATGATCATAGGGATCCTGGTTCCATCTTTCGAGGTATAGAAAACTTGTTTACTATCGTAATCATCGGGGTTAAAATCGATCTCAGGCTTGCGATATAATTCAGATTCGCCTGTTTCCATATTGTATTTATAGATACTGCTGGGAGTAACGTAATTGGTAAAAGAATAATACAGCTCTGTTTCGTCCTTTTTAGCCCCAAATCCACCAGCGCTACCTATTCCTGGTAATTCTATTTCGCGTACAAGATTCCCGTCCATGTCGTACTGAAAAACCTTTGAAACTGCATCCACCATATACTCGGCGAAGATATACTTACCTCCGCTTGAGGGGCTGAGTACATTTTCGGTCTCGGGAAGGAAGTCTACCCAATTTTCAGGACGTGGATCGGAGGCATCTACTGTTACGATCTTCTGGTTTGGAGCATTCAGGTTGGTGGCTAGATATAGCTTGGTTCCAACATTTTCCAATACAAAAGTGTCACTATCTGTATGATCCAGGATCGTTACAAACCCACTGGCTGGTTTTTCGAGATCTTTAATGAATAATTTGTTCCCCGAAGTGGAGACACTGGCAGACACCACCAGGTATTTGTTGTCTTCTGTTACATAACCGCCTACGTAACGGTGTTTTTCTTGGGGCGTACCACCAAAAATGAGTTTATCTTCGCTTTGAGGTGTTCCTAGTTTATGGTAGTACAATTTATGTTGGTCTGTTTTGGCAGACAGCTCACTGCCTTTAGGTTTATCGTAACTGGAGTAATAAAATCCATCATTCGATCTCCAAGACAACCCGCTAAATTTTATATCGTTTAGCGTATCTTCAATAATCTTTTTGGTTTCGGTGTTCATCACCAATACTTTTCTCCAGTCGCTGCCACCTTCAGAGATACTATAGGCGGCGGTTTTACCGTCCTCCGAAAAACTTAGGCCGCTTAGGGAGATGGTTCCATCCTCCTTAAAGGTGTTAGGATCCAGAAAAACTTCTGCTGTTGATGGATCTGCGCCAGTTTTATATCGGTAAATTACGAATTGATTCTGAAGGCCGTCATTTTTCCTGAAATAAGTATAATCGCCTTCCTTGAACGGCGCGCCTACCTTTTCGTAATTCCATAAAGTTTCCAGACGCTGTTTAAGTTCTGCTCTAAACGGAATACTGTCGAGGTACCCAAAAGTAACTTTGTTCTGAGTTTTTACCCATTCACCAGTCTCTTCACTCATGTCATCTTCCAGCCATCGATACGGGTCTTTTACTTCAGTACCGAAATAGTTAGTTACTGTATCAACTTTCTTGGTTTCGGGGTATGTCACAACAATGGGCTCTTTTTTGATCTCTTCTTTACACGCCACTACAGCCAATACAAGAAAAGACAGTATTATACTTTTTTTCATAATGGTTCGAAATTTGACTGTAAATGTACTAAAAACCCCACAGTCAAAACGTTAAAGAATCCTTCCGATTTTATGTTTTCTTATTATTGAAACAATGGCCGGTACGCCTTCCAGTATTTTGCGACCAGGATGGCATTAAGACCAGCAACAACGATTGCTTGGATAATGTCGGGCAGATCGAGAAAAATATGGAATAGCAATATATTAGCAGAGATAGGAACTAATACAAGAAGAGCAAAAGGAACCCATTTTTTGAAGAGCAGCAACAGGCCTATCCATATTTCCAGAATTCCAAGGAAATAAAGCACATAGCCGGTGGCCGTAAGGGAACTCATAAAACTGGCTGCATCGGGAGAAAGTTCGGGAGCAGGAATAAAGCCAAAAAACTTATTAGATCCGAAAACTAGTAAAACCAGGGCAAGAATTAGTCTGAGGATAGTGGTAAAATTAGAATTCATCGGTTGGTGGGTTATGGTTATATATAATTAAAGATACAGAAAAATAAAAATCCCGAAGCTAAGCAAGGTTCGGGATTGAAAAAATGTAAAGAAGTTGATACGGCGACTATACTTCCCGCATCATTTTGCTAACTAAGTTGTTGGCCACCAGATACTCTGCGATCTGAATCGCATTAGTTGCGGCCCCTTTGCGTAAATTGTCACTTACTATCCACATATTGAGCGTATTGGGCTGTGTTTCATCTCTTCGAATTCGCCCTACGAACACCTCATCCTTATCATGGGCATATATTGGCATTGGATAGGTATTTGTTTCCGGGTTATCCTGAACGGTGATTCCCGCTGATTGATGCAGTAGCTTTCTAACTTCCGAAAGGTCAAAATCATTAAAGAACTCAACATTAACAGATTCGCTATGACCGCCAGCCGTTGGAATACGAACCGCTGTTGCCGATACAGAAAAACTTCTGTCGTCCAGTATCTTTTGCGGCTCCCTTGCCAATTTCATTTCTTCCTTGGTATATCCGTTGGCTTCAAAGACATCGCAATGAGGCAAAGCGTTTTTGTGAATAGGGTACGGATAGGCCATTTCTCCTTTTTCACCCCTTATCTCATTTTCAAGCTGATTAACAGCTGCAACACCGGTTCCCGATACAGACTGATAGGTTGAGATGATCACTCGTTTCAAGGTATATTTTTTATGTAAAGGGGCGAGAGCCATAACTAATTGTATGGTGGAACAATTGGGGTTCGCAATTATTTTATCTTCTGAAGTTAAGGCTTCTGCATTGATCTCGGGGACAATTAATTTTTTAGAAGGGTCCATCCTCCACGCAGATGAGTTATCTATAACGGTGGTTCCGTTGGCGGCGAAAGCCGGTGCCCATTCGAGAGAGGTTGCACCACCTGCCGAAAAAATCGCGATGTCCGGGCGGGCCTTTACGGCATCTTCCAGGCCAATAATAGTGTATGAATTTCCTTTAAAATCGATCTTTTTCCCAACAGAGCGTTCCGAAGCAACGGGGATAAATTGTGTAATAGGAAAATTTCTTTCCTCAAGTACTTTTAGCATCACGGCTCCCACCATTCCGGTGGCACCAACAACGGCAACTTTCATAGTTCAGGTTTAAATGTCAAAAGTAATTGATAGCATTGTAAATTTTCAGAATAAAATGATAAAAAAGACCCTTCGAAGCAAAGTGCAACGAAGGGTTTAGGGGTTAAAATGAGTAGCGTAGCGGCTACGAACGTTTTATTTTTTTAGAAGGTCTCTAATCTCAGCAAGCAATTCTTCCTGAGTTGGGCCAGCTGGAGCTGCAGGAGCTTCCTCTTTTGGCTTCTTTGTTTTGTTGTAGGCCTTAACGATGATAAATAACACAAAACCAACGATAACCAAGTTAATTAGTGCATTTACCCATCTACCCCACATAATAGCATTTTCAGGGATCTCGTTACCTTCTGCGTCCACACTTGCTTCGGTAAGGACTACTTTTAATTCGGCAAAATCCATTCCTCCGGTGAAATGTCCTACTATAGGCATAATAATATCATTTGTGAATCCCGTAACTACGAGACCTACTGCTCCGGCTAAGATAACAGCTACCGCCAGGTCGATAACATTACCGGTCATTATAAAATTCTTGAATTCCTTTAACATGTTGATAGGTTTTAAGTTAATGGCGCAAAGTTACGTAAAATGTACTAGCATAAGCATTTACAGTTAAATATAGGATCTATTTTCGGCAAACAACACGTTTTATTCGATGGGATAAGGCGGTGAGCAACTCATATGAAATGGTATTGCCTGCTTCGGCAAGAGTAGTTGCCGGAATATCCTCACTTATTATAGTCACTTCATCCCCTTCCCTACAATCGATATGGGTAATATTAACCATTAACATATCCATACACACATTGCCAATTATAGGTGCTTTTTCTCCATTTATAAGAACAAAGCCCTTCTTATTTCCAAGGGATCTCGGGATCCCATCGGCATGACCGATGGGTATAGTAGCTGTTACTTCCGCACCGGAGGCCTTAAAGGCTCTGTTATAGCCTACCGTTTCGCCAGGTTCTATCCTGTGTATTTGTGAGATAACCGATTTTAGATTTACCACAGGCCTGAGTTTCTTATCTATTTTGGGGTTGTTACCATAACCATAGAGCCCAATACCCGTTCTCACCATATCCAGTTCTGCTTCGGGATAATTAAGGATAGCCGAAGTATTACTCTGGTGAAGGATAGGTTCATAACCAAGTAAGGTCTTCATTTCGCTGGCAATCGACTTGAATTTTGCGATCTGCCCCAGGGTGAAATCTCTTTCAGCCATATCTTCACTAGCCGCAAGATGAGAGAACATACTTTTTACACGTACCGAATCGGTTCCCGATAGAGTTTCGGCGATCCATTGGGTATCCTCTTCCTGGAATCCTAAACGATTTAGACCCGAATTGAATTTAATATGTACAGGATAATTTTTTTGAGCAAGTTCCTCGGCTTTGGCGATAAAAGCACTTAAAACACGCTTACTATACATAGCCGGTTCCAGGCATCGGGCAATTAACTGATCGAAATTAACAGGTTGTGGATGAAGTACTAAAACGGGAGCCATTATTCCGGCATCCCTGAGCGCCACGCCTTCGCTAACGTATGCTACAGCGAGATAATCTGCACCTAAAACAAGTAATTCTCTAGCAATTTCGGCCGCATCGCTACCATATCCACCTGCCTTTACAACACCAAGGATCCTGGTGGACGGTTTTAAATGGGAAGTGATGAACCTGTAATTGTGATCAAGCGCATTGAGATCAATTTCCAGGATGGTCTGAGAGGCTTTTGGCATTGGCTATGCTTGCTTTTTCGAAGGTAATTCGATGGGATCCTTCACATCCATTTTCTTTACTTTTTCCCTCAGGACAGCTTTGTAATAGGCCGCACGACTTAAAGGTTCGTATTCGTCGGTCTCTCCCAGCAACACCAACTCGTCACTATTTCCCTTTCTAAAGCTGTAATGGGCGAGATTTCCAGTTCGCGGGCATACGGCGTGCACTTTGGTTACATATTCGGCAGTCGCCATGAGATTTGGCATTGGCCCGAAAGGATTCCCTTTATAATCCATATCCAGTCCTGCCACGATCACACGAACGCCGCTATTGGCAAGATCGTTACAAACTTTTACAATTTCGTCATCGAAGAATTGCGCCTCATCTATACCCACTACATCACAGCCGTCGGCGAGAATGGGGATATTAGCAGCAGCAGGTACCGGCGTTGATCTAATTTCATTACTATCATGAGAGATCACCTTATCCTCGTCGTAGCGTTGGTCTACAGCAGGTTTGAAGATCTCCACACGCTGGCGTGCAAACTTGGCTCTTTTTAATCTTCGGATGAGTTCCTCTGTCTTACCCGAAAACATAGACCCGCAGATCACTTCGATCCAGCCAAACTGCTCTTTCTGATTTACGGTATTTTCGAGAAACATAGGGTTAAATTAGAATAAAAAGGAATTCTTTGACGTTTACATATAGGTTGCGTAAATTTAACAAAACTAAAGAGAGGACAATCATTTCAATATAAAAATTTATGAAGAAGAAACTTCAGAAGGAAATATCCGAATTAGCCAGCGAACTTGGCAGAGAAGGAAGCGATTTCAACGTGCTGAAGGTTAAACAGGCCATCAGGCTTATCTATGAAAAATTAACGGTACTTGAATATCTGGAAGGACAACTGGAAGGAGGCTCTCAGTCTTATGATTCGAAATCATTCCGGGAACGAAACTGGTTTGTGGAACCCGAACCCGTTCCACAACCCGAACATAAGGAAGAGCTGGTGGAGCCTTTAATGGAAAAAATAAAAGATATCGTTGCCCAAATGCCGGAAGAAAGCAGGCAGGTTGACGAACTGCTTGAAGAAGTTCTTCCTAAGAAAAAATATATAAAGAACGATCTGGAAGAATTTGCTTCAAATTATCAGGAAACACCCGTTTTTGAGAGAAAAGAACAACAATCTACAGAGGTGGTTCGACCCCCGGCAGGGATTAAAAAAGATTCCCTGGCGAACGGAACCTCAGAGGCCGATAAACCTAAATCTCTTAACGATGTGGTAAATACGGGGCTGAACATTGGTCTAAACGACAGACTCGCCTTCATCAAGCATTTATTCAACGGAAAGGCAGATGAGTATTCCAGAGTTCTTTCACAGATCAACAGTATGCAATCGTTCGAGGAGGCAGATACTTTTATTAAAGGAAAGGTTAAGCCGGATTACAATTACTGGCTTAATAAAGAAGAATACGTTGAACGCTTTATGACCGTTGTTGAAAAACGCTTCAATTGAACAAGACCATGGGAAAACTCTATCTAGTTCCCACCCCAATTGGAAATCTGAAAGACATTACCCTTCGCGCTATTGAAGTGTTACAGCAGGCAGATCTTATCCTTGCAGAGGACACCCGAACAAGCGGCAAACTTTTAAAACATTACGAGATCGCTACCCCTATGCAGTCGCATCATATGCACAATGAGCATAAAACGGTAGATGCGATCGTGGCCAGGATCAACTCTGGCGAAACCATCGCACTTATAAGCGATGCGGGTACGCCGGCCATTAGCGATCCAGGATTCCTGCTCACCAGGGCTTGTGTGGAGAACGGGATAGAGGTAGATTGTTTGCCGGGCGCCACAGCGTTCGTGCCTGCGCTGGTGAATAGTGGCCTTCCTAACGACAGGTTCGTGTTTGAAGGATTTTTACCCGTTAAAAAAGGCAGGCAGTCTCGCCTACAGCTACTGGCAGAAGAATCCCGCACTATCATCTTTTACGAATCCCCACATAAATTATTAAAGACCCTAACGCAGTTATCGGAATTTTTTGGAGAGAACAGAAGGATTTCGGTTTCACGTGAACTTAGTAAGATGCATGAAGAAACGGTGAGGGGATCGATTACGGAAGTTCTTGCTCATTTTGAGGCGAAGCAGGTAAAGGGAGAGATCGTAATTGTGGTAGAAGGCAAGAAATGAAGGATTTAATCTCCCAAATAAGACAATGTACTATTTGTGCTGAACATCTACCATTAGGCCCAAGGCCCATTATTGAAGCCTCGGAAAACTCGAAGATCATTATCGTGGGCCAGGCGCCAGGAACTAAAGTTCACCAAAGCGGTGTTCCCTGGGACGATCAGAGCGGTAAAAAATTACGGGAATGGCTGGGAGTGGAGGAGACGGATTTCTATAATGTGGATCTCTTCGGAATTGTACCTATGGGATTTTGCTATCCGGGAAAAGGTAAGACGGGTGATTTGCCCCCCAGGAAAGAGTGCGCCGAAACCTGGCATGAAAAGGTCTTCCAATCGTTCAAGGATGTGGAATTGATACTTTTAATAGGAACCTATGCTCAGCAGTATTTTTTCCCTAAAGACGCGAAAAATCTTACCGAAAAAGTGAAGAATTTCGAGGATTTCCTTCCAAAGTACTGGCCGCTGCCACACCCTTCACCAGTAAATAGGTTTTGGCGCTCAAAAAACCCATGGTTTGAAAAGGATGTAATTCCGAAGCTACAAAAAAGAATAGAAGAAATTCTCTGAAATGCTCATGCTAGCACGCTAGCAGGCATCACATTAAAGGTGTTTACCTTTGTTCCAGCCGTGTTTTCCAAGGTATTGCTCTCCGCTTTCTACCGCTCCCTCTTCGATGGAAGTGCCCATGGAATCATTCCAGCGGTTGAGGTAACCAAACAAAGCGATCACACCTAACATTTCTACGATCTCACCTTCATTCCAGTACTTGTACAGGCGTTGTTTGATCTCATCATTTACCGCATTGGGGACCATGGAGGCCGCCAGGGAGAAATCCAAAGCTGCCCGCTCTGCATCGGAGAAAGCAGGATGGGTGCTATATTCCCAAATATTATCCAGTTGTTCCTGTTCGGCTCCGTATCGTTCGGCGGCCCTAATGGCATGTGCCTGGCAATATCGGCAACCTGTTGCATTACTACTCACCCATGCGATCATGCGTTTAAGAGCCGAGGTCACCCTTCCTTCATTAGCCATTACAGCCTTGTTTAGATTGATGAACGCCTTACTGATGGCCGGCCTGTGTTGCATGGTGAGCACGCTGTTAGGGCAGAATCCAAGCGTCTCATTGAAAAATTCGGCAAGTTGCTTAGTTTCTGCGTCGTGATCGGGAGAAAGAGGGGGTACTAATGGCATGAGCTACTGATTTATTTTTCCGAAAGTACAAAATAGCCCGACCATTCTCCAAACAGAATATTCTTTCTTCTGAAGTCGCATTTATTTGTATTTTTACAGAGCTGTTCCACTTCCCATTAAATTTATATCCAATTTATACTGCACAAGGATCGACCAGGCTTGATTTTAAAGAGGTTTGTTAATTGTTTAATATGAATTGGAATTTCCTCGATTATGCGCTGGACCCTTAAACCAAAACCCGAACCTAATAAAGTAGCCGAGCTAAGCGCAGCCCTCCAGGTTGAGCCTGTTTTGGCTACCCTCCTCTTGCAAAGAGGTATTGAAACTTTTGAAGATGCCAGGGATTTTTTCCGTCCCGATCTTTCCAAATTACACGACCCCTTGCTTATGAAAGACATGCACAAGGCGGTTGAACGCATAGAAAAAGCGATCGCAAACGAAGAAAATATATTGGTTTATGGGGATTACGATGTAGACGGAACTACTAGTGTGGCGTTGGTTTCCTCCTTTCTGAAATCGTTCTATCCCAGGGTAAGTACATATATCCCGGACCGCTACGATGAAGGCTATGGGATCTCGTACAAAGGAATCGATTTTGCCGATGATAATGATTTCAGCTTAATTATTGCACTGGATTGCGGGATCAAGGCGATAGATAAGGTTAAATATGCTTCAGAAAAAAATATAGATTTCATTATTTGCGACCACCATCGACCGGGGGAACACATTCCACCGGCTATTGCAGTGCTGGATCCAAAACGCGAGGATTGCGAATATCCGTATAAAGAATTGTGCGGCTGTGGCGTGGGGTTTAAACTGTTGCAGGCACTAGCGCACAGGCGAGGACTAACCATAGACGATCTGTTTTTATACCTGGACTTGGTGGTAACCGCTATTGCGGCCGATATTGTCCCGATCACCGGAGAGAACAGAATCCTTGCCTATTACGGTTTAAAGGTGATCAATTCGAATCCCAGGCCGGGCATTAAAGCAATTCTTCAACAACTGAACAAATCATCCTTTACCATCACCGATGTGGTCTTTATAATCGCCCCCAGGATCAATGCGGCCGGACGAATGAAACACGGAAATCATGCCGTTGCTTTGCTAAGCGAAACCGACATTGATATGGCAGCAGATTACGCCCGCGAGATCGAGATCTTCAATTCAGACAGGAAGGATGCCGATAAGCGAATTACCGAAGAGGCTCTAGAGCAGATTAAAGAATTAAAGGACGAAGAAAGAAAAACCACGGTGGTCTACAATGAGAACTGGCATAAGGGAGTGATAGGAATTGTAGCCTCCCGGTTAACCGAAACCTATTATCGGCCAACTCTTGTATTTACACGCAGTGGTGATAAGCTTGCAGCATCTGCCCGATCTGTGAAGGGGTTTGATGTTTATAATGCCCTGGAAGAATGTGCTGCGCTCATCGAACAATTTGGCGGACATAAATATGCTGCAGGACTTACCTTGCTGGAAAAAGATTACGATGCTTTTAAGGCAGAATTTGAACGGGTTGTTTCCAGCACTATCGATCCTGCTTTGTTAACGCCGGAGTTAAGGATAGACTCTGAGCTCGATTTTAATGATATTAGTCCCAGATTTTACAGGATCCTCAAGCAATTTGCACCTTTTGGCCCGGGGAATTTAAATCCGGTGTTCATGACGGCGGATGTAAAGGACACGGGAGCAGGAAAGTGTGTGGGAGAAGACAAGTCGCATTTAAGGCTGGTTGTAAAACAGGATCATAGCAGACCAATAACCGGCATAGGTTTTGGCTTGGGAGAGAAAGAAACTGTTGCCTGTTCGGGAAATTATTTTAAGATCGCCTATTCTATAGACGAGAACGAGTGGAATGGAAACATTAGCCTTCAGTTGAAAATAAAGGATATAAAACCTTGATTTTGTATCTTTAGAATAAACAAACCATCGTCTGAATGAAACAGATCATTATTTTTCTTTTGATTATAATCGTTGGCCTTATAGGCTGGGGGCAGTATAAGAAGTACAAGCGATTCTCTTTGAGCGAATACGAATACAATGTGCCGGACGGTCTTATGTCTAAAGAAACAGATAAAGGAATAATGCTCGATTATTTTGAAGCCGTGGAGGCCGTAAATGGCTATGTGATCACACAGTGGAGTAGCCATGGTATAGATGTTCGGAATCCAGACAAAGACAATGAACGCACCAAAGCAGCCGTATCAGAATATCGGAAAAGGTTGGCCAATGTGAAGTATTATGAAGAACTATTAATGAGTCCGAAAGTAGAGAATAAAAAGGAAGAGGCGATTTCAGAAGAAGAACAAAAGAACCAACTTATAAGGAAGCAATTCTATTTAAATCCTGAGAGAAATTCACTTAGACTTGGAGATAGGAATGCGCTGGTATTTGAAATTCAGAAAATATTAATTGGGAAAGGCTATACATTGGAAAATGATGGCTTGTTCAGGACCGAAACATTTAACGCATTAAAGTCGTTTGAAGAGAGAAATGGATTGTTTCCGGATGGGAAACTAGATGTTCTCACACTGGAGGCCCTGCTGGAATGATTCTATTCTTTAAATTCCTTTAACTCGAATTTATTCCCGTCGAAAACACCGTAGGTAAAGTGAGTGATCCAGTCGCCTAAATTATAATAGGTTGAATTCTCGGTAAGTTTGATCGTCATAGGGAGGTGCCGGTGCCCGAAAATAAAATAATCGTAATGCTTTTCTTCAAGTTTTCTACGGGCGTATAGAGCCAGCCATTCGTTTTCTTCGCCAAGGAATTTTTTATCCTCATCCCCGGAAATAAGTTTGTTTTTTACAGACATGTACTGGGCCAGTTTCATACCCAACTCCGGGTGAAACCATCGAAATAGCCATTTAAAAAAAGGACTGGTAAAGATCTTCTTCATACGTTTATAACCTTTATCGCCCGGGCCTTTACCATCTCCATGGCCAATAAAGAAAACACTATCATTAAGTGTGAACTCTTTTGGTTCGTGAAAAATAGGAATGTTTAATTCTTTTTCGAAGTAATCCCTCATCCACAGATCGTGATTACCCACAAAAAAGTAGATGGGGATACCGCTATCGCTTAGTTCTGCAAGTTTACCCAATACTCTTACAAAACCTTTTGGGACCACCGTTTTATATTCAAACCAAAAATCGAAAAGATCACCTAATAGGAAAATGGCCGCAGCGTCGTGTTTAATAGAATCGAGCCAACGAACAAATTTTTTCTCTCTTGGGAGACTAGCTTCAGCGGTTGGCGCACCTAAATGATTATCGCTGGAAAAGTAGATTTTTTTACCCTGAGGTATCTGCATGGGTTAAAGATAGATAAAAATGTGCCTTTTCAGGTGGTTGCAGTAACCGAAAAGGATTAGTTTTCGGAAGCGTACCACGCTGCATAACTGGTATCGGTTTCCTGTAATTTTAACGAATGAAGTTGTACAGAATCGGGTAAACGTCTTTTGATCTTGCCGGCAAAATCTATTACCATCATCTCACTGGTAGGTTGATAATCTACCAGGAGAACATTGTGGCCTCTTGTTTCCAGTTCCTTTGCCAATTCTACATGAGGCGTATTTTTATTAAATACTGTTGCATGGTCGAACACATCGACTATTTCTTCCTTCACGATTTTTTTCAAGTCGCCAAAATCGATCACCATTCCATATTTCACATGATTCTTGTCACTGATAGGGGTGCCGATCACAGTCACTGATAGTTTGTAGCTGTGGCCATGAACATTTCTGCATTTCCCATCATATCCATATAGGGCATGACCGGTTTCGAATGTAAACATCTTGGTTATCTGAATGTTATTCATTTGGCCTGTATTATTTGTTGTAAAAGTATTTATTTTTCTACTAAGGGAAGATATTTATTCCTGTATTTAATTATGAGAGCTACGGCCCTGTAACCAACCCAGACTAAAATGGCCAGCCAAATCCCTGTAAGACCCCAACCCATATAACGTGCAAAATACAACACAGGAATAAAACCCAGTAATGTTGCGCCCAGAAGGACATTTCGGAGGTATCGCATTTCACCCAATCCTTTAAATATTGCGTCCAATGTGAAACCAAGGGCGTTCAATGGCTGGCTAATAAGCACCATAAAGAACATTCCGAAGAAAATAGATAAAACTTCAGCGTCCTTATTGAACATAAGTCCTACCTGACGGTAAAATACAAGGCCCAAAACCACTAGTAACATGGCCACCACGAGGTTGTAGGTATTTACACGCTTTGTTAGTTTCCACAGGGTAGTATAGTCCTTTTCACCCAGCAATTTGCCACCAAGTATATTGCCGGCAGCTCCATATCCATCAATAAAAAAGGCAGTAAATAACCAAATGTTTATGGCGATTGCATGAGCAGCTATATACTCTTTACCCAGGCCGGTAGCCTCGCGTACGGCTAGCATAAGAGCAGCATTGAGTGCTATAGAGCGAACAAATAAATTGAAACTCATTTCAACCAATCTGTTGATCTCGGGATGAATAGGAAAGCGCAACCTTAGTGACACATCGGTTTTCCAAAGAATAAAGACCAGAGCCATGCATGCCATAATCGCCTGAGAGATTAAGCTGGCCCATGCAGCACCTTTTATTCCCATAGGATCTACCAGGTCTTCCACCCCATAAACCAGCGCAAAATCAAGTCCGATATTCACCAGTGCTCCGGTTGTGGCAATGGTCATAGGCCAAAATGTATTTTGAAGCCCCCTGAACAGCCCAAAAACTGCGAAAGTGAACAAAGTAAGCGGAAATCCCCAAACTCTGATATTGTAATAATCGATACTGTACTCCAGGATTATTCCTTCGGCATTGAGTAGCCCGAAGATCTCTTCCACAAAAAAATAGGTTGAAAACAAAACTATAATGCTAAGCGCAATGTTAAAGAAAATGGCCTGGGCCGGAAAATTCTCAAGCTCGCTTATTTTACCGGCACCCAGATTTTGAGATACGATGGCTGAGATCGCACTCCTGCTTTGAGCGAGGATCCAGATAAGCATTGAGAGAAATGACCCCACAATACCAACGGCCGCCAGAGATTCGGTGCCAAACTCGGAGATATTTCCAACAACAGCGGCATCTGTGCTGGACAATACGGGTTCTGCAATTCCTGAAAGTATGGCAGGAATAGCCAACTGTTGGATACGTTTGAATGAAATATCTGTCTTCAACTTTTTCAAGTTTCAAAAGTAGTTAATCTCGTTAAATGGAAGGGAGGAGGCATATCGTTAAAAATTACCCGGTTATAACAATAATCGATATATTTAGGTAATAATTAATTGCTTGAAAATTTGCTGTGAGTGCCTCATTTCTAAAGGAGTTATCCCGCGCTGTAACACATTAATTTTAAAATCAATTTCGAAGAAGGTGTTTTACTGAAAACTTCGATTTTCACATATGAGTCGATGGCTTTTACATATTTTTTTGCTCACAGGGATCTTAGCAGGCCATGGACAAGATTGTCCTAATCTTATCGAGCCGTTGGCAGGAGCCACCAATGTTCCTGTAGATACAAGCATTAGCTGGCAACCCGTAGTAGGAGTAACCGGATATATTATTTCCCTTGGCACAACTCCCGGGGGGACAGAGATCGTGAATGAACAGGCGGTTGGCAATGATACTACTTTTGTGCCTCCTTTAGGATTACCCGAAGCTACACAAGTATATGTTACTTTAACTCTGTTTTTCTTTAATCAGGACGATATAGTGTGTAACAGTATTTCGTTCACAACTGAAGATGTAACCACTATACCAGACTGTACTGCATTGCTCTCTCCGGTAAATGGCGAGATAAATGTAACTGTTGGAACGCTGATTACCTGGGCCTATGCATCCAGGGCCATTGGATACAGGATCTCTATCGAAACCTCTCCAGGACTTGGAGATATAATTAATAACCAGGACGTTGGTAATGTTTTAGTTTTCGATCCCCCGGCCAATCTTCCACCGGAAACCGAAATATATGTACAGATCATCCCATATAACGAAAACGGTACGGCCACAAACTGCCCTCTCGAAAGTTTTATAACAGGGTCATTGGGAGAGCCACCCGGCTGCACCGTGTTAATAACACCAGCCAATGGGCAGATCAATGTGGCCCTCAACACGATAATCGAATGGGTTCCTGTCGCAGGGGCAACCGGATATATTGTAAGTGTGGGATCCTCACCATTTGATAATGATGTCCTCGATATGGTGATCTTCAACACTACGGTGATCAATGTTATTAACTTTGAACCCAATAAGACCTACTTTGTACGTATTGTGCCTTTTAATGAAGCAGGCCCTGCCCAGGGATGTATACAGGAGTCATTTTCCACAATCCTTGGCTGTGGCCCATTTTTCGACCCTGTTACCGGAGAACTCACAACTTTTTATCCCGAAATAACCCTGGCAGACGAAATAGGAATTTGCGCCGATAATATCCCAACTCGAATCGATTCTCCAGACGAGGCCGACGGTTACCGATGGTACCGAATACCGGAGAATCAACCCGAAATATTACTTTCGGATGAATCTTACGTGTACCTGTCTGAAGCAGGAAAATATCGTTACGAAGCCTATAATTTACTCACCCAGGATGGGTTCGAACTGGAATGTGCAAACGACAAGATCTTTTTAGCCGTGCTTTCATCGATGGCTACTATAGACTTTATTCGAATAGAGGAAGACGGTGATTTTTTCAACATAACCATTGAAATTAGTGGAATAGGAGATTATGAGTTTTCTCTGAATACAACCAACAATTGGAGTGACAGTAAGGTGTACAACAACCTCCCTGAGGGCGATTACACAATTTATGTGCGGGATAAGAACGGTTGTGGAGTTGTTGAACGACAATTTAAGTTGGCATTTCCAGCCCCCGGGTTTCCGCCCTATTTTTCTCCGAACGGAGATGGGATAAAAGATCTATGGCAATATATCCCACCAAAAAAGGACCCTTTACTGCTTACTACGATCTATGTATACGATAGGTTTGGGAAGATCTTGTCTAATTTCTCTGCCGATGGCCCCGGCTGGGATGGTTTATATAATAGCACACCAATGCCATTAGGCGGATACTGGTATAAAGCTATAGCAAAGGATGGACAAGTATACAGAGGGTATTTTACATTGATTCGTTAGCCGGATATATAAGCAATTCGTAACAGTAAAAAGGGTGCTTGCTTTGTTTCGGGAAATAAACATCGTCCAGTCTTTGGTAGCCCCTCGCCTCGTAAAATTGTTGATTTCTGGGGTTTCTACTGAAGGTGTCCAGTCGAATAGAAACGCCTTTTCTGTCCTTTACGTAAGTCTCGGCAAAGTCCATCAGCTTCCGCGCAACACCTTTATGCTGATGATCGGGATGAACAGCAAGGCGATGAATATAGTAGTTTCCTTTGTCGCTTGTGAGCCATTTCACCGAGATATATACCTCATCCTTATGAGATGAGATGACAATACAGGCAATAGGGGTTTCTTCGGAAATAAAAACAAATAATTCTGAACGTTCAATATCGGTAACAAACGAGTTTCTATCCGGATAATGCTCGTTCCACTGATAGATTCCATTATCAATCATTTTTCGCGCGCAAGCCCTGGTTAGGGACATGATCGTATCAATTTCGGAAGGATTCGCCTTTCGTATCATTTTAAAGCATTAATTTAGCTATAGCTTTAAAGATAATTGAATAGCATCATTATGAAAAATATTTTGGTACCGGTTGGTTCTACGGAAAACGGAATTAATAACCTCAAATATGCTGTAAATTTTGCAACTATGAGTGGTGCGACCGTTTACCTCATCAATATTTATAAGGTCTATTCGAAGGCGGGAGGAATGACGAAAGTAACCCAGGTTGCCATGGAAGATCACCAGGCTCAATTAGATGAGGTACTAAGTGAGGTTGATACACAAGGGGTGGAAGTGATTGCCAAGCCTATCAAGGGAGATCCTCACGAAGGGATAGCCAGGATTTCCAAACAATTGAATATAGATCTTATTATTGTATCGCCCCAAAGTGTGGACATTAGAAGTGAAGTTTACTTGGGAAATATTACAGGTAAATTAGTTAAGCAAACAGACATTCCGATGTTAATAGTTCCACGTGATTATTTGTTCCGAAAGGCAGATAATATATTGTTGGCCGTGAAACGAACTTCTTTTGAAAAGAAGAATGTGCTCGATCCGCTTGAAAGTATGCTGAAGTTGTTTACGGCGAAACTCCATGTTTTAAAAGTGAAGACTCCAGACGCTCTCGACGAGGATGAAGGGATGGATCCGCAGTTAAAGAATATGATGACTTCGTATACCGAAACAGAGAATGCAACTATTTATCAAGGAGTGTTAGAGCATTTTCAGTCACATCACCCTGATATTTTGTGTGTATTAAGGCGCAAACGCGGATTCTTTAAAAAGCTTTTCGAAAAAAATTTGGTTTTAAAAAAAGACTTTTATACCAGTAAGCCATTATTAGTTCTTTGCGGACAGCAATAATACTGGATTAATGCAAATACGAAAAGACGTCGCTGACGTCTTTTTTTTACTTCAAGGTAAGCCATAAACCTACATTCGTTCCTGGACCTCAATGATCAATCCAATGAACAAACAAAGTAAGGCTGTAGCTATAACAAGTCCTCCTACTCCCATTTCTCTAAGATATAAAATTTCGTGGAATAAAAAATTTTGAAATTCGGTAAAGTTGAGATCTGGCATTCTTCAGATTAAAAGGAAGGCAGAACCGCGATTAACAATACACGCGGTCCTTTAATCACTCAATTTGAAGAAAATTTACACCTATATTCAACAATTAATGGCAGGGCAGCCCCCAAAATCGAACGTCCTGCGCATATAGATGATTTAAGCAGTAGAGTGATGCCATTCCTAATCACATAACACAATATTTACCGGTACACTTATTATAGTACGTAGGTGGCAGAAATTTGAACCACCTATTTTATAAGGTATAAAAGAAAGAAAACCAATGCACATCATAGAGACATCCGCATTGCCATTTAATCTACATAGATTATATATTTCATATACAAACCTATGTTATATGGCTATGTTTAGTTCTCTTTATTGCGAATGTAATTAACGAGGAAAGGTGCGCATACAGAAAGTTGTAATGCACACCTTTAATTTTATGATTGAAAGCTTACTGAATTGGAAGAGCAAATAAATATCTTTCCCAAAAACCGGAGTGAAAAGGAACGTTCACATGGTAATTAGCTAAGGTACAATCGAATGCTCCATACACTTCTCTATTCACCCATAAATAATATGTTTTATTAGCGCCTGAAGTATTATCAATTCCTACATAGCCATTCAGGGACGCACGATTCATTCCTCTTCCCATAGTTGTCGCCGCGCCTCGAAAGCCTGTGAGATTTAATAATACGTCGGGAGTAACGGGACCCGAACCCGTAGATGTATCGCTAAGATGAACAGTAATCCAAAGTGAACAATCCTTGTTAATAACAAGGCCTGTTGATGTACCTACAGTTGAACCCATTGCTACCATCCATTGTCCCGGAGGCAAGGTAATGGAAGCGCCGGTGTATCGTGTTGTGCTTACAGGGGGAGACGGAGTCGTGGGTAAGGCACCAGGAATAGTTTGTAGTTTAGGGTTTTGTGGTGTCCAGGAAGTTCCGTCGAAAGTTAAGGCATTACCGGGGGATGCAGTGGAAAGATCACCCAGAGGGGATCCGTTAATTCTTGCTACTCTCGAATTTATTAAAAATCCCTGATTATCTCCACCTAGTTGTAAGACGCCCAGATTTAAGAAATTAGAAGGGTGTCCATTAATAATTGTCCTAACATTATTCCCAGATAAAATCATGTCTGCGCTGTCGATAATACTGATGTAATTTCCAGTAACTCCTTCCACCTGGGTCGCAAACGAATTTTCACCGTTTTTTATATTGGAAACGCTAATGGGATACGCCATAGGCACCCAGTCACTGCCGTTAAAATAGTAATAACCAACATCGTCTATTTGCGTGACCTGGCCTACACTGGGACCAGTGGTTCCTCCGCTGGCGTCCGAGACGTACACAAGTGCCCCTGATTGGTCTACCGCGAAAATACCGATATTCTTGGATGCAAGTTCGGTTTTGGTAACTATGGGAGCAATAATTCCATCCGCGGCATTAGGAATTTTGGAGATATTTGTTTCACCACGCACGTCCAAAGTCGCTTTTGGGTCTGTTGTATTGATCCCTACCTGGGATATAGTAAGTTGAGAAATGAACAATAGTGCGAATAGTAAAATAAATCTAATTTGGTTTAATAAACCAAAGGGATTGTAGATCTTATTATCAAAAGTTGTTTTCATAATGCATTTGATTTTGGGGTTAAACAAACGCAAACGTACTGAAGCACATACATTTAGCCAATTAATGCACATCTACTAAATCTATACAGTATATCTACTATACATATACATATTGAAAATACTTCTGGATTATCAGAGGAGTTATTCAAATTAACTACGGCGCTCTATATTAGAAGATGCTCGCGTAAATTTTTTTTTAATCGCTCAATTTAGCAAGGGGCTGCCGGAGTGGTTTTACCCGTCCTCACAGCGCCACTACTGCAAATAGAAAACCGGTCATTGTTCCAATGCCCTTGCCTTTTTCATTCTTTCGAAATAGCAAGCCAGCTTGAATTTCTTCAGAATAAAAAAACCAGAACTTTCGTCCTGGTTTTCTGCTTGATGTGGAGCATATCGGAGTCGAACCGATGACCTTTTGGCTGCCAGCCAAACGCTCTAGCCAGCTGAGCTAATGCCCCGTGGGATGCGAAAATACTAATTTTTCGGAAATTAAACTTCCTTTTCAATAAAAGG
>CAJQNO010000062.1 GCA_905479745.1 uncultured Flavobacteriaceae bacterium | reverse complement strand
GCAAATTTTATTTGGTAATTTCAGAGATAGAATATATATTAGCTCCATACTTATGATAATAACCGTTGCCGTGTGCCCCAAATACGGCGACAATATTGAAAAGAGCGGAGCCCCAACCGCTCTTTTTTAATGCTGTAAATTCAAGTATTTCTAGGCTAGAGATTGCATCTCAACAAGGCTATAATAGACGGCTTTTTTCTCAAGTAATTCCTGATGCTTCCCTTGTTCAACGATCTCGCCTTTTGAAAGTACTACGATATTATCGGCATTCTGGATGGTAGATAGCCTGTGAGCGATCACTATGGAGGTTCTGTTCTTCATCATGTTCTCTAGAGCTTGCTGCACCAAACGTTCGCTTTCTGTGTCGAGCGCAGAGGTTGCTTCGTCCAGAATCATGATTGGTGGGTTTTTCAGGACTGCCCGGGCAATGCTCAACCGTTGTTTTTGCCCGCCACTTAATTTATTGCCGCTATCTCCTATATTGGTATGTATACCCTCGGGTAAAAGAGAGACGAATTCCCATGCATTAGCAACTTTTAGCGCTGCAATAAGCTCTTCCTCCGAAGCCTCTTTCTTTGCCACCCTTAAATTTCCTGCTACCGTATCGTTAAATAATATGGAATCCTGGGTAACCAGCCCCAGGAGTCCGCGTAAGGACCTCTGTGTAATGTCAACGATATTGTTACCGTCTATCCTGATCTCACCTTTATTCACATCATAAAAACGAGTAACGAGATTAGCGATCGTACTCTTACCGCTACCGCTTTGGCCCACCAGCGCAACGGTACTTCCTTTAGGTACTTTCAGACTAAAATCTTTAAGTACCCACTCATCCTCATATTTAAAGGAGATATTGTCAATTTCCACACTCTCGGTAAAACTGGTCTTTTCCATAGCACCGGGTTTGTCTGTAATACTGGATTCGGTCTCCAGGATCTCCAGTACACGTTCGGCAGCCGCATTACCTTTTTTCACGTTATAACTCGCCTTGCTTATCGCTTTGGCCGGAGTAAGGATGTTGTAAGCCAGACCCATATAAGCGATGAACTGGGCAGGTTGCAGGGTATTTTCCACCAGTACCATGTTCCCTCCAAACCACAATAGGATGGCGATTACCAGGATACCGAGAAATTCACTAGCGGGAGATGCGAGATTTTGTCTGTTTAACAAGGTATTCGAGTACTTGAAGAATCGCCCTGTAGATTCCTGGAACCGGTTATTGAATATCTTTTCGGCATTAAAACCTTTAATGATCTTCAGGCCGCCCAGCGTTTCTTCCAGTATGGAAAGGAAGAATCCCTGTTCTTTCTGTACCTTATCCGAATGCCTCTTTAAACTCTTCCCGATCCTTGATATGATAAAGCCAGAAACCGGGATAAAGACAAAGACGAAAATGGTAAGTTTTACACTAATGAGCAACATGAAAATGATGGTAAAAATGATCATGAGTGGTTCGCGAACGATCAATTCCAGAATGGACAGAAAGGAATGTTGTATCTCCAGCACGTCACTGGAAATACGCGCGATGGTATCACCTTTTCTTTTTTCTGAATAGAACGAAACCGGCAGGTCTATCGTCTTGCGGTACAAGTCGTTTCGCAGATCCTTAAGAACCCCGTTTCTTAAAAAGGTTATGAAGAACATAGCCAGGTAGCCAAACAGGTTCTTTAAGAGAAAAGTTGAAATCACCAGAACTATCATGATCACCAGGGTGTTCATTTCACCCGAGGCCTCATTATTCTGGTGGATATAATAATTTAAGTACTGTTCGGTATAGTCGCCCAATTCTGTGATCCCGGTATATTCCGGAACCGTAGTAACCTTCGCCTCGATATTCTCCGGATCCTCAAAAAGCACTTTCAACATGGGGATAAGAGATACAAATGCCAGCGAGCCAAAAAATGCGTAGAAAATATTGGAGATAATATTCAACCAGGCATAACGCTTATACGGCAAGGCATATTTAAGTATTTTTCGGAAATAATGCATCAAAGATTCAATTCGGTTTTTATACGGTCTATTTTTTTCTGAAGCTTCGCTGCGTCGTAATGATCGTCTTCAGTCCGCTCATTCACACTCATGTAAAATTTTATCTTGGGTTCAGTACCACTGGGCCGGGCGGCTATTTTACTACCATCCTCGGTATAGTAAATTAACACGTTCGATCTGGGAAGATCCATTTCAGAAATACTTCCGTCTTTCATGTTCAACGACTTTCCGGACTGGTAATCTTCAATCCGTATCACCTTACTGCCATCTATTTCTTTTAGCGGATTCTCGCGTAGGGATCTCATCATGGCAAGGATCTCTTCTTCTCCTTTTTTACCTTTCTTTACCATAGAGACCAGTTGCTCCAGATAATATCCATAGACCTTATACAGCTCCTGCAGGTATCCATATACACTGCTTCCCTCATGTTTTTTCTGTGCGGCTATCTCACAGGCCAGCAGTGTTGCCGTAACTGCATCCTTATCCCGTACAAAATCACCTACCATATATCCGAAGCTTTCTTCTCCACCACCTATTAGTTCGAGTTCGGGAAAATCCTTCACCATTTTGGCGATCCATTTAAAGCCGGTTAATCCTTCTTTATATAACACTCCATACGACTCTGTAATGTCCTTCACCATAGGGGTGGACACTATAGTAGATGCAAGAAATTGCTTTCCGTTGAGTTTTCCCTCCTTTTTCCATTGTTCCAGTAAGAAATGACTCATCACCACCATGGCCTGGTTACCGTTCAGTAATTTAAGCTTACCATCCGTGTCACGTACAGCTATTCCTAACCTGTCACAGTCGGGATCCGTACCTATCACTATATCGGCCTTTTCGTTTTCGGCTAGCTCCAGGGCCATTTTTAGGGCTTCCGGTTCTTCGGGATTTGGCGACTCCACCGTAGGGAAATCACCATCTGGTGCAGATTGTTCCTCAACCAGTAATACATTATTATACCCAGCCATCTCCAGCACTTTAGGGACCATGGTGATCGATGTACCGTGCAGGGAAGTAAAGACGATCTTTAGATCATCTTTGGCGGTCTGTGGCGTATTGAAGCTCCCATTCTTTACTGAAGCCTTTGCAAAGGCATCATCCAGTGCTGCGTCCACAAAATGTATCAGTTCTTCCCTGGCTTCAAATTTCACATGCCCGTATTGCAATTTGTTGATCTCGGCAATGATCTCGGCATCCTGTGGGGGGACCAGTTGTCCACCGTCCTGCCAATAAACCTTATATCCATTATATTCGGGGGGATTGTGAGAAGCGGTAAGGACGATCCCACACTGGCAACCCAGTTCCTTTACCGAGAATGACAGCTCTGGAGTAGGACGCAGGTTGGAGAAGAGATACACGGTAATATTGTTGGCCGAAAATACATCGGCTACAACTTTAGCAAGTTCTTTCGAATTATGCCTGCAATCGTAAGCGATGGCAACTTTTAAGGGCTGGTTAGGGAATTGTTCATACAAGTAATTGGCGATTCCCTGGCTGTTCTTTCCCAAAGTGTATTTGTTGATACGGTTATCACCAACTCCCATGATCCCCCGCATTCCACCGGTTCCAAATTCCAGATTGCGGTAGAAGCTATCCTCAAGGCCTTCCGGGTCGTAGGCGATCATTTCCTTGATGGTGTGCTGTGTCTTTTGATCGAATACAGGAGTGAGCCACTGATTTACTCGTTCCAGTATTTTCGGGTCAACATAGATCATTGAATGCTATTAGGTATTGGGTTTTGCGTATTTGCTGCAAAAATAGCGAAAGTTACGCTCAATCATGAACGTTTAAGTCTTCTTTAATAATGTAATCGCCTCCTGCCTTTTTACTTCTCAGTATCAATTCGCCAAGAAATCCGGCCAGAAATAATTGTGTACCCAGGATCATTGCGGTAAGCGAGATATAGAATTGAGGGCGATCTGTTATGAGTCTACCCCCAGGATTTATAAAGAGTTTGTCTATCCCTAGGTATAGTGCGAAACAAAAACCTACAAACAACATAAGTGCTCCCCAGGCCCCGAATAGATGCATAGGGCGTTTCCCAAATTTTGAGATAAAGGAAATCGTAATGAGATCTAAAAATCCTCGAATAAATCGTTCCATACCAAATTTTGTTGTTCCGTATTTTCTTTTCTGATGTTGCACTACTTTCTCGCCAATCTTATCGAAACCTGCGTTCTTGGCCAGAACCGGAATATATCGGTGCATTTCACCCGTAACCTCGATGGTCTTGATCACGTCCTTTCGGTAGGCTTTCAAACCGCAGTTGAAATCATGCAATTTCACTCCCGATGTCTTCCTGGCGGCAAAATTAAACAGTTTGGAAGGTAAATTCTTGGCAACCACAGAGTCGTAGCGTTTCTTTTTCCATCCCGAGACTAATTGATAGCCGTCTTTACAGATCATCTCGTACAGCTCGGGAATCTCTTCGGGATTGTCCTGGAGGTCGGCATCCATGGTAATCACCACTTCTCCCTTAGCAACGGCAAAACCTGCGTGCAGGGCTTGTGATTTCCCAAAGTTCTTTAAAAATCTTATCCCTTTTACTTCGGGGTGTGTCTCGGCCAGGGTACGAATGATCTTCCAGGAATCGTCTGTACTGCCATCGTCTATGAACAAGATCTCGTATAAAAAACCATTGGATTGCATAACATCTGCAATCCAATGGTAGAGTTCGTTCAACGATTCTTCTTCGTTAAGAAGGGGAATGACGATGGAAATATTCATACGGTGCTTTAATGTA
>CAJQNO010000061.1 GCA_905479745.1 uncultured Flavobacteriaceae bacterium | reverse complement strand
CAACCCTCGGTGACGCCACCTCAGAAAATAAGAATAATCACAACTAAAGAATAAAGGGTGGCCATCGAAGATAAAAACATACTGAACCGCCTCTACTTTATCGCCGGATGTATGTTCATCTTCGCGTTTGCTGTAGCTTTCAAACTCATAGACATTCAGTTTGTGGAGGGTGATAAATATCGCGAACTGGCCGAAAGGAACACCACTAAAAATTTCGAGATCAGGGCCAACCGTGGTAATGTGTATGCAGACGATGGCAGCCTTATTGCTACCTCGGTTCCTAAATACGAAATCCGATTTGATGCGGTAACAGTCTCATCTACCGATTTTAAGGAGAACCTTGTTCCGCTGTCGAAAGAGCTTAGTAAAATGTTCGGAAAACCTGCCTCGTATTACCAGCAGCGATTCCGTAAAGCCAGAGCAGACAAGAATCGCTATCTCCTGGTGGCCAAGAATCTGGGTTATTCAGATTATATAAAGGTTAAAAATTTTCCACTCTTCAGAAAAGGACCCTACAAAGGTGGGTTTATCATGGATCAAAGTACCGTAAGGGAACACCCCATGGGGAAAATTGGTGAACGCCTAGTTGGGAGTCAGAAACGCAACGAACCCGGAGTATACGAAGTAGGATTCGAGGGTGCATTCAATCAATATCTTCAGGGAAAGAATGGCCGCAGGCTAAAACAAAAGATCGCAAAAGGGCAATGGAAACCAGTTTCAGATAATAATGAGATCGAACCCCAGGATGGCTTCGACGTAGTGTCTACTATCAATGTTAATATCCAGGATATTGCACATCACGCCCTACTGAAACAAATGGAGATCTACGAAGCGGAGCACGGATGTGTGATCGTGATGGAGGTTAAGACCGGTGAGATAAAAGCGGTTTCCAATCTTGGACGCACTTCCGAAGGCACCTACTACGAAAAATTAAACTATGCTGTTGGTGAAAGTCATGAGCCCGGCTCCACCTTTAAGGTAATGGCCATGATGGCCGCACTGGAAGACAGGGTGATCGATACGGCCACCGTGATCGACACAAAAAATGGAAGTAAGCGTTTTTACGGACGGAATATCACCGACAGCCGTCGAGGTGGGTACGGAAAGATATCTGCAGCCAAAGCCCTGGAAGTTTCGTCCAATATTGGGCTGGCTACCATTATAGACGAAGCCTACTCTAAGGATCCTCAAAAGTTTATCAACCGTTTGTATAACTGGAATCTTAATAACAAGATTGGTATTCCCATTTTAGGGGAAGGAAAACCTGATATTCCGGGGCCCGGACATCCCAAGTGGAGTAAAAATGCGCTCCCATCAATGGCCTACGGATATAATTTAAGTTTAACCCCGCTACAAACTCTGGCATTTTACAATGCGATCGCCAACGATGGGGTTATGGTTAAGCCGAGGTTCATTAAGGAAATACGAGCCTGGAACCAGGAGGTGGAGACCTTCGACACCGAGATCATCAACGAAAAGATCTGCTCTGATAAGACCCTGAAGGAGATACAGGATATACTACTCAACATTGTAAAACGCGGTACGGGTAAAAGCCTTTATTCTGAATACTTCTCCATGGCCGGAAAAACCGGAACCGCCAGAACAGAATACTGGTTACCGGGCTGGGAAGAGGACAAAAAATATATCTCCTCCTTCTCGGGTTATTTCCCGGCCGAAGACCCCAAATATTCTTGTATTGTAGTAATCCATAAACCCAGCACTAAGAAAGGCTATTACGGTGCAGATGTTACCGGTCCTGTGTTCAAAAGGATCGCTCAGAAAATATTTACAGATTCGCCGCTTATAGATGAGGTAAGTGAGATCGATGAACAGGACGATGTACTGTTGAGTGACTTTCAGAAATATTACAATAAAATACATGAAGTTAATCCCGCAAAAGTCCCGGATGTGGATGGTATGGCAGGGATGGACGCAGTTTCCTTGCTTGAAAACCTCGGGATGAGGGTAGAGATAAAAGGAAATGGTACTGTGGTTGAACAATCGTTAGCACCGGGTTCCGAATTTAAGAAGCGCCAGATAATTGTCTTAACATTAAAATGATCTATTTAAAGGACATACTATATAAGGTACCTATTGAAAAAACCATTGGGGTAACCGCGGTGGCGATCAATAACCTTCACTTCGATTCGAGAAAGATAGAGTTGAACGATGTATTCGTTGCCATACGTGGCAGCTTGTCTGATGGTCATGATTATATCAAGATGGCCGCCGAAAAGGGAGCTCTTGCCATCATTTGCGAAAGTCTGCCAGAATTGATCATCAACGGGATCACCTATGTGCAGGTAGCAGACAGTAATAAGGCGCTAGCCCTGATGGCAGCCAATTATTTCGAAAACCCGTCCGACTCTTTGAAACTCATTGGAGTTACCGGCACCAACGGAAAGACCACTATCTCTTCCCTGCTGTACGATCTATTTAAAGCGGCGGGCTATGAGACGGGCCTATTATCTACTGTAAAGATCATGGTAGGTGAGAAAGAATTTCCAGCTACTCATACAACTCCAGACCCTCTTACAATAAACAGCTATTTACGGAAAATGGTGGACGCGGGAGTAGAGTTCTGTTTTATGGAAGTGAGTTCGCATGGAATTCATCAGAAGCGTACAGAAGGCTTACACTTTGCAGGGGGTATTTTCACCAATCTGTCTCATGATCACCTCGATTATCACAAGGACTTCAAAGAATACAGGGACGTAAAGAAAACATTCTTTGACCAACTTCCAAAGTCGGCCTTTGCACTCACCAATGCCGATGATAAGAACGGGCCGGTGATGCTTCAGAATACAAATGCCAGAACCTATACCTATGCGTTGAAGACGTATGCCGATTACAAGGGACAGATCCTTGAGAACCAGTTCAACGGATTATTACTTAAAATAAACAACAACGAATTATGGGTAAAACTCATTGGAGCCTTCAATGCCTATAATATGCTTGCTATCTACGGAACCGCAGATCTACTTGGGCTTGAAACAATCGAGGTACTGCAGTTAATGAGTAACCTTGAAAGTGTGGCCGGCCGATTTCAATATGTGGTTTCCGAAGAGATGAATATCACAGCCATAGTAGATTATGCCCATACTCCCGACGCCTTGAAGAATGTACTGCAAACCATCAATAGTATTCGTACGGGGAACGAAGAACTTATTACTGTGGTGGGTTGCGGAGGCGACAGGGATGCCGCGAAAAGGCCGAAGATGGGAAATATTGCCGCCAGTTTAAGTACCAAGGTGATCTTCACAAGTGATAACCCGAGGAGTGAGGATCCCGAGGCGATCATCCAACAAATAGAAGCAGGTGTTCCTCCGGAGCATTTTAAGAGAACCCTTTCCATTACAGACAGAAAACAGGCGATTAAAACTGCCTGTTCGATCGCTAACAGGAACGATATCATTTTGGTAGCAGGTAAGGGTCATGAGACCTACCAGGAGATAAATGGAAAACGATTCGAATTTAACGATCTGGAGATTGTAAGTGAATTTATAACCGCCCTAAAAAAGTAATACGCATGTTATACTACCTATTTGAATACTTAGAGAAGAACTTCGACATCCCGGGGGCGGGGCTGTTCAGTTTTATCACATTCCGGGCAGCATTGGCTGTTATCCTTTCGTTGGTGATCGCAACCTTTTTCGGAAAAAAGATCATCAGGTTCCTACAGCGTAAACAAATGGGTGAGACGATTCGCGACCTCGGACTTGAAGGTCAGAATGAAAAATCCGGAACCCCTACCATGGGTGGTATTATCATCATTCTGGCCACCCTAATACCTGTATTGTTACTTGCTAAACTCGACAATATCTATGTGATCATGCTTATCGTTACCACTCTGTGGATGGGGACCATAGGTTTTATAGATGATTACCTTAAAAAATTTAAGAACGATAAGAAAGGCCTCCCGGGGAAATTCAAGGTGATTGGGCAGGTAGGTCTGGGCATTTTTGTAGGTGCGGTAATGTATATGCATCCCGATGTAACAGTACGCCTTGAAAAGGAGCACAATACAACTTCCGGTGAACTCACCACCCAGACCAGCACTCGTGAATTCTATCCCGAGGAGAACTCCCTACTAACCACGATTCCGTTTGTAAAGAAAAACGAGTTCAACTATGAGAGTTTGATCAGCTGGGCCGGAGAAGATGCAAAAGATTTCATCTGGCTTATTTTCATCCCTATAGTAATTTTCATCATTACAGCTGTGTCCAATGGGGCAAATTTAACCGATGGAGTTGATGGACTGGCAGCGGGAACTTCGGCCATTATAGCGGTCACCCTGGCCTTATTTGCCTGGGTATCCGGCAACCTTATTTTCTCAGACTATCTCAATATCATGTACATCCCCAATACGGGTGAAATGACCATTTTCATCACGGCGTTTGTAGGAGCACTTATCGGCTTTTTATGGTATAACGCTTACCCTGCACAGGTGTTTATGGGAGACACCGGAAGCCTTACAATTGGGGGCGTGATCGCAGTAATTGCCATTGCGATAAGGAAGGAATTATTAATACCCATTCTTTGTGGAATTTTCCTGATGGAGAATCTATCGGTGGTCTTACAAGTGAGTTGGTTTAAGTACACAAAAAAGAAATATGGAGAAGGACGGCGCATTTTCCGGATGTCGCCATTGCATCATCACTACCAGGTGAAGGGCTTTCATGAAAGTAAAATAGTAACCCGGTTCTGGATCGTAGGGATATTTCTCGCGATCCTCACCATAGTGACGCTAAAAATTAGATAGCATGCAGCGGCTGGTAGTTTTAGGAGCAGGAGAGAGTGGTGTTGGAAGCGCAATTTTGGGTAAAAAAGAAGGTTTCGAAGTATTTGTTTCAGACTTCGGAAAAGTAAAAGAAACATATAAAGAAGTTCTTATACATCATGAGATCGAGTGGGAGGAGGAGAAGCATTCGGAAGAAAAGATCCTGAATGCCAACCTCGTAATGAAGAGTCCCGGAATACCGGATAAGGCACCTATTGTAACGAAACTGGTGAAAGCCGGGATAAAGATAGTTTCCGAGATCGAATTTGCTGCTTCGTATACCGATGCACAGTTAATAGGGATCACTGGGACGAACGGAAAAACGACCACGGCTACTTTAACCTACGAATTGCTTAAGCAAGGAGGATTAAATGTGGGCCTTGGGGGGAATATAGGTAAAAGCTTTGCTGGGATGGTTGCCGATAATGCCTTCGAAAACTATGTGCTGGAACTAAGTAGCTTTCAGTTGGACGGCATAGAGAAATATCGCAATCACATTGCTGTCATCCTGAATATCGTTCCGGATCACCTGGACCGCTATGACAATGATTTTAGTCGCTATGTGGCAGCTAAATTCAGGATAATCATGAATCAGTCTGAGCGGGATTATTTTATATACGATGCAGACGATGAGGTGATAAGCAGATGGCTTGCAGCCAATGAGATACGATCTCAGAAAATGCCTTTTTCAGTAACAAAAAAGTTAGAAAAAGGCGCATGGATAGAAAACGAAAAATTAATAATAAAACTAAACAACAAAGAAGAAATTATGCCAATCGCAACACTAGGATTACAAGGACAACACAATATTAAAAATGCCATGGCTGCCTCTACGGTAGCTACCTTATTAAAGATTAGGAAGGCAACCATTAGAGAGTCTTTAGAGAATTTTCAGGGAGTAGAACACCGTCTGGAGCGGGTGTTAAAGATAAACAACGTACTGTATATCAACGACTCTAAAGCCACCAATGTAAACGCCACTTTTTATGCATTGGACAGCATGGAAACACCAACTGTTTGGATCGTGGGAGGAGTGGATAAAGGAAACGATTATACAGAATTACTCCCATTGGTCAACGAAAAAGTAAAGGCGATCATCTGCCTGGGAATAGACAATGATAAGATCATCGAACAATTTGGAAGCTGCGTGGATATAGTAGTGGAAACAGATTCGATGAAAAGTGCTGTGCAAGTGGCGTATCGCTTATCCGAAAAAGGAGATACTGTCTTGCTGTCACCAGCTTGTGCCAGTTTCGATCTTTTTAAAAATTACGAAGATCGCGGAAGACAATTTAAGGAAGCAGTGAGAAATCTATAGCAAAAGCAATGCAGGGAATATTTAAAAATATAAAAGGAGATAAAGCGATCTGGGCAGTTGCGGGCCTGTTGGCGCTATTTTCTTTCCTGCCTGTTTACAGCGCGAGCAGCAATTTGGCATATCTCTATGGAGACGGAAGTACCTTACCCTACCTACTGAAACATCTTGCCCACTTGCTTTTAGGATTTGCAATTCTGTATGGTGTGCATAAGATCCCCTATCACTACTTCCGTGGATTATCCATTATTGCCCTACCTGTTGTCATTGTGTTGTTATTAATTACTATAACCCAGGGAACCACTATAGAAGGCGCGAATGCCAGCAGGTGGATCCGGGTTCCATTTGTAGGGGTGACCTTCCAAACTTCCACCCTGGCGGCCGTGGTACTTTTAACCTATGTGGCGAGATACCTGTCCAAGATCAAGGATAAGGAAATAACCTTTAAAGAATCGTTGTTGCCCCTATGGCTGCCTGTATTTATAGTTCTGGCCCTGATCTTGCCGGCTAACTTTTCCACTACAGCGATCATCTTCGCTATGGTGGTAATTCTGGTATTTATTGGAGGATATCCCTTGAAGTATTTGGGAATCATTCTCGGAGCTGGGGCGATCATGCTTACTTTATTTGTGTTAACCGCTAAGGCCTTTCCGGATCTGTTCGATAATAGGGTAGATACCTGGATGAGCCGTATAGAGAACTTTACAGATAACACAGATACAGAAGCCGATTACCAAATAGAAAAGGCAAAGATCGCAATTGCATCCGGGGGTGTTACCGGATTAGGTCCGGGGAAAGGGGTTCAGAAGAATTTTTTACCACAATCATCGTCAGATTTTATATATGCTATTATCGTGGAGGAGTTTGGTATGCTGGGAGCCATGTCCATCATGTTCCTGTACTTACTACTGCTTTTCCGGTTAGTGATCGTTGCATATAAGGCAAGTACGGTTTTTGGGAGGTTGCTGGTTGTAGGAGTGGGATTGCCTATTGTTTTCCAGGCTCTGATCAACATGGCGGTAGCGGTCGAACTGTTTCCCGTAACCGGGCAAACATTACCGCTCATTAGTAGTGGAGGAACCTCAATCTGGATGACTTGTCTCGCATTGGGCATGGTGTTGAGCGTGAGTGCAAAAAGAGAAGCAAAACTAAAAGAAATGGAAGGGATCGAAAACCCATTGGATATATTAAGTGAGACCATATAGATTTATCATATCAGGAGGAGGAACCGGCGGACATATTTATCCGGCCATTGCGATCGCCAACGAATTGAAGCGGCGGTACAGCAATGCCGAGTTTTTATTTGTGGGTGCAAAAGATCGTATGGAAATGGAGAAGGTTCCGCAGGCCGGATATAAGATCGAAGGCCTTTGGATCTCGGGAATTCAGCGAAACCTGAGCATGAAGAATCTTATGTTTCCGTTTAAACTCGCATCCAGCATAATTAAAGCGAAATCTATAGTGAGGAAATTCAAGCCCGATGTGGCAGTAGGTACTGGTGGGTATGCCAGCGCACCTTTGTTGCGGGTAGCTTCCATGCGAAGAGTTCCCTGTCTTATTCAGGAACAGAACAGTTATGCAGGGATCACAAATAAATGGTTAAAGAACAAGGTGCAGAAGATCTGTGTGGCCTACAAGGGTATGGATGCTTTTTTTCCTGCTGAAAAGATCGTGTTAACGGGAAATCCTGTAAGAGAGGATCTGTTGGATATTTCGAAGAAAAGGAGTGAGGCATTGTCTTTTTTCAATCTTTCTTCTGAAAAGAAAACTTTATTGGTACTTGGGGGTAGCCTCGGAGCCAGGAATATCAATAACCTAATCGATAGCTCATTGGATATGCTTGTTTCTGAAGGAGTACAGCTTATCTGGCAGTGTGGGAAATTCTATGAAAATGAATATAAGGAAAGAACGGGAGGTCTGGTACAGGTACATGCTTTCCTCAACCGAATGGACCTTGCTTACGCTGCAGCAGATATGATCATATCGCGGGCAGGAGCCCTTTCGGTATCCGAACTATGCCTGGTTGGTAAGCCGGTTATTTTTATTCCTTCGCCCAATGTTGCTGAAGACCACCAGACCAAAAATGCTATGGCAATCTCCAATAATAATGCGGCAATATTACTAAAGGAAAGTGAAGCTATGGAAAAGTTCGAGCCGATGTTCACCCAATTACTGCACTCTACAGAGAGACAGCTCCAACTTTCAGAAAATATAAAGAAACTCGCACGCCCGGGTGCTACAGGCGAGATTGTGGACGAAATAGAGAAATTAATAAAAGCTAAGTGAACGAGTACAAACACATACAGACTTTTTATTTCATCGGAATTGGCGGTATAGGAATGAGCGCCCTTGCACGTTTTGCCAATTTGGAGGGGAAGCGTGTATATGGCTATGATAAAACCGAAACAAGTTTAACTCGCGAATTAGTTCAAGAAAATATTACAGTAACCTACAACGATTCGGTTTCGGAGATTCCGGATTCGATAAAGAATAACCAGAATACGCTGGTAATATACACTCCGGCGATTCCAAAAGATAACACCTTGCTTAATTGGTTCCAAACCGAAGGATACACGGTAATTAAGCGTGCCCATTTATTGGGTGAGGTGACACGAAACACTTTATGTTTGGCAGTGGCTGGCACGCATGGAAAGACAACAACTTCGGCTATTTTAGGTCATTTGTTGGCAGACTGTGACATGCCGGTCACCGCTTTTTTAGGAGGCATAACAGAAAATTACAACTCGAATTTTATCAGCAAGGGAACCGAGATCACGGTGGTTGAGGCCGATGAGTTCGACAGGTCTTTCCTAACCTTGAATCCAGATATCGCCTGTGTAACCTCAATGGATGCAGATCATTTGGATATTTATGGCGATTCTACAGCTTTGGAAGACGCCTTCCGGGATTTTGCGTCATTGTTACCGTCATCGGATAAATTATTACATAAAAAAGGGTTGCCGCTCAATGGAAAAACGGTGGCCATAGAGGATTCGGCCGATTTCGAAGCCAGGAATGTTCGGATAGAAGACGGGAATTACATATTCGACCTAAAGACACCGTCTACAATTATAAAAGATTTACAATGTTCTTTGCCGGGACATCATAACCTACAAAATGCTGTTACAGCTTTGGGTATGGCAATTCTAGCAGGTTCCCCAACCGATTGCCTGCCCAAAGCTTTAAGAAACTTCAAAGGGGTACAACGTCGATTCTCATACCGGATCAAGAGGGCAGATGTGGTACTTATAGACGATTATGCACATCACCCAACAGAGATTGATGCTCTAAGTCAGGCAGTTAACGAATTATACCCGAGAGACAGAAAACTCATAGTGTTTCAGCCGCATCTGTATAGCAGGACAAGGGATTTTGCAGAGGGCTTTGCAAATAGCCTATCCAAATTCGATGAGGTGATCCTATTGGATATATATCCCGCCCGGGAATTGCCGATCGAGGGTGTAACTGCCTCATGGTTAATGGATAAAATTGAAGGAAACCGGGTGCAAATCATTTCCAAAAAGGACCTGCCGGCGGCAATAAAAGCCTCGTCTTGCCGTATAAAACTTATAGTGGGTGCCGGAGATATAGGAGCAGAAGTACAACGTATAACCAGATACCTGAACGATGAAGATTAATTGGTGGATCATAAAATTTGCATTTTTAGGCATAGTGATGGTGCTTCTTTTGGGTTTTTCGAAGCGCCGTAACAAGGAGCGAAATCTGGAGAAGATCAGCATCGAATTTATCGATGAAAACGAACCATTCATAACGCTTTCGGCAGTTAATAAATTGTTAATACAAAATGCCGACAGTGTTACGAGTATAGTCAAAGAAACTTTAGTTTTGAATGAGATGGAGCAAAGGCTGGAGGGGAATCCGATGATTCGGGATGCAGAAGTTTTTGTAACTGTAGACGGAGCACTGGGAGCGCGAATCGAGCAACGAAACCCGATAGCCAGAGTAGCTTCAACACCGGATTATTATCTGGATGAAGACGGAAAAAAAATGCCGTTATCTGCAGTTTACACAGCAAGAGTTCCATTGATCACTGGAAAGTCTCAATCAGATTTAACGGAAGTCACAAAGCTACTGCTTGAAATAGAGAAGGACGATTTTATGAAGAGCAGTGTGGTAGGATTACATATAGAACCCAGTGGTATCATTGAACTGAGATTGAGAATGCACGATTTGAGAGTTCGCTTTGGTAAACCCGAAGATATCGCTAGGAAATTTCAAAATTTCAAGGCGTTCTATAAAAAAACAAATCAAGACAATCTGATTAACAATTATAAACTGGTGGACCTTCAATTTGGGAACCAGGTGGTAGCAACAAAAAAGTAAAGCCATGGAACACGAAAATATAGCTGTAGGATTAGACATAGGAACAACGAAGATCGTTGCTATGATAGG
>CAJQNO010000060.1 GCA_905479745.1 uncultured Flavobacteriaceae bacterium | reverse complement strand
CAAACCAAAACTACCCACCGTATAACAACCCGCACTGTTCTCACCCCGTACCCAGATCACCTCACCACCACTGCCATAAGCATTGGCAGGCATGATAGGATTCAACCCAGCCTCAGCCTCAGGCTGACTCTGGTGATAGGTTAGGGTGACATTGACCAATGTGTTCAAGATCTCAGCATCCTTGCTCGTGAGATCGAAAATCTCTATCCCATCACCGTCGTTGTCGCAAATGAAATAATCACTGATGGGGTCTGTAATGGCAGGGGAATCATTAACCACCAGGTCCAGCGGAACTATATTAAAGCAGTCCGGATTATTAATATTCTCTACACGTGCATAGACTGTTTGGAATCCTTGAACCGTATTCGTATAAGGACTGGCAAGAGGGAAGGTACCGGCCTGGGCATTGGCAAAACTGAAATGATAACTTACAACAGCATTAGGGTTTCCTCCTGTTATTTCAAGGTCCTTGGATGTAAGATCGAAATCGGCATATCCGTCGTTGGGAATATCATCACATAACTCATAAGGTGTAGGAGCATTGGCAGGAGGTGCCTCGAAAATATCCACTACAAAACTATCGGTTGCATAACATGTGGGCGTAGCATTGTTTTCAACTCTTACGAAAATTGTTTCCGAAGGCGCCGTAACATCATAAGGATTGGGATGCGGATTTGTATTCGCATCTGCATCGGCCTGTGTTGGGTGATAAGACACACTATACAGACTGGGGCTCTGCCCGTTTAATGCTTCAGGGTTCTTCAGTAGAACAAGATCAAGAGTAACTATACCATTAGCATCATCATCACAGGTAACAATATCGGTCATGGGTCCTGCCATAGCTGGCTGAAATTGAATGATAAAATCGTCCACATCAAAACAGGTTCCTGTGAGGTCTTCTATTCTAACCCAAATAGTCTCCACTGGTGGAGTTGCAATAGGATAGGCAGCCGGAGTAGCTATAGGATTTGCTCCAGTATTGGCATCGGCCATGGAGTTGTGATACGTTATATTGAAATTAGCAGGATTTTGTCCTCCCAGAACAACCGCATCATTTTGGGTAAGATCGAAAATCCCCATATTTACACCATCATCACATATAAACAGATCATCTGCCGGGTTGGCAACAGGTTGAAATAAGAAATCGATCTGTACGGAATCTCCGGTAATACAGGTGGGATCTAGTGGATCGAATACTTCTACAGAGTAAACTCCCGAATTAGGCGCCATTGCAGTAAACGTATCATCGTTTACAGTGGAAGGCCCTTGAGATATCCCATCTATGAACCATTCATAAGACAAATCAGGAATTCCCGGATTCGCATTTAATAAAATATCGTTGGAGCTACAGGTTGTAACATCAGGTCCCAGGTCTATTGTAAATGGCGCTGTTGAAGTTACATCGACAAAATCGGACAACGTAACCATATCCCCATTACAGGTGTTTGTCCAGGTAACTCTGGCTTCGAAAGTTTCGGTACCAGTAACGCATACATTTATAGTTGGGCTGTTTGAAATTAAAGTCCCGGTACTATCATACCAGCCAAACACATAGGTTGGAGGGCCAGTAGGTGCAAAACTCCATGCTTCGTTTGAAGTTGTCCATGGAGAATCGGAAGTATTTCGTCCGGGTGGAACATAAGCTGTGTCTCCTGCATCGTTCTGAATTCCTATTGCTGCATTACCACTATTCCAGGTACTACAGGTTGGTTTATCCTGAATATATATTTCCACAACATTGGAAAACTCATAAAATACGGCCATATGGGTTGCCAGCAACGAATTACATGAGCTCGAAAACATTGGCACCTGGTAATAAGATACAACGAGAACCCTGTTGGGGAATGTCCCCAGCACTTCGTAGCCAATTTCTTCTGTTGTGGAAGCAGACGGATCTATATCGTGTACCGGTGTAAATACATTTGCTTCACCAAGTGTGGGGTTGGTGTTGTTAGGCAGATCCTGAGTAAATGCCCAGGCATTGGTTGTGTCGAGTGGATCTACGTCGAAACGTATCACACCATTAGACCCTACCTGGAATTCGGTCTCGAGATCACCAAAAAAGCAAAAATCGAAAGGCAGGGTATCTACAGAAGACCATGCGTCGTCGATATTCGGGTTTAGCGAGTTCGCCAACCCATTAAAAGGGAACGGCGGATTGTAAGGAATTGAACTAACATTATACGTTAATCCAGAGGTATCGAAAGTTTGCAGGAAGGTAGCAGTAATGTCTGCACAACCTCCTACTGCACAGTCGGCAGTTACATCAGGGCCGGCGTCAACAAATAACGATCCGGGGCCTTGTGCATTCAGGTTCACATTAAAACATAGCAATGCCAGAAGCAAAAGCAGATTTATGGGGATTCTCTTTTTCATCGGTATTAGGGGTATAAGGCCTGAAAATTAAGAAAATTTTAGGAAATTGTTAATCTATTAAGGTTAAAATACTGAGAAGCTGCTTTTCATAGCATGTACCGAATACCTATCTTTGCAGTTCGTTAATAATAAAAAGCGTATGGATTTGGAGAAACAACTCAGAGACATTGAAGCCATGGGGAACGACCATGTAGGATCTTCTACGGACACCCCGTTACGGTCTGATGCCTTTGAGTTAAGTGATATTGAAAAGATTGCCAAGATCAAGGAAGACGTCCGGAATATTATGAATACTCTTGGGTTAGACCTCACAGACGACAGTTTGAAGGGAACACCGACCCGAGTGGCGAAAATGTTCGTTCAGGAGATCTTCGGCGGCCTTCATCCCGATAGAAAACCAAAGGCTTCCACCTTTGAGAATAAATATAAGTATGGTGAAATGCTGGTAGAAAAGAACATTACCTTGTATTCTACCTGTGAACATCATTTATTACCTATAGTTGGAAAGGCACACATAGCATATATTTCTAATGGTACAGTTGTGGGATTATCAAAGATGAACCGCATCGTGGATTACTTCGCTAAACGCCCGCAGGTACAGGAGCGGTTAACAATGCAGATCGTGGAAGAACTACAACATATTCTACAAACCAAAGATGTTGCTTGTGTAATAGATGCCAAACATTTGTGCGTTAATTCCCGTGGAATCCGTGATATCGACAGTAGTACGGTTACCAGTGAATTCGGCGGAAAATTCAAAGATCCTAATGTAAGGCGAGATTTTCTTGACTATATTAATTTAGACACCGAATTTTAAGGGTAGATTCTGAAGTAATTTCCAGTTTTAATTGAATGTGATCGAAATGAAACTATACGAAGAACAGGAATTGTTCATATACAATTCCCTTTCCAAAAAGAAGGAAAAGTTTACTCCAATACATGAAGGTGCTGTGGGAATGTATGTGTGTGGGCCTACAGTATACAGTAATGTACATATGGGGAATTGCCGGACTTTCCTTTCTTTCGACCTGGTTTTTCGATATCTGAAGCATTTAGGTTATAAGGTAAGATACGTTCGTAATATCACAGATGCCGGCCATCTGGAAAACGACGGTGAGAGCGGAGAAGATCCTATCTTGAAAAAGGCCCGGATCGAACAATTGGAACCCATGGAAGTGGTGCAGAAGTATTCGGTGGATTTTCACAATGTTATGGCCCGGTTCAACGCCCACCCACCTAGTATCGAACCAACGGCCACAGGGCATATTATTGAACAAATACGAATTGTTGAAAAGATAATTGCTGAAGGTTACGCCTATGAGACCAACGGCTCGGTCTATTTTGATGTGATGAAATTCAACACCGATCACGAATACGGAAAATTAAGCGGAAGGCAACTAGAAGACATGATCACCAACACTCGTGAGCTTGCATCCCAGAGTGAAAAGAAGAATCCGCAGGATTTTGCGTTATGGAAAAAGGCAGAGCCCCAGCATATAATGCGCTGGCCGTCTCCCTGGAGTGATGGATTCCCCGGCTGGCATTTAGAATGTACTGCCATGAGCACCAAATACCTTGGTGATAATTTCGATATTCACGGTGGGGGAATGGACCTGAAATTTCCACACCACGAGTGTGAGATCGCGCAGGCAGAGGCTTCTAATAATATAAATCCTGTTAACTACTGGATGCACGCCAATATGCTGACACTTAATGGTAAGAAAATGGCGAAATCCACAGGAAACAACATATTGCCTAATGAGTTGTTCTCGGGCGAAAATGATGTGTTAAGTAAGGCTTTTGCGCCTACCGTCGCAAAATTTTTTATGTATCAGGCACATTACCGCAGCATCCTTGATTTTTCGAACGATGCTCTTGAGGCTTCAGAAAAAGGATATAACCGGTTGATGGACGCTTATCGAAACTTGGAGGATTTGCCCACTTCAAACAGCAGTTCCTTTAATGTTTCTGAATGGCGACAATCGTGCTACGACGCTATGAACGATGATTTCAATAGCCCCATTCTCATCGCGCAACTTTTCGAAGCTGCTAAACAGATTAACGCGATAAAGGAAGGGAACGCGTCTATTACCGAAGCAGATCTGAAGATACTCAATAAAACGATGCACGATTTTATCTTTGATGTGCTAGGCCTTCTTGATATCGCTTCAGAAGGAAATAGTGAAACTAATAAACTTTCGGGAACTATCGATCTTCTTATAGAACTTCGCAATAAGGCTAGAGCCGATAAAGACTTTGCGACAAGTGACCGTATTAGAGATGAATTACAGGAAATTGGTATTCAGCTTAAGGACGGTAAAGATGGGACGACTTACTCCCTGAATTAAATCTCAATTACTGTTCTACAGTTAAATTTCTAAGGTGATGAAGAAAATTCTAATATATCCTTTTATCTTATTAATACGAGGATATCAACGATTTATATCACCCATTTTTCCATCCAGCTGCCGCTATACCCCTACCTGCTCTCAATACACTGTAGAAGCGTTGGAGCGACATGGACTTTTAAAAGGAGGATGGCTGTCTGCCAAACGGATTATAAGTTGTAATCCATGGGGCGGAAGCGGCTACGATCCGGTTCCGGATTCTGAAAAAGAATAAGAATTTATTAACGCGGTTTAGCGTTGTCTT
>CAJQNO010000059.1 GCA_905479745.1 uncultured Flavobacteriaceae bacterium | reverse complement strand
AGTGGCCCCAATACATTGAATTTCTCCCCGTGCAAGTGCCGGTTTAAACATATTGGACGCATCCAGAGAGCCTGTAGCGCCTCCTGCACCAACAATGGTATGGATTTCATCAATGAAGAGAATAATGTCATCATTCTTCTCTAACTCGTTCATTACGGCCTTCATTCGTTCTTCAAACTGACCGCGATATTTAGTTCCTGCAACAAGGCTCGCCAGGTCGAGGGTAACTACGCGCTTATCGTATAAAATACGAGACACTTTACGCTGGATGATACGCAGGGCGAGGCCTTCGGCGATAGCCGATTTTCCCACACCAGGTTCACCGATAAGCAGGGGATTGTTTTTCTTTCTTCGGCTAAGGATTTGTGAGACACGTTGTATTTCGGCTTCCCTTCCCACTACCGGATCGAGTTTGCCTTCTTCGGCCAGGTTAGTTAGATCCCTTCCGAAGTTATCCAAAACAGGAGTTTTAGATTTCTTGTTCCCCTTGCTACTTGTACCGGAGAATAGATTCTCTTTGGAAGTCTCTTCATCGCCAGTAGCATCATCCTCGTTAGGAAATGACTCGGACGACGGGCTTTCTATATAATCTTCATCGTTTGTGATCATAAGTTTAAATTGATCTTTTACACCATCGTAATCTACTTTCAGTTTATTTAGCAATTTGGTTGTTGGATCGTTCTCATTCCGAAGAATACATAGTAACAAATGTGCTGTATTGATCGATGAGCTCTGAAACAATTTTGCTTCCAGAAAGGTGGTTTTCAAAGCGCGTTCTGCTTGTCTTGTGAGATGCAGGTTTTTCTTATCGTTCGTACTGGATCCCGCACTTGGGTTTGCCGGGCTTAATATCTCAACTTTACGTCTTAGGTGGTTAAGGTCCACATCCAGGGCATTGAGGATTGTTACTGCTTTACCATTCCCATCGCGAAGTAATCCAAGCATGAGGTGTTCGGTACCAATAAAATCGTGGCCCAATCTTAGGGCCTCCTCCTTGCTGTAAGCAATTACATCTTTTACTCTTGGGGAAAAATTATCATCCATAAATTTAAATCCAATTCCTTCTAAAAACTCTAAAATTACCTAAAAAAAGGCAAAAACCATACCCACTTTAGATGAACTCCAGTAAAAGGACAAAAAAACATCGGAAATTCAAAGTATAAAGTTCGATACTTATTAACGATTTACTACTAAATATTTGTTAATAAAATCGTGAATTAATACGTCGGGAAGCCCTGTTAAAACTTACAAAAAGGCGTATCTTGCCTTTTAGATTTAACAGTAAAATTTAAACTAATATTTCTATGGCTGAAGGCGAAAAACTGATCCCGATAAATATTGAAGATGAAATGAAATCTGCGTACATAGATTACTCTATGTCCGTCATAGTGTCACGAGCACTGCCAGATGTGCGGGATGGAATGAAACCTGTTCACAGGCGCGTTCTTTACGGAATGCACGAATTAGGAGTTAGGTCGAACAGTGCCCACAAGAAATCGGCAAGGATAGTTGGGGAAGTTCTGGGTAAATATCACCCCCATGGGGATACCTCGGTATACGATGCTATGGTGCGTATGGCACAAGAATGGAGCCTTCGTTATATGCTGGTAGACGGCCAGGGTAACTTTGGATCCATAGACGGAGACAGTCCGGCCGCAATGCGTTATACAGAGGCACGTATGCGCAAGATCTCGGAGGATATGCTGTCCGATATTGATAAAGAGACGGTAGACCATCAATTAAACTTCGATGATACCTTACAAGAGCCTACGGTGCTTCCTACAAGAGTACCGGGTCTATTGATCAATGGTGCATCCGGAATAGCCGTAGGTATGGCAACTAATATGCCGCCTCATAATTTAAGTGAAGTAATTGACGGAACCATTGCATATATAAATAATCACGAGATCGAGATCGACGAACTGATGCAACACGTAAAGGCACCGGATTTCCCCACGGGTGGTGTAATTTACGGATATGAAGGTGTAAAAGAAGCCTTCCATACGGGCAGAGGACGTATTGTGATGCGCGGAAAGGCTAATTTTGAAGAGATCAACGGTCGCGAATGTATTGTTGTTACGGAGATTCCTTACCAGGTGAACAAGGCCAATATGATCAAGAAGACAGCCGATCTGGTGAACGATAAGAAAATTGATGGTATCTCTAATATCAGAGATGAATCAGACCGTAATGGAATGCGGATCGTTTATATTCTGAAGCGTGATGCCATCCCGAACATCGTTCTTAATATGCTATATAAATACACGGAGCTACAGTCCAGCTTTAGTGTGAACAATATTGCCCTTGTAAAAGGACGCCCAAGATTACTGAACCTTAAGGAAATGATCCACTATTTTGTGGAACACCGTCACGAAGTTGTGACACGCCGTACCGAATATTTACTTCGGAAGGCTGAAGAGCGTGCACATATCCTGGAAGGACTAATTATTGCTTCCGATAATATTGATGAAGTGATCGCCCTTATCCGCGCTTCTTCCAACGCAGAAGAGGCACGCGAAAAACTGATGGAAACTTTCGAGCTTTCTGAGATTCAGGCGAAGGCTATCGTCGAAATGCGATTGAGACAACTTACCGGCCTTGAGCAGGATAAGTTACGCAGTGAATATGAAGAATTGATGGCGACCATCGAAGATTATAAAGACATTCTTGATAAAAAGGAGCGCAGAATGCAGATCATCAAGGAGGAGCTTGAGGAGATCAAATCCAAGTACGGTGATGAAAGACGATCTGTGATCGAATATGCCGGGGGAGATGTAAGTATTACCGATCTAATTGCCGACGAAAAAGTGGTTATTACCATTTCTCATGCAGGATACATCAAACGTACTTCGCTATCTGAATACAAAAAACAAAACAGAGGTGGTGTAGGCCAAAAGGCATCGGCAACGCGAAATGAAGACTTCCTGGAGCATTTGTTTGTGGGAACCAATCACCAATATATGTTATTCTTTACCCAAAAAGGTAAATGTTTCTGGATGAGAGTGTTCGAAATTCCGGAAGGTAGTAGAACTTCCAAAGGTCGGGCCATCCAGAACCTGATCAATATCGAACAAGACGATAAGGTTAAAGCATTTATTTGTACCCAAGACCTGAAGGACGAAGACTATATCAACAATCATTACGTGATCATGGCAACCAAAAAGGGCCAGGTTAAAAAAACGCCTCTCGAACAGTATTCTCGTCCGCGCACTAATGGTATCAATGCCATCACTATCAAAGAAGACGATGAGCTTCTAGAAGCGAAGCTTACCAATGGAGAGAGCCAGGTAATGCTTGCGGTTAAAAGTGGCAAAGCAATCCGTTTTGAAGAAGAGAAGACGCGCCCAATGGGTAGGAATGCATCGGGTGTACGAGGAATTACCTTAGGGCATAAAGATGATGAAGTAATTGGAATGATCGCTATTGAAGATGCTGAAACCGAAATATTGGTTGTTTCTGAAAATGGATATGGTAAACGATCAAGTATTGAAGACTATCGTATCACAAACCGTGGAGGGAAAGGAGTTAAGACCATAAATGTTACGGAAAAAACCGGTAACTTAGTAGCCATCAAAAATGTAACCGATTCGGACGACCTGATGATCATCAATAAATCGGGGATCGCAATAAGGATGGCTGTTGAAGATCTTAGGGTGATGGGACGAGCAACACAGGGTGTTCGTTTGATAAAGGTGAGAGAAGATGATGCAATTGCAGCTGTAGCTAAGGTTATGCATGATGAAAATGAAGTAGAGGAAAACGGTGAAGAGACCGAAGGTGAAATTACAGAAACGGAAAATGGCACCACTCTTGATAATAATGACGCGGATACGGAAAATAACGAATAAAAATTAAAACCATTACAATGAGAAAAAAATTATTGCTGGCGGGGTTGTTATGTATTACAGCCGTTGCTTTCGGACAAAAGAAAGAAATTAAAAAAGCCGAAAAAGCATTAAATGCCGGAAATGCGGCAGAGGCCATTGAGTATATAAATCAGGCCGAATCCTTATTAGGAGCCGCTGATAACGAAATGAAGGCCCATTTTTACACGATAAAAGGAAAAGCCTACCTGGCCGATGCTGGCACGACAGATTATAACAAATTAAAATCGGCAGCTGACGCCTTTAAAATGGCCACCGAACTCTCTCCTTCAGGAAAGTTAGCTCAGGAAGTAGCAGCCGGAAAACAAAACCTGAGAGTAGCCTTGGTGAATAGCGCAGTGACAGATCAGAATGCTCAAAATTATGCGCGGGCTGCAGAGAAATTATATACCAGCTATACTATTCAGAAGGATACTTCCGATCTATACTATGCTGCAGGTAATGCTGTAAATGCAAAGAATTATGACAAGGCGCTGGAGTATTACACGACCTTATTAGATATGGGCTATACAGGTATTAGAGAGGAATTTGTTGCGACCGATATTGAAACCGGGGAAGAGATGGTTTTTGCTTCGGAAAGCGACCGCAACACCAATATGCTTTCTGGAAAATATACGAATCCAATTGAAAGGATGTCAGAGTCTGTTCGTGGAGATGTGCTACAGAAAGTAACTCTTATTTATATTAGCCGAAACGACAACGAAAAGGCTTTAGCTCTTATGAAAGATGCTCGTGAGGCCAACCCGGATGATTCAAGTTTGTTACGAGCCGAGGCTGATATGGCATATAAGATGGGTGACATGGAAAAGTATAGTAGATTAATGGAAGAGATCATTGCCGATGATCCAAACAATCCAGAGCTATATTACAATCTGGGTGTAGGTAGTGCAAACAAAGGCGATTCAGAAAAAGCCATTCAGTATTATAAAAAGGCTCTTGAATTGGATCCTACATTTACCAATGCCAAGATCAATATTGCTGCTACGATTCTTGCAAAGGAGGGACCCATCATTGAAGAGATGAACAATCTGGGAACATCTCAAAAAGATTACGACCGCTATGACGAATTAAAGGAAGAAAAGAACGGACTTTACCTTGCTGCCATGCCATACCTGGAAGCAGCTGCTGGTGACCGTCCTGATAACCTGGAATTATTGAGAACCCTCATGAATATCTACGGTCAGGTAGGGGAGGACGAAAAATTCAAGATAGCGAAAGCCAAACTCGCAGAATTGGAAAGTAAACAATAATTAATACTAAAGAAGATATGAAGATCCTCCTATGCGGAAGCAATGGAGGATTTTTTTATACAATGCGTTTTATCACACGAAGTTTGTGGGTATGTGTTCTTCGCTCTTGATTGAAAATACCTGTATGATCAAGACGATCTATACGAACCTTCCCGTGAGCATGTATAATATAATGATCGGCCATTATAATTCCCACATGAATAATATCCCCATCAGAATTATCGAAAAAAACCAGATCTCCCGGTTCACTTTCTTCAATAAAACTAAGCGCTTCTCCCTGAGTGGCCTGATCGCTTGCGTCACGAAGCAATTGATATCCGCAAAGTTTGTAAACGAGCTGTGTAAAACCACTGCAATCGATCCCGAATGGTGATTTTCCTCCCCATAGATAGGGAGTGTTTAGAAATAAAAGTGCTGTTTCAACTATCGCAGATTTAGGCATAAGACTTTCCACCTTATTACCTTCAAATGAATGCCCTAAATATTTGGCCGCAGCTACGTTACTACCTATAGTGATAAGATTAAGTTCTTCTCTTTCGGTAGTTAAAAAATTAACAAGATCTGACAGTAATTGATTGGGCTGATCGTTTAATTTATTATAATCATCTTTTGAAATACCGGTAAATTGCTTGTTGTCTATCCAACCCTCATACTTATCGAAATGCAATTTAATCCGGCTCCATTTTTTTCTGTGATCCAGAATTTTAAAAGTTTCTCCATAAAGTAGTTGGCTTACCATTTCGCTTCTATCGGATGCCTCGGCGCGTAATGGGACGATACTTAAATTGCAAATGCCGTGTTTCATCAATGCAGGCAGAAGTTAGAGGCGTTCAATTACCATGGCAGATGCCCCACCACCACCATTACATATGGCAGCTGCTCCGTAGCGCGCATTGTTCTGGTCCAGAACATTTATAAGTGTAATAAGAATTCGAACACCACTACAACCAAGAGGATGCCCCAAAGAAACTGCTCCGCCATTTACATTAACATTCTTATCATTTAAACCAAGAATTTTCATATTTGACAGCCCAACAACTGCAAAAGCTTCATTGAATTCGAAATAATCTACATCACTGATATCAAGGCCTGCTTTCGCCAGTGCTTTAGGCAACGCCTTGGCTGGTGCCGTAGTAAACCATTTTGGCTCCTGGGCAGCATCTGCATAACTTCTAATAATAGCTAAAGGAGTTAATCCCATCGCAGCAGCCTTTTCCTCGCTCATAAGAATTACAGCTCCAGCACCGTCATTAATAGTAGAAGCGTTGGCAGCAGTAACAGTTCCGTCTTTGGAGAATGCCGGACGCAAGGCCGGTATTTTATCCATTCGTACATTCTTGTATTCTTCATCTTCGGAAATAATTATAGGCTCCCCTCGTCTTTGAGGAACTTCTACAGGTACTACCTCGTTCGCGAACTTGCCTTCGGACCAGGCTTTGGCAGATCGTTCGTAAGATTGTATAGCAAAGGCGTCCTGCTCTTCTCTTGAAAAATGATGTTCGGTAGCGCACAGATCTGCACAAACTCCCATAGCTTGTTCATCGTAAGCATCGACTAATCCATCCTTTTGCATACCATCTATCATAGTCTTCGGACCAAATTTATGCCCGCTTCTTAAATGCATATAATGCGGAATATTACTCATACTTTCCATACCACCTGCTACAACTATATCAGAATCACCAAGGGAAATAGCCTGCGCAGCAAACATTACTGCCTTCATTCCCGAAGCACATACTTTATTTACAGTAGTACAAGGTACAGTATCCGGGATACCGGCACCCAATGCAGCCTGTCTGGCAGGAGCCTGTCCAACACCGGCCTGTACAACATTGCCCATAAACACTTCATCCACCAGGCCAGGATCCAGGTCGATCTTAGACATTGCGCCTTTAATGGCTGTTGATCCTAGGGTGGAGGCAGAAAGAGAAGACAAACTTCCCATAAAACTTCCAATAGGTGTTCTTACTGCCGATACAATTACTACATTTTTACTCATTAGCTTGCGAATTTTCCAAATTGATAAGAAGAACGCAAATTTACATATTATAATATGAATTATCAATCTCCATGATCATTGCTTGTAAGAATAATGATTCATTATTTCTACTTTTTCCTGTACATTTGAGGTTATGAACAAACGTTTGTCGCAGTTCTCTAGGAAACAAGCCCTTGTTTACAAGATTTTCTTGTTTATAGCTTCTACTTTACTGGTGATATACCTACTGCCAAAAGGCGGACAGTTCAAATATGATTTTCAGAAAGGGAAACCTTGGCAATATGAAAACCTATATGCCCCCTTTAGTTTTACCATCAAGAAGAGTGAGGAAGCAATTGCGATTGAAAAGGCCGAGATACGAAAGAATGCCGTCCCTTATTTTGATTTTGATGCGAGTAGTGTTGAACAGTCCAAAAGTAAATTTCAGGAATTGCTGAACGAATCTTATGTAGACTCCCTATATACTACCAGTAAACAGACACTTCTCAAGTTAGGCAACAATATAATAGATAAGATGCATTTATTTGGCGTTACTGCCGAGATACATACCTATTCACAAGATCAGCTTGTTTATCTAAAAAAAGGCAATGAAGTAGAGGAGATTCCGTATCGCCAAATTATAAAGCAAGA
>CAJQNO010000058.1 GCA_905479745.1 uncultured Flavobacteriaceae bacterium | reverse complement strand
AAGGTTTTTAACCAGGATTTCATAGCAACCTATGGAACCCCAGACCTTGTGATCACAGATCCTCCCAGAGACGGAATGCACGCCGATGTGGTTCAGCAATTATTGAACCTGGCACCACCTCGCATTGTTTATGTGAGCTGTAATAGCGCTACCCAGGCTCGCGACCTTAAATTATTAGACGCTTTGTACAAAGTTGTAAAAGTTCAACCTGTCGATATGTTTCCACAAACACATCATGTGGAAAATGTTGTACTTTTGAAAAAACGCGGATAAGCAAAATTTAAATGACACAAAGGATCTTACTTTTCACATTCGTGCTGTTCTCTTTCCTGGGCTGTACCCGCGACGATATCTGTGAAGAAGGCACCGCTACTACCCCACTCCTTATTATAACATTTAACGATATCGCTAACCCAAGTGAACGTAAATCGGTTACTAGTTTATCTGTTGAAACAGCCGACCTAGAAGGTACTGAGGTTATCGCTGCTGCCACAACAGACTCTATAGCATTACCCCTTAGAAATACGGGTAATATAACTAGTTATCGTTTTAACAGTGGTGTAGGTACAACCACCCCCAATACCGATATAATTTCCTTTAACTATACCACCGAAGATATTTATATAAATCGCGCCTGTGCCTTTAAGACGATTTACCACGATCTTAGTGTATTTGTAGTGAACGAAGGCACCGCCAACTGGATCATCCAGGTTGAAATTGAAACCACAGATGTAATTGATGAAACCGAAACGCACATTACCGTTTTACATTAGTCTCCTGTTACTGGGATTCTATTCGCAAGCGCAGGAGATCACCAGCGATACCCTGGTAAAGGCTAAGAGTGAATACGGCCTGCGTATTGGGGCAGATCTGTCTAAACCTTTGCGTTCTGTATTAGAAAATGGGTACAGCGGTTTCGAAATTGTTGGGGATTTCAGGTTCAGTGAACGGTTTTATGCCGCGGCAGAAATTGGTAACGAAAAGAGAGAACGATATGAGAGCAACCTCAATTCCATCGCTTCGGGTAGTTATGTTAAGATAGGAGCCGATTTTAACGCTTACCGAAACTGGCTGAATATGCAAAACGCTATCAATATCGGACTCCGTTACGGTTTTTCTAGCTTTAAACAGGAATTACTTGCCTATGGTATTTATACCACAAACCAGACCTATCCGGGAACATTTAGAGTAGATCCCAGGGAATATACCGGGCTTACTGCCTCCTGGCTGGAACTCCAGGTAGCTGTGAAGGCCGAAATACTCAATAATCTCTACCTTTCTATAAACCTGCAACTGAAACGGAAGATCTCCGAAACGACACCCGATAATTTTGATAATCTATTTATTCCCGGTTTTAATCGTACGTACGACTTCAGCGAATTTGGCGCCGGGTATGGCTACAGCTTATCCTACTTGATCCCGATTTTTAAGAAATAAGTACTTATTGCTTACTGGCTTTTCGGCTTCCTTCGTACATTTCGTATCGAACAAACCTACTTTCCAGTTTTCCATTATAGAGCTTGATCTTTTTTGAAGGCCTCAATCCTACACATTTCAAGGCCTCCATATTGCTCGTGATCATCCAGGCCTGAGTTCCCGGATACCCTCGTTTTAAAGTGTTGCCTATTTCGGCGTAGAAGGCTTCTATATCCTGAACCGCCAGCCGCTCGTCGTATGGAGGGTTAAATACCAAGAACATAGGACCTTCTGTTTCTTTTTTACTACTGAAGAAATCTTGTACCGAAATATCGATAAAATCCTGAAGATTAGCATTTTTGATATTCTGTCGCGCCTTTTTTACAGCAATAGTGTCTGTGTCGAATCCGTAGATCTTAAATCCGAAATCTCTAATCTTCTTCAATGCAGATGCTTCTATAAGTTCGTACAGATCCACATCGAAATCCGGCCAGGTTTCAAATCCAAATTCATCCCTATTCAAATTTGGAGGAATATTGCAGGCTATCATAGCTGCTTCGGCCAGGATGGTCCCACTTCCGCACATGGGATCCAGAAAGTTAGATTGCCCCTTCCATCCGCTTAACATGATCATTCCGGCGGCTAACACCTCATTTATAGGAGCTAGTGTACTTTCCGTCTTATAACCTCGCTTATGAAGAGAAGCCCCGGAGCTATCCAGCGAAACAGTACAAATATTTCGGTCTATATGTATATTAATGCGTAAACTTGGATGATCAAGGTCTACATCGGGTCGCTCCCCTTCCCTGTCCCTGAATCTGTCCACAATGGCATCCTTGGTCTTTAAGGCGATATATTGAGAGTGCGTAAACTGTTTCGAAAAAACTGTTGCATCAACCGCCAGGGAGCCTTTAGCTTCCATATAATTTTCCCAAGGGATATCATAAACCTTCTTATAGAGATCCTCCTCTTTAAAAACATTGAAAGCGGTAATAGGCTTTAGAATTTTAATAGCAGTTCGGCAACAGAGATTCGCCTTGTACATAAAGCCGGTATCCCCTTCGAATGAAACATTACGCGTACCTGTCTCAACTGCCGACGCTCCTAATTCCCTTAGTTCACTTGCCAATAACTCCTCCAACCCGTAAAGGGTTTTAGCCACCATTTTAAAGTTTTTTCCCATGTTCTTTCATCCAAATACCTGCAAAAATACAGTATTTTTATCCCACGGAACCAAACCTATTAAAAAACAGCACCAGAACCATTTATCTACTGCATACCCAAAACAACTTTCCATAAGTAAGTTGTTAAACAGTTCACCGACTTAAATTGTTATCTTTATCCTATGAATTACATTTTGCTGTTTATGGCTGTGGCTATTGGTTATGTGGTAGCACTCATGTTTCGCTCCAAACAACCAAAGCAAATGTCCATCTTCCTCGCTTTTAGTGGGGCTTTTTTATTGTCTATGACGATAAATGAGTT
>CAJQNO010000057.1 GCA_905479745.1 uncultured Flavobacteriaceae bacterium | reverse complement strand
GATCAAAGCAGGAGGCGGCCCTAAGCGTATAGAAAAACATCACGCCAAAGGCAAGATGACCGCGCGCGAACGAATAAATTACCTACTCGATGAGAATTCTAACAGCATCGAAATTGGTGCCTTTGCCGGAGATGGTATGTATGAGCAGCACGGAGGATGTCCCAGTGGAGGAGTTGTAGTGAAGATAGGCTACATTGCTGGTAAACAGTGTATTGTAGTTGCTAACGATGCCACGGTGAAAGCCGGCGCCTGGTTTCCCATTACCGGGAAAAAGAACCTTAGGGCTCAGGAGATCGCTATGGAAAATAGGCTACCAATCATTTACCTTGTAGATAGTGCCGGTGTTTATCTCCCTATGCAGGATGAGATCTTCCCCGATAAAGAACATTTTGGCAGAATTTTCAGGAATAATGCCGTGATGAGCAGTATGGGAATTACTCAAATTGCCGCTGTGATGGGGAGTTGTGTGGCTGGTGGAGCGTATTTACCCATCATGAGCGATGAAGCCTTAATTGTAGATAAAACCGGGAGTATTTTTCTAGCCGGGAGTTATCTGGTAAAAGCGGCTATTGGCGAATCCATCGATAATGAGACCCTGGGAGGTGCCACCACTCATTGTGAGATCAGTGGTGTAACAGATTATAAAGCAAAAGACGATAAAGATGCGCTGGATACCATAAAAGGTATTGTTTCTAAGATAGGTGACTACGACAAGGCAGGCTACAATAGAATCGACCCTCAGGACCCGGTGGAAGATCCTGCAGGTATCTTCGGGATCCTGCCAAAATCCAGAGCCGATCAATACAATATGCTCGAAATTGTGAAGCGGTTGGTGGATAATTCAGAATTTAAAGAATATAAAGAAGGATATGGCAAAACCATTCTTACGGGTTACGCCCGCATAGATGGCTGGGCTGTGGGTATAGTTGCTAATCAGCGTAAGCTGGTTAAAACAAAAAAGGGAGAAATGCAGTTTGGCGGTGTTATCTATAGTGATAGTGCCGACAAAGCCACTCGCTTTATTGCAAATTGTAATCAGAAGAAAATTCCGCTGGTGTTCCTTCAGGATGTTACCGGCTTTATGGTAGGCAGCAAAAGCGAACACGGGGGTATAATAAAGGACGGCGCAAAAATGGTAAATGCGGTTAGTAACAGTGTTGTACCTAAGTTTACTGTCGTTATTGGTAATTCATACGGTGCCGGTAATTATGCTATGTGTGGTAAGGCCTACGATCCTAGGCTGATAGTTGCTTGGCCTAGTGCCGAACTGGCCGTGATGAGTGGTAATAGTGCGGCTAAGGTTCTACTGCAGATCGAGACGGCATCCCTGAAAAAACAAGGAAAGAAGATCACTTCCGAAGAAGAAAAAGAACTATACGACAAAATTAAAGCCCGTTACGACCGGCAAATATCTCCGTATTATGCAGCGGCCCATTTATGGACCGATGCCGTGATCGATCCTATGGACACTCGCAAATGGATCTCCATGGGTATAGAAGCGGCAAACCATGCACCCATTGAGAAAGATTTTAATCTAGGGGTGATACAGGTATAAAAAAGATGAATCCATCCCAGCCGGTGAAACAGCCGTGGTATATAATCGTGTTGCTCATCCTCGCCGGGGAGGCCGTTTTTATATTACCATTTGTACTTGCCCGGGTTTTCAGACCTACTTTCTTAGCGGCCTTCGAACTGGATAACGTATCTCTGGGTATCTGCTTTTCCACCTATGGGATCGTGGCACTGATTTCCTATCTCTTTGGCGGCGTATTGGCCGATAGATTTAAACCTGCCAAACTTATGGCTGTTGCACTCTGGTTAACTGCTGCAGGTGGAGTTTTTATGGCAACTTTTCCCGATTATTTCCTCATGAAGATCCTTTATGGTTACTGGGGATTTACAACAATATTTCTATTTTGGGCAGCCATGATAAAGGCCACCCGTATTTGGGGCGGCGATTCAAGTCAGGGGAAAGCTTTCGGATTTTTAGACGGTGGGCGCGGATTGGTGGGTGCTGCCTTCGGAACTTTAGGCGTCTTTATTTTTTCATTATTTATAGATGCAAATGCCACCGAAACCTCCCCGGAGTTAAGAGAGGAAGCATTTGGATATGTGATCCTGGTTTCGTCTGCAATAGTAGCACTAATTGGAATTTTCGTTTTCTTCTTTCTTAAGTTCAGGCATGAAGACGAAGTTGTACCTATAAAAGAAACTATTTCAGCCGAAGATCTCAAGACCGTGATAAGCATGCCGGTTATCTGGTTGCTTATGATCATCATACTCTGTGCCTATGTGGGATACAAAACAACCGACGTGTTCTCGTTATACGCTAGGGAGGTCATGCTTTTTTCTGAAGTAGACTCTGCCAAGACCGGAACATTCCTGTTGTACATGAGGCCGCTGGTAGGTGTACTAGTTGGTTTTTTGGCCGACCGTGCGAAGGCATCCGTCTACCTGATCGTGGGCTTTTTATTGTCGATAGCGGGTGCTGTAATCTTTGCATCCGGCGTTCTGGGGCCTGATCATGCTTTAACTTTTTTCTTCTCTATTATCATTATAGCCATGGGAGTGTATGCGGCCCGTGTATTATATTTTGCAGTATTTAACGAAGGGAACATCCCACTGCTCCTGATGGGTACAGCTGTTGGGGTAGTATCATTTATTGGTTACTCTCCCGATATCTTCGCGGGCCCTATGATAGGCTATTTCCTGGATGAATATCCGGGCGAACCAGGCCAGCAATACGTATTCTGGATCCTGGCTGGTTTTTCATTCATCGGACTTATTGCTTCCCTCCTCTTTTATCGAATTACCAATAGGAAAACAACATGAACCAATATTTAAATAAGATCGCTATAGTAGTGCGTGATTACGATGAAGCCATTGCCTTCTATGTGGACATCCTAAATTTCGAACTGTTGGAGGATACAGTGTTGAGTGCGTCGAAACGATGGGTTGTAGTGAAGCCGAAAGGATCTGGCCAATGTGGATTATTGCTGGCTAAAGCGGCTACCCCTGAGCAGAAAAATGCGATCGGAAACCAAACCGGGGGGCGTGTTTTTCTATTTCTGTATACCGATAACCTCGATAGAGACTATCAGAATTTATTAAAGCATGATGTTGAGATAATAAGGGAACCTTCAAATGAGAGTTTTGGTAGAGTGTTAGTTTTTGCCGATCTGTACGGAAATTTATGGGATTTAATTCAACCAGCTTAAGGTGCTTCTACTGCTTCAGAAGAAAAAAAGAAACCTAACAACGAGAATAGTAATAAGCATATTATAATTGTATAATAATGCTAAAGCTTTCACTATCTACAGTTACCAAATTCTTCTTCCATATTGCCTGATAAAATTGATTAGAAAGGCTTCTGTTATAAAAACAGACTTTAGAAAGTTTACGATATTTAAAATTTATCTTATTAAAAATGAGTATCTTACAGTAAGATAATTATAAACATTTAGTCATGGGAACAATTAAAACACTGAATAAATGGGCCAACAGGCATACCTATTATCCACTGGATCTATTGCGTGTTGCGCTAGGCGTTTTCTTATTCTATAAGGGGGTTTATTTCATGTCCAATCTTCCTGTACTTCTGGAACTATACGAACCAGTGAAACCGGTTCTTGGGGACATGATGCTGGTGCATTATATCGCTCCGGCACATTTTGTGGGTGGCGCCCTGATCGTATTCGGACTATTAACCCGATGGGCGATCATCGCTCAGTTACCAATTCTACTGGGAGCTTTCGTAATTAACTTTATTGGTGAAATGAATACTACCAATCTTATTGTATCCTCTACAGTACTGCTGGTATGTATTTTCTTTTTATTCTATGGTTCGGGCAGGCACTCGGTAGATAAGTATCTTAAAATGCAGAAATAACCTTTAATCTGATGGGATGGCAATGATCGCCTCCTGTCGGCCATTTACATAGCGGAAACCGTCTTCTCCGTAAAATCCTGCTTCCTCAAGCATGATTCGCACATCTTTTTGCCATTCGTCTATCGTGACAGTTGTATTTAATTCGATAGCGTATACCGTGTTGGGATAAAGTGGATAATCACCGCGTACCGGTACTCCGCCCTGCGAATCCCACATCCCGATAGTTGGACCGGAACTATGACCATAGGTGCCCAGAGGATGGGTATAGATGGCTGGCCTTAATCCTGCCTCCCTCCCCTCGGAAAGTGATTTAAGCAAGATCTCATTCCCGCTACGGCCCGTTTTAAAATTAGCTGTAAAAATATCCTGAACCCGGTTACCATCGGCAAATGCTTTCCGCAGATAATCCGGAACCTCATCTTCTCCTTCCTTTAATACGTAAGCATGCTGCTGGCAGTCGGTGTTAAGACCAATATAAGTGATCCCGAAATCGCAATGTAACAGGTCGCCCGGCTGGATCACCTTACTTTTATCACCTTTGGTAAAAGAATAGATATGACTTTTTAATGCCTCACTGGATCTTTGAATATCTACGGTTGGATGAAACCAGGTTTCGAGGCCCATATCCGTAACTTTCTGGCGCATCCACCACACCACATCGTCGGTGGTTGTAGTTCCGGGAGTGATCACTTTTTCGGAAAAGGCCTCTGCGATTATATTATGAGTGACCTCCACCAGTGTGTTATATAATTCCATCTCCTTTTCCGTCCTGGTCTCAATCCAACCTATAGCCAGTTTCTCTGCCGATACCAGTTTTTGTTCGAGATCATCCGGTAAGGCTTCTTTCAGCTCTGTATAATCTGTATGCACCAGGCCGTCGGCAATACCAAAATGCTTAGAAATATTGATGCCGATCTTCCGCGGATTGCGTTCCCTTATGATCTCCACCAGCCGGGCCCATTGATCCGGTTGCTTCTCCTTGTCCCATGCAGACGATATGTTTTCCCCCACGTCGTATCGGGCCACGGCGAGTTTTTCGATGGTATTACTGGCCTTGTCCCTATAGAAAACCAGAATGGTTCTACGGCGGGCATTCAACCACCGCGCAGGCAACATAGTTCGCATTACCGGATCTTCATTGTATTCCCTGGAAATTACAAGCCACATATCGATTTCGGCACGGTCCATCAACGAGGGTAGCAGATTATTGAATCGATCTGCAAGGATCTCATCTTTTAGTTTTGCCCTGTCCCACTCACTGAGGATCTGGGAAGACATAGAAAGGGTTCCGAAGAAAAAGAGAAATAGTAATATTCGCATGGAGGTCAATTTTTTTTAAAGATACATATTTCAATAAAAAAAAAGAGCCGCGATCGCGGCTCTTTAAATGATGGTTAATTTTAATAGATCACAGAACAGCGATCCTATCCATTAGCTGTAATTTCTTGTCTTCAACAATACGTACCAGCTGTATTTCCCTACTTTGATCTGCTCGGCCATAATTTCTATAAATGGTAAGCTTTACATAGGTAGCTCCATCCACATCGAGAATCTCACCCTCTTCCAGTGGATGTTGTACTTTTAGATAATAGGAACCTG
>CAJQNO010000056.1 GCA_905479745.1 uncultured Flavobacteriaceae bacterium | reverse complement strand
AATTTGGAGCGTCCTGAACAACGATCTCTTCGAAGAAATTTCCATGTTCGTCGCTTGAGATCACGAAGGCCGTTATATAAATCTCTTCTTCTATGGTTAAAACAGCATTGCCATTATTGGCCATTTCCTGGAGCAAGGCATCCTGTAAGGCTCCAATACTTATCTCCGAGCCCGAAAGCTCAATAGCTGCAAGCTCGATCTCAGGTACATTGAACTCATCATCGGTAACACAGGAAATAATGCAAATACTTAGTAGTAAGAAAGCGCATGTTATGAGAAGGAGATTTTTCATAATTTCTGAAATTAATACGATTAAAATCTTAGATATAGGTTTGCATAATAGGTGGTTCCATTTCCGAAGAAATATTTATTCCCGAACAGGGGTCCGTATCTCCTGTTTCTCTCTTCCAATTGCTGTGGGTAACTTACCCTACGAGAATCTTCGAAACCGCCAGTTCTGTATCTGCTATCAAGTAAATTGTTGATCGATGCAAAAAGCCCGATATAGTACCCGCCAATGCGCCAGGACTTTCCTCCCACCACATTCACCAGAAAATAATCATCGAGCTGTTCCTGTTTAAGTAAAGCCCGCGCCGTGTTTATATCGTAGTTTGAAAAAGGAAGGCCGTCGGAATCTGTGTAGAAATCGGGCGTACGCCTTAGATAACTAATATCAACATAGGAATTCGAAAAATAATTAGTTGTAATTCCGGCCCACCAGAATTTGGGGTCGCGATATTCGAGTCCGATCTGGGCTGCTCTCTCAGGTCCCCCTGCCACGTGATAATTCTCCAGGATCACAGTTCTTTTTCCACCAACAATTTCAATGTCGTTTCCTTCCACCACTCCATCAAGCGGATCGCTGTCGAAATCGTCTCCGGATAAGTATAGCAAAGGATTAGAGTTATAAATATATTGCCCGAAAGATGCAGCTGTTTTTATTTTGAATGTTGGAAAGATTTTTACTTCAGCTCCTATTTCCAGCCCTATATTTCTATTGCCGATCCCGGTAACGATCTCCTGTACAAATGCGTTATTATCTTCACTTCCCAAGGCATTCTGCGTAAAGTAAAAACCAATTTCGGTACGATTAGATAGCTCATTGTAAAAGGCAGAAACCCTCGCTTTAACCTTGGGAGTGCGAAACAGATAGCTCGCATCTGCCAACCTGGTATTCTCTATTGCCAGACCATCGACGATATCATTGTTCTGGCGGGGGTTAACAAAGCTATTTCGCAAAGTAGGTGGGTGGGCCAGCATGGCGGCGTTTAATTCGAAAAAGTGACGCCCATTAAATTTATAGAGTCCTCCTATTTTGGCGCTAAAGGCGGTAAAATTGATCGACTCACTATCCCCCAGGGATCGGTTAGGTTGAGCGAAATATCCGTTCTGAAATAGACCTGTTCGCTGATAATTTACCTGAGACAATCCCCCGGTAACGTAAAGATCCACCCTGCGTAGGTTTATCCTTGTTTGAATAAAGGCAGTTAGGTTTGAGGCCTTAATTTCATAATTATATTTATATCGCTCTCCTGCGATTACAATCCTGTCCGGATTTTGAAGATCACTTTGTATAAAATTAGTATCCTCTCCAAAGTGATCTATATCCAAGTAACCTTGTCCGCCCAATAGGTCATTAACTTCGGCATAATTCTCACTTTTTAGCATGCGATAGCTCAGCCCTCCATCCAGACGAACATTTTCAGACAGGCTCCCATTGTAAATACTACTCATCGATAATTGAGTATCCCTGATCACATCTTCCTGAACGATATAGGCCGAAAGTCCTCCTGCCGTTTTAGTATTAGCTTCATAAAGGGAATTCCAATCAAGCTGTCCATTATTAATAAACTCCTGCTCTGCTTCGTAGGCTAACTGAAAATCAAGGGGTGTGGGGTTTGGGTTCCGAAGAAAATAACTTGGTAATCGCTGGTAATAATTTGCCAACGGATTTCGTCTTCCGCCATAATCCAGACGGCTGTTCCCTATCTTCCCGCTTTGATACGCAATATTGTTATTGATTTTGTTCCCTTCGGAAATTTTCCAATAATGATTCAACATAACTATGGGTTCTTCAATGTACCGGATTCTACTGCTTCGTATTTTTCCGTCCTGAATGCCCCAATGCGGATTATAGCTGTTTCCTTTAAGACTTTCTACTTCTTCGGTAAGTGCGGTGGAGCGGCCTCTCTGTACGGGAGTATAGATGCCAACGAGATTAAGGCTGTGAGTTTCGTTTAATGCACGCTCAACGGCAATAAAAACCGAATTGGCATCGTAGGGAGTCCCTTCTACATATCCTCTTTCCCCATATCGCCTTGATATTAATACCGAATACGACCATTTACTTCTTGTATGTCCGCTACTGTAAGATACCATGACTCTGCCTTCATAGCTCCTGTTCGCAAGTGCATAAGAGATACGTCCTCCCCGTTTGTATTGAGACGGGCGCATGAGTATATGTGTTGACCCATTGGCACCTCCAAAATCGTGATCGCCCGGGGTAGTCCCTCGGTCGTACTCAATATTTCTCTGAAGATCATTTAATCCGCCCCAATTGCTCCACAAGGGTCTGCCCGAAACTAATTTATTCATCACAATTCCATTGATGAGTAACTTACTATGTGAATTATCCAGCCCTCTTGGTTTGAAAAAAGTAGCGCTGAAATCGTAAGCTACCGCATTTAAAAAGACATCCTTGGAGGCTTGTAATAATCCCGAGATATTTTGCGAACTCTCTTCTTCCTCATCCAACTCGTAATCGGTTAAACTGATAATCCCGGTTTGTTGTTCTCCCACAGACAGATCTGCTTCCAACAATACCGGATTGAGATCTATGCTCTTACCCTCAACGACTGTGATTCTCAATTTTTTAGTTAGATAGTCATGATGAGATAACTGGATGATTTGTTCTCCAGCGGGCAAATCGATTTCTGAGATGATGAAATAACCGTTACTGTCGCTTTGCACTTGCTGTAGGTGCCCCAATATCTGCACCTGAACAGCTGGGACGGCAATTCCTGAATAAGAATCCAGAATCCTGCCTTTTACAACAGTCGTTTGCGTATAGCCAAACACGCTCATGAGCATGAAAAATAGAACAATCAATCCCGAACACCTCATGGAAGGAAATTGTTAGTATGTATTTATTCGAACATTGATCTGAACCTTCGGAAAACGAAGTTCTATCCGAAAAAAGATACGTTGTGTGGGAAGTACTAGATACTGCGAGATCGAATAAAAGTATAAAAACAGGCTAAGGGGTACCCCGCTTTATATAGATTTTTAATTAGTTATAAGTCTGATTTCATGAAAAGCATGTATTTCCGGGATTAGTTTTTCTACATTTAACCACTCCCCGGTATGAACTCTAAACCACAAATAAAATGAGATTCTCATACCTTTTTCTCCTGCTATTATCTGTCTGGCCTAACCATATCTACCCACAGGAACAAAGGTCATTCAAGATCCACACCATAGCCTTTTACAATCTTGAGAATTTGTTCGATTTTGAAGATGATCCAATCACTTTCGACAACGACAGAACTCCTGATGGTAAAGATCACTGGACGGAGGAGATATATGGTAGAAAGGTAAGGAATATGGCTACCGTTATTTCTGAAATTGGAAAAGAGGTGACTGGGCAGCCTCCATCTATTATTGGAGTTTGTGAGATCGAAAACAGGCGCGTACTGGAAGATCTGCTTAATGCCGATCCACTGAGAGAAACAGACTACGGGCTGGTTCATTTCGATTCGCCCGATCGCCGGGGCATAGACGTTGCCTTACTGTACAGGAAATCTGTTTTTGTTCCTTCTCAATACAAAGCTGTGGAGCTTTTACTTTTCGACGACGAGGACAGGACAAAAAGGATCTTCACTCGGGATCAGCTTCTTGTAAGTGGATACCTTGAAGGGGAATTGATCCACATAATCGTGAACCACTGGCCATCACGTAGTGGTGGTGAAGCCAGAAGCCAATCCAAGCGTATAAAAGCCGCCAGGCTCAATAAACAGCTAATAGATTCATTGTGGAGCGTAGATCCGTATGCTAAGATCATCAATATGGGTGATTTTAATGATGACCCTGTAAATGCGAGTATAAAAAGAACCTTGAAAACAACGATGAAAAAAGACACTTCACAGCTTAAAAAGTTGTATAACCCTATGGAGCTCATGTATAGAAAAGGATTAGGTACCTTAGCCTATGCAGACGGTTGGAATCTATTCGACCAGATCATGCTTTCTTCAGAATTATTAAAAAAAGACTATCTATCGTATCGATTTTACACCGCTGGAATCTATAATGCACAAAAATTAATTGCCCGTGAAGGACGATATAAAGGATATCCTTTTCGCAGTTTTACTGCAAGTGGATTCACCGGTGGATACAGCGATCATTTTCCGGTCTATGTTTATCTGATAAAAGAAACTGAAGCCTCAGTTAATAACACAAATTAACTGAACCACTGAGCCCATGGGATACGGCTTAGGGTAAAGATAAGTGCCAGCGCATAGAAAATGGTAAGTGCCCGGAACTTAGGCCCCGAAACCAGCCGTTTTTTATGCTTGGAATATCCTATGGTCACCAGCACAACCACTATGATCATGATTAGCGGATGTTCCACCGCGTAGAGCCTGAACTCTCCGTTCTTCATCACTTCGCTCATCCCTACGTTAGAGATATTCTTAAGCCCCATAGGGGAAATGAAATAGAGTATTAAACCTATTAAAAACTGAATATGAGTGACAATTAGGGTAAAGAGGGCAATTCTGAAATCCCTGGGTTGGTATTCTTTTTTGCCAACCAGGCCGGCCAAGGAGTTAATAGTAGCTATAAGTAGCATGAAAAGCACGAGATAGGCCCACCAGGAATGAATAAACTGAACGGTTGTGTACATAGTTGGTTTTGTTTAGAAGTCTTTCAAAGGTAGCATATTTTGAATAAAAAAACCGCCTCTCCATAAAGCCGGAGAGGCGGTTTTTACTTCCGAAGAAAAAATCCTTAGAAGTTTAATCGTAAGCTTGCGTTATACGTTCTTCCAACACCTAAGTAATAACCGAATTGGTCTCTTTGGTTGATATAGGCTTCGTTGAACACGTTGTAAACGTTACCACGGAAAGTAAGACGTTGTCCCCCTAAAGTAAACTTATAAGTAAGTCCGGCATCTGCTAAAGTGTACGCTGGCAAACGTTCTGCCTGGTAGCGCTCACCCATTTGAGCAGCTTCAATTACATCATCGGCACTCACGAAACCATAAAGGTCTGTATAGATGTTGTAATCTCCATCTACTGTAAGTCCGTCACATAATTTAACTGATAGTCCTGCACCAAAAGATGTTTGAGGTGCATTACCTACTTTAGTTCCGGTTAGGTCCAGCATACCATCGGTGATGATAAACTCACTGGTATCATCGTTCTGTCTTGTAAATGGAGTTTCTCCATCAAATTTCCAGTTACCTATAGATCCGTAACCTCGTAGTCTCCATGCTCCGTAGTTTGGACGATATTCGAAATCGAATTCAACACCCTGGTGAAGCTGAGTTACATCGGTAAATCTATCTGTATAGAATACAGAGTTTTTTGGATCTGAATTGTCTTCACCACCGGCAGAGATAAATCTGTTACCCCATTCTGTACGGTATACGTCTACATTCACACGTAAATTGCTGTTTTGGAAACGGTAACCTGCTTCCAGACCAAGGATCTCTTCATTATCTACTTCGGGCATCGCGATATCGTTCGAACCACGCACATCTCTGAAAATGTTATCCAGGAATGGCTGACGTGAGAACTGACCCGCATTTGCGAAGATAGCATGCTCCTCGGTAATGTTGAATGAGGCCCCTCCTTTGATGTTATAACCGGTTTTATTGATTTTATCAGATTTACCGGCATTTGCCAGGTCGAAACGCTCTTCCCTTTGGAAAGACTGAGTAGAAAATGCTCCCTGTACAAAGATCGAGAACTTATCTGTAGCGTATTCTACCTGACCAAAACCACCTAAGTAGTTGATGTCTTCAGAGTAGTCGTAATCGATTCGATCTCCCTCTTCGGCAGAATCGAATAAGGTCTTCCATGGATCGGCTTCGAATTCGTTCATAAAGATCTGTCCGTTCTCTTCCAATCCGGTAAGTCCAAGCAGGTCGTTAACTTGTCTGAAGTGATCTCCGTGATACATTCTTCCGTCGAAACCTGCATTGATGTTCCAGTTTTCGCCTGCTTCAAGGTTTAAGCTGGAAAGAAGTCCGTACCAGTTATGGTTGTTCATAGACGATCTGCGGATACGCGCATCGCTAAAGGCTCCAACACCGTTAGCATCTGCAATATCCATGTTATTCTGAACGATCTGATCAAAATCGATCTCACCGTTGATACCTAATCGAACACGGCTTCCACGTCCATACATTCCTGTTCCACCACCACGGCCCCAAGAGGCATAAGCTACAGTAGAAAGGTCTGCATTGTCGCTAATGGTGTAATCCCAGTTCAGGTTTGCAACCGGTTTGTGATAGAAATTTCTTCTTTCAGTGTAGCGTTCTCCTTCTAAGAACCCTGTATTTCCGTTGTATTTCTCCCCGTAAAGTTCGTAGGTGTCCAGGCTGTTCGAGAAATTCTGGTCGTGCCATTGCGGAGCACCTGTGATAAGGAAGTTAAATGCATGGTTATCGTTTGGCTTATACCCTACAGAGAAAAGGTAGTTTTGTCCTTGACCTGCAGTTCCAATAGCATATTTTCTATGCGCTTGCCAGTGGTCTACCAATACAGAAAAAGCCCAACCGCTGTCGCTAAGACCCGTGTTATAGCTAGCTGTTCCTTTGAAGTAACTATCGTTACCGGCCAGGAATCTAACAAATCCACCTTCGCGCTGATCGGTCGTTTTCGAGATAATGTTAACAGTACCACCTACAGAAGAGATAGCAAGTTTAGAAGAACCAAGTCCTCTTTGTACCTGGATGGCGTTTGCTACATCGGCCATACCAGCCCAGTTAGACCAGAACATTCTTCCGTCTTCCTGACTGTTGATAGGTTGACCGTTTAAAAGGAATGCAGTATTTACATCGCTAAAACCACGAAGAAATATCTGGCTATCACCAAATCCTCCCGCTTGGTTCGAGACATACACAGAAGGCGTGTTTTTCATCGCTTCTGTAAATTCAACGTTACCAGCCGCTTTGGTGGTGATCTCCTGAGCGGTGATTGTTGACACGGCAACAGGTGTTTGCCTGTCGTCTGCGAGGTCAATAACCCCTGTACCAATAATTACTACTTCACCTAATGTAGCAGCATCGGCATCAAGGGAAACAGACCCTAAATTTGCCGAGCCATTACTTAAAGTAAAAGAAATAACTCTGGTTACGTATCCTAAATAGGATATTTCAACTTGCCCTCTGTTAGATGAAACGGACAAAGTAAAGTTCCCGTCGAAGTCGGAAATAGTTCCATTGCTGGTACCAACTTCAACAACGCTAGCATTGGGAAGGGGTCCTCCAAGATCAGCATCTTGTACTGTTCCTGTTACCGTTCCCTGAGAAAATGCAGTAAAACTGCCGAATAAGAAAACTAAAAGTAAAAGTCTTTTCATTGTTTAATGTTTAGTTTATGAATATTGGCGCAAAATTACTTCCAATAATTTTCATATAATAATTTTTGGATTAAGAAAATATTAAGAAATACACGCCTATTAAATGTAAGATTTAATGAGTAACATTCTGAAAATCCGCGTTTTAATTAATAACAGGGTTATCAACAGCGAAAAAAGGAAAATTAATACGTGATACAGTCCAGATTTTCCTTCAGGGGAGCGATAAATTGGAAATATTTTGGTTGTAAAGCTTCGGCTAATGGCTCTGATGCGGGAAGATCTTCCTTAAAGGGGTCCACTTGTTTGCCATTCTTCCAAAATCGGTAACAAACATGAGGCCCTCCGGTATTTCCGGTCATTCCAACCCAGCCAATCACATCGCCTTGACGAACGAAATCTCCTACCTTCACATTTCTGCTTTTCATATGTAAATACTGGGTAGAGTAAGTACTATTATGTTTAATTTTTACATAATTACCGTTTCCTCCACGGCGTTCAGACTTGGTCACTGTGCCATCGGCTGTCGCGAGTATAGGGGTGCCGATATTGGCTGCAAAATCGGTTCCTTTATGAGGCCTTAATTTATAACCATAATATTTTATCCTGCGTTTTAAATTATAACGGGAAGAGATCCTACTGAATTTAACCGGGGCTTTCAGGAACGCCCTTCTCAGGTTTTCGGCATTCTCATCGTAAAAATCCGGGATGTAGTTTACTGTATCGCCCACAAAGCGGAAAGCATACAGCTGTTTTCCTTTATGCTCAAAGTAAGCTGCCTTTATTTTATCAAGACCGGCAGGAATGGTGTCGTTTATATATTTTTCGGTGTAAATTACCTTAAACCTATCTCCAGGTTGTATGGCGAAAAAGTTAATGGTCCAGGCATAAATATTGGCCAGTCGTTCAGACATGTACGGACTAAGATCGTTTTCCTCCATGGTTTGATATAACGAGCTAGTTATTACCCCCGAGGCCGATTTTTCTACATATGATACAGGTTTCCTACTGTTAAAGGAGGATATTGAATCTCTAAAATCCACCACTGCATAGTCAACTTTATTCTTCTCATAAATAAATACCTGGGTAGCATTTGTGCTGTCTTTGGCATTAAGCAATACATAAGGTTTGCCCACTACCATTTTTCTCACATCGAAACTGTCTTTGAATTTGGTAGCTACTTCAAAGATCTTATCCTGGGTGACGCCATTTGCATCGAGTATGTCTCCGAAAGTATCTCCGGGTCTGATGGTATCCCGAATTACATTAAAATCGTTTAGTACATAGCCGTATTCTTCTATAATTGGAGGAAGTTCTTCTTCGGCTACCTCATCTTCATCTTTAATTTCGGTGCTGCAAGCTGCAAATAGCAGTATTACGGGGAGTAAATAGGTTAATTTCTTCAAGTTAATTCAATTTAGCAACTATACATCATGGCCCCAGTTTTTCAGTTCTTCGGCAGTCCATACCTCGGGGAAGAATATT
>CAJQNO010000055.1 GCA_905479745.1 uncultured Flavobacteriaceae bacterium | reverse complement strand
TAAATCACCAATAAAACCCACAATGAGGGGCATGATGGCGCCCCCGGCAATGCCTGTACAAAGAATGCCCGACAAGGAACCATGGTGTGATTTCACCGAGTTCAATCCCAGTGAAAAAATGATCGACCACATCACCGATATAAAAAAACCAAGCATTGGGAAGGCTAGCAGAGCCACTTCAGAAGAACCAAAAATAGCAATGATAAGACAGCCAATTGTAACCAAACTCGCGGCAATAAGTAATTTACGACTATCCATGATCTTCAGTAATAAAAGACCCAATACACATCCTACCGTAAGCATGGCCCAGAAATAAGACACTGTATTCGCACCGGTTGTTTGCGGGTCCATTCCGTGATAATCGTTCAGAAACTGGGAGATCCAGTTTCCAATTCCCTGTTCGGTGCCCACGTAGCAGAATATTCCGAAGAAATACAACAGGGTCCATTTATTCTTTAATAAGTGAAGGTACGATTGTTTGTCTCCCGATTTTTCCGACGCTTTCTTTGCATAAGTGGGGTAATGTGTGAAACGTACAACAAGGTATAACAAGAGCGCGATCATGGCAAAAACAATATAAAGCGATACCCATGGAAGTTCCTCCGGAACCAGGCTGCGTAGTGTGACGGCCATACCGGAAGAGTCTTTATTCACTAAATAAATATAGAGGTAGGGACTTGCAAAAGAAGCCAGGCCAAAGACCAGTTGAGCCAGCACCGAATTGAACGCAAAATGTTCTTCGCCCCCTGCCGCTCGAAGCATGGGGTTTATGATCACTTGTAATACTGCCATGCTACAGCCAAGGAAGAACAGGCTTAGGCTAAATACAATATATCCGGGAAAGATCACAAAGACCAGGCAGGCAAATATTATGGCTGCAAAGGAAACCGAAAGTAACATACGATCGCTGTATTTTTCAGACAGAAAACCAGCGGGTATCGACATTACGCCGTAAGCAATAAAGAATGAAAAGGGTAGGAGGCCGGCAAGACTTAGACTTAGATCGAAGCTTTCCTTTACATCTACAATGATGGAATTGAGAATATTTGTGATAAACGATATGGCGAAGAATACCACCATTACCAGCACCACAATGTGGTAGTACTTCTTGGTGGAGGAAGAATTGGCCATAAAACTTAAACTATTTCCCTTAAAGGTATACCTAAAAGTACTAAAAGAATTTGTTTAGTGGCTTAGCTATAATTCATCATTATCTTTCTTTTTGTTTTTAGAGGCTCCAAAAGCAGTTCCCAGGGCAGCACCAATGGCAATTCCAACTCCTATTCCCAATCCCATATTATCCATGGCTACTCCAAATGCTACTCCCATTCCTATTCCCAATGAAATTCCGTATGCGAGGTATTTATTATTCATTTATTACTTTTTAGCTATTGGTATACTTTCTTCTGAAATGTTACTTCAAGTTAGCAAAGTATTATTCGGAAGAAGGGTTGTAAACAGCCACTGCGATCTTCGAGTCGGCCGTTCCATAGTATAAAAACCATTTACCCTTGAAAAACACAAGGCCTTCTACAAAGCAAACTTCGTTTACCTCACCAATTTTCTCATAGTCCTTATCGGGATAGATAAAGTAGCTATCTGTCCTGTCTATCAGCTTATAGGGTTGGTCGCCATTAAACAAGGCTTGTCCGGCGGCGTATGTAAATTTAGGAAGTTCCGGATCGTTATAATTGGCGGCGTTACTGGCGTTATAAATAAGAGACACACCTTCTTCCCGGTATAGGGCATAGGGACCGGGTTCCACCAGCCTACTATCGAAATACCCCATTCGTGGGTGTAATACAGAAATGCGTTTCCCAGACTCTTCGTTTATTGCAACTTCCCAATTAATGAGATCGTTAGAAGTAGCCATAAATAGGCTAGTATCTCCGAAGTACATCCAGTACTTTCCTCCAATTTTTTTGGCAATGATATCATTTCCCTTTTGTTCGGCTATGATAGCTCCCGCCTTAGACCAGGTATCCCTGTAAGTGGAATCTTTCATTACAAGTCCGTGCTTGGTCCAGCGTTTAAGATCCGGGGAAGAAGCAATGCTCAAGCGAGCAGTTTTGCCGTCGTACGAGGTGTAGGTCATATAATATACACCTGCCTCATCTTTTACAATCCTGGGATCTTCCACTCCGTCGAAATAGCAGAAATAGCAGTCTTCGGTATTTTCCTGTGGCGAACCATCCTTCTTGTAGTTCCATTCGTATACCTTCATATTGTCATTATCCGGATAGAAGACCGGTTGGGGTAACTTTTCGAAATTGAGGCCATCGGTGCTCACCGCCATTCCTATGCGGGAGGTACCTTGCAAATCCTGTGCACGGTATAATAGGAAAACCGTATCGTTTCTAACAACAGCAGTTGGATTGAGTACATTTCGCTCTTCCCAATTCACGTCAGAATTGGTAATTGGGTCTGTAAATCTCAACTCGGGAGAAGGTTTGAGGATAGGATTGAGGCTGTCCACTTTTTTGAAATAAGGGAAGGCCCAATTAGGTTCCTTGGGTTGATCTACCGTAACTGGATCATTGCAGCCTGTTATCAACACTCCCAGTAACAAAGCAAAAACTAATCTCATAAGTTCTTCTGTTTTTAAATATTTATAGTTTGTTATAATGTTTGATCTCAATTTTCATCGAATCCAACAGATCTTTCAAAATATTGGGGTAGTCTGTGATGATCCCATCTACCCCCATTTCGATCATGTGCACCATATCCTGTTTCAAATTTACGGTCCAGGGAATGAGTTCCATCGAATTTTCTTTACAAAATTCTACCAGTTCTTTATCTACCAATTTATAGGCCGGGCTGTAAATTTCGGGGGTAAAACCCAGAACATCCAGGTTTTGTCGAGCCGCGGCGTCATTTTCCACAAGTAAGGCGAGTTTTATTTGAGGATCGATCTCTCGAAACGCCCTTAATGATTCCGGGTCGAACGATTGTATGATGATCCGCTCTTTTAGATCCTCCGTACCGCTGTTGCTCATTCTATCGATCAAATCACTCACAATTCTGGCAAAATCTTGTGCATTTGGGTGAAACATTTCGTCGCTCAGAGGATTGCGTTTAATTTCGATATTGTAGAAGGGTTTAGGGTAGCCGTGCTGTAATACCTCGTGTTCCACTTGCACTACCACATCGTAGAGAAGGGGTTTGAAAGTGGCTATTTTTTTCTGTTTGGGGAAGCGAGCGTGTGGCCTCAGTCCAACATCGTATTTCCTAACCTCGGAATAGGGCATTTTAAAAATGTTGTGCTCCAGTTCATTTTCTTCGGAAATGTAATTTCCTTGCTGGTCTGTGGCTATCTCATGCGAAAAATAAGGCTCATGGGAGACTACCACCTGAAAGTCGGCCGAAATCGCAAGATCCATCTCCAGCGTTGAAACTCCAAATTCCAGGGCTTTTAGAAATCCCGGAATGGTATTCTCCGGCATCAGGCCACGGCAACCCCTATGGCCCTGAAGGTCGATCGTTCTGCTCATTGGCTTTTCGTTATTTCAGCTAAGAAAAAGTAATGTTACTCCCAGAAATATTAAGAGTCTATACTTCATTGGCCGGAAATTACTTAAGATTTTCCCTAAAAAATGCAATGGTTCGTTCCCAGGACAGCTTAGCGGCCGCTTCATCGTATCTTGGGGTTGTATTATTGTGAAAACCGTGATTTACTTCCGGGTAGAAATGAGCTTCGTATTTTTTGTTGTGCTTCTGAAGTGCTTTCTCATAGGCCGGCCAGCCTTCGTTTACCCGGGTATCCAGTCCGGCATACTGAAGCAGCAAGGGTGCATTGATCTTTGGAACGTCCTCTTCTGAAGGTTGTCTTCCATAATAAGGTACAGCCGCTTTAAGATCGGGTAGTTTCACGGCCATCATGTTCGAGATATAACCTCCAAAACAGAATCCAACCACCCCTATTTTCCCGTTGCACTTTTCATGATCTTGCAAATACCTGAATGCTGCAATAAAATCTTCCAGCATCTCATCACGGTCGCGTTGCCTCTGCATGGCCCTACCATCGTCGTCGTTGCCAGGGTAACCACCCAGAGGGGACAGTGCATCCGGAGCAATACTAATAAAACCTTCCAGGGCTGCTCTGCGGCCTACATCTTCTATATAGGGATTAAGGCCCCTGTTCTCGTGTACTACTACTATTCCCGGTAATTTTGTTGATTGCTCAGCCGGATAGCTCAATAATCCCCTGATCTTGCCTCCTCCTTGTGGTGAATTGTAAGTAACATAATCTGAAATTAATCGAGGGTCATCCGGTTTTACTAGTAAGGTATTCACATAGTCGGGCATCACAAAACTCAACAACGATGGAATGGTAATACCTCCTATCGCATACAGGGACAGCTTTTCAATAAATTGTCTTCGCTCCAGCTTATTATGCGCATAGTCATCATAAAGATCGAATACCTCCTGTGAAATATCCTCTTTCCTCAGTTTTTTCATTTCGGTATTATTTAAGTTTATCTATAACACGCTGGGTAATATCGGTAGAAGCTTCAGCATAAAGCACTATACCCGCGCTGGAATCCAGTACGATCTTAAATCCCGAGGCCTTGGCAACATCGGCAATGGCGGTGTTCGCTTTATTATAAATAGGCTGATACAGGCTGTTTTCCTTATCCTTGATCTTCTTAACCGAACTAGTCTCGAGATCCCTTAATTGTTGTTCTTCCTTTCCAAGGGTGGCTTCTACTTCTTTCTGTTGTTCTACTGTATAGCCTCCACTTTTCGCTTTTTGCTGCGCCTGGGTGAGTTTGGTTTGAAAGGCATTAACCTTTGCGTCATACTCTTGGTTGAGCACCTGGCGATACTGATCTAGTTGTTGCTGGGCAACCTTTGTTTCCGGCATGGAATTAATAACCACCAGGGAGTTTACATAGGCCACTTCCTGACTGGCACCCTGAAAGGCTGCAAATAGTACGATTAAACCGGTTAGAGCTAATTTTTTTAAGAGAGTCATAACGTATAAATTGATTAGAGGGATATAAGTTATTCAATTATTACCAAAAAGTCTGCTACTCCTATAAATAATTATTATTGTTTACACTTCTCTTTATATGAATAAGGTTCACAATTATGGTTTTTATAACTTAGTACTATATGGAATGGATTCGATATTTCATTTTTCTGGAAGCTTTGCTAGCTATGTTCCTTGCGGGAGGCTTGTTCTTTAAAGAAGCTAATTTGAAGAGTCGAACTATTTCACTTTTAATGGCAATGTTCGGGGTTCACATGCTGATCTTTGTCTATGGTTCGAGTGAACTTGCTAATATTTATCCCGTGTTCGAGGGCTGGTTTTATTTCGAGATCGGGTTTTTATTTGGTCCGGTTCTTTTTATTCATCTACAGTCCTTCCTCCTGGACAAACGCAAATTGAAATGGTGCGATCTTATTCACCTGTTGCCTATAGTCGCTTATTGGTTGTTTTACGGGGATGTACTTTTTATTCCTTCGGAAGAGAGGCTGGCTTATATTCATGCTAATTTCCTCACCCGGACCATGACCTGGAATTATACGCTTGCCATTCAGATGTGTGCCTACGGACTGGCCAATCTTGTCCTTGTTGTTAAAAGCCGACATTCGATCGCTAAACGAAAATATATTTATGCTGTAGTACTGGTATTGTTCTATCTTATCGCTACTGCGGTTATTACCTGGCTAACATGGTTTGCCGATGGCTGGCGGGATTTTGCCATATACTATTTACTCATAAGTTTGCTAATATTCGCTGTAGGGTACGTTGTCTATTTCGACCCACAGTTTTACAAAGCACTTCGGAAGAAATATTTTAGCTCCTCCCTGGATGAATCGACAATGACGGAAATTAGTGAGAAGATCGAAAAAGCGTTCAACCAGGACATGATCTTTCTTAGAAACAGTCTTAACATACGAATGCTGGGCAGGGAACTTGAAGAAAAACCATATCATGTGTCCCAGACATTTTCAGAAAAGATACAGATCAATTTTAACGACTATGTAAATAAACACAGGGTGATCTATGCCAAAGGCCTGCTGAAGGACCCAAATTATCAACAATTTAAGATAGAGGCTATTGCACAGGAATCTGGTTTTAATAACAAAGTAACCTTTTATAAGGCGTTTACAAAGTTCATGAAGGTAACCCCTTCCAGGTATCGAAAAGATCATTTAGTTAACCGTAATAATAGGCAATAGAAATTGTAAGATTAAAAGGGAAGATCGTGCTAATTTTTCGTAAATTTAATAGTTAAATTGTTCATTGTCAGGGTGGGAAATAAATTCCGGCCAACTTCAATTCTATCGCTATGAAAACGATTCTATCTTACTTAGTTACTTTGTTTTTACTAATTTCCGGAGCTGGTTTACTGCCTTCCGGATATGCCCAGATAATCGATTATAAAGAGTATAACGGTACGGTGGTAGACGCGATCACCAACGATCCGTTGATCTCTGTTAGTATTAAATTATCCAACAGTAATCTGGGAAGCATTACCAACGATGAGGGTGTCTTTTCTATCAAAGTGCCGGATGGCCGGGGGATAGATGCTGTAGAGTTTTCGTTGCTGGGTTACGAGTCTTTGTCGCTTCCTATTTCTCAACTATCTAACAGTAAAAACCGAATCAAGCTTACACCTAAGGTCACAGAATTAACGCAGATCAATATTGCAACCTTTAAAAGTGCAGAAGCCCTTGTGAAGGCTGTTTTTGCCAAAAAAGCCGAGAATAATATGAAACAGTCTACCGTTATGACGGCCTTTTACAGGGAAACTATAAAAAAGCGAAATAGGAATGTTTCGCTTACAGAGGCTGTGGTGAATGTTTATAAACAACCTTATACCTCAGCCGAAAAAGACATGGTAGGGCTCCATAAAGCGCGGAAAAGTACAGATTATCGCCGGTTGGATACCGTCGCCCTCAAGTTACAGGGCGGCCCTTTTTCAACCTTGTACCTAGATATCATGAAATACCCGGAGTATATTTTCACACCTGCTACCATGGATGAGTACCAATTTAGTTTTGGCGCTCCCACTACTGTTAATGATAAAGCGGTGTATGTAGTAAATTTCAAGCAGAAAGCGATCATTGACCTTCCCCGGTATTATGGTAGTCTGTTCATAGATTCTGAAACTTTGGCACTAAGTAGTGCCATTTACAGCCTAAATCTCACCGGTTTTAAAGAAGCGGCGAACACCATGTTTGTTAAAAAGAAACCCCGGGATATCGATGTAACGCCGCTTAGTGCGTCCTATCGTGTAGACTATCGTGAAAAGAACGGACAGTGGTATTATGGATACGGAAGTGTGGACCTTTCGTTTAAGGTAAAAAAGAGACACAGGTTGTTCAATTCTGTGTACACCTTATCCAGCGAAATGGCGGTTACCGATTGGGAGCCTAATACCACAGGGGCGCGACTTAAAGGGAAGGACCGACTTAAACCTACGGTTATTATGACCGATGCCGTTTCCGGTTTCAGCGACCCGGACTTCTGGGGGCCCTACAATGTGATAGAACCGGAGAAGTCGATAGAATCTGCAATCAATAAGATACAGCGTAAATTAAGACGAGATAACAGTTAACGTTCCTATATTACGCTAGCGGCGGTTGGCGGCTGTGATTCAGCTGAACAGCTAAGCCGTTAGGTTAATTTGTTTAGTTAAAGATATCAATTTTATAGATTCAAATGGCCAAACTACTTATAAACATAGCCATTTGAGTTATGCGCTGTTAGCCTTTCGTTATTTCTTCAATTTCAGCCATGAGATTTTCATTAACTATCATAAGTTCCTTATAGAGATCATTCATATATTTTGTTCCAGAATTCCTTGAATGACTGCCTACGAAAGCTGGGTAATTTAAAATTTGTTGTAATTGAGTTATATCAGCTGGCGTTTCTATATTCTTGAAGAGTTTCCTAATTATTAGTTTCGTTTTCTGTACGATATTATTTTTGTACATATCATACTCCATTTCTTCCATAAAATTGTTGAGACTTTGTTCTTCATCTTTAATTTTTTGCACTAAACTGTAATATTTATACAATTGAGTTTCCAAATCCGTTTGATGAATTTTATTTAAATAACCAGAATTCTTTAAAGCCTCAAATCCACTTTGATTAGATTGAAAGGATTCGTCAAGCCATGGATTATAATTAAAATATTTGGAAAAATAAATTTTGTATTGATCTTTGGATTCTTGTTCGATCATTGTCATAAAATACATTGAGCCAATTATTGAGCTGTCACGAAAAACTGAAATTTTTTCAAGATTTATTTGGTCAGATTTGATATTTTCTGCGATGTTATTTAAATAGCCATTCAAAGTAATAGCATCTTGTTTCTCCGTATTGAGATTATTAATATAAAGCGCAATTAAAATACCTATAACGACAAGAATAATTTCTCCAATAGCATAAATTAGATACTTACTAAATTTATTTTCAGAGAGTAGCCTATGTCTAATTTTTCTAAAGAATTTTATCATTGGTTATTCGATTCTGATAATGAAGGCTAACCCGTTATATCGCCAGGTTACTCGTTTTTCGCTTCTATTATAATAGCCGGGATATCTAGTTCTCTGAACATTCGGTTATATTCGGCCATTTCGGTGTTGATAATAGCGTTCCGTTCCTGCTCGTAGGTTTTCCAGTCCTCCTTCAGATCTGCAAGTCTTTGCCTGGATCCTCGTGTAACATTTGGCATTGGGCCTTCAATAAAACTCTTCAGAAATAAAAGCTCCGAATTAAGCTTGTTATTGTAATTGATCACATCCTGAAAGGTTTTTTGCTTCGCCTGAATAAGATTCTCCTCCCAGGAGGTGATCCTTTTGTGTAGTGAATCTCCTTTGGTAAGGAGGTCCTTTGCCTTGTCGTTATGTTTTAGCAATTTAGCATAGGATTTAAGCTGATTACCCGCCGAACGCATCGAATTCACAGATTCGTGTATATCCTTTACCATCGCTTCGATCTCCACCAACATACGCTGCTGCTCGTTGAAATCGGCTTGTGTTGCATTGATGTTCGGATCTGCAGTTATAGTTACTGTTGTTTCTGAAACCGCATCGCCTTGCTTGAGTCTGAGAGTATAAGTGCCGGGACCAACATGCGACCCGGATAGGTTTCCGAAGACAAATACCTCCGAAACCGCCGGAAGGGATTCTCTTCTAAAATTCCAATAGTATCTGTTAAAGCCCGCCTTAGCCGGAAGCACGGCGGGAGTAGGAGGTCCGCCTGGCCATGACTTAAATTTCTCGTCCTTTTCACTACAGATCGTTCGAATCACTTTACCATTTTGCAGCACCTCAAGAGTAATAGGAATAGAGTCTGCTACCTCCTTGATATAGTAATCGAATATCACGCCCGAAGGTGGATTATGCCCAATGGTAGGATTGCTGCTCTGCCCTCCGAAGAACAAAGGCGTATCCCGGGGCTTGAAGATCTTTAAGGCATCTGTATTATTTTGCTTATTCTGAATAGCTCCCAGGTCGTCCAGGATCCAGAAAGAGCGTCCCGCAGTTGCAGCCACCAGATCGTTATTATGGATTACCAGGTCATTGATGGGTACTATCGGTAAATTAAGCTGAAAAGCCTGCCAGTCGCGACCATCATTCCAGGAAATATAGAGTCCTGTTTCGGTACCGGCATAAAGCAGTCCTTTTCGTTTGGGGTCTTCTCTAACTACACGAACGAAAGTATGCTCTCCTTTGATACCATTAGTGATCGCGGTCCAGCTGGTACCGTAATCGTTGGTTTTGTAGATGTAAGGTTTCAGATCCATGGATTTATACCGCATTACCGTAATATAAGCAGTGCCAGGATCATGAGGAGAAACCTCAATACTATTAATGATCCCTTCTCTTAGGTCTTTGGGAGTTACGTTGCTCCATGTAGCTCCGCCATTTCGGGTTAGCTGCACAAGGCCGTCATCGGTACCGGCATATAACACTCCCTTTTCATGGGGCGACTCCACCAGCGACATGATGGTATTGTAGTTTTCACCACCCGCGGCTTCATTGGTATAGGGACCACCACCCGGCCCGTGTTTGTCCTTTTCATTACGTGTGAGGTCCGGACTTATTGCTTCCCAGCTCAATCCACCATCAGTGGTTTTAAAAACCCTGTTGCCGGCATGATAAATTGTTTTCCGGTCGTGAGGAGAACTAATAATGGGAGCATTCCAGTTAAATCGGTATTTCGCCTCACTAGGTGGTTTACTCAAGCCTTGTTCCGGGTACTCGTTAATGGCTTTACCAATACCCGTTTCCTTCATCCATCGCTCAATGATCCCTTGGTAGCAACCTCCGTATACTTCTACCGGATTATCCGGATCGAAGGCGAGGAAGGCACTTTCACAGCCTGCAACCGAGTACCAGTCCTTCCAGTCTATACCTCCGTTTCGTGTACGGCTGGCAATGGCTATGGCCGAATTATCCTGCTGTCCCCCATACACATGGTACGGAAACTGATTGTCTGTGATCACACGGTAAAATTGAGCCGTAGGCTGATTTTGTTGAGTACTCCATGATTCTCCTCCATTATTGGAAACATTCGCACCACCATCGTTAGAATTGATCATGATCTTATTATCGTTTGGATGGATCCACAAGTGGTGATTATCACCATGTGGCGTGGGTAGGGGAGTAAACGTCTTCCCTCCATCTATCGATTTCATTACAGGTGCGTTTAGTACATAAACTATGTTTTCGTTTTGGGTATCTGCGAAGATCTCCATATAATACCAGGATCGTGCTATATTTATTCGGTCTTTGTTGATCTGCTTCCATGATTTCCCTGCATTATCACTGCGGTAAACGCCTCCTTTTTCTCCTTCTGCCTCGATCACCGCAAACACCCTGTCCGAATTGGCCCTGGAGACAGAGATTCCAGACTTTCCAAATTCTTCGGGCAGTCCCGACTTTATTGGTTCCCAGGTGGTTCCACCATCGGTAGATTTGTGTAATCCCGACGATTTTCCACCACTTTCCATAGTCCAGGGAAAACGTCTGTGCTGCCACATGGCAGCATATAATATCAAGGGGTTGTTCATGTCCATGGATAGGGAAGAGGCCCCGGTATTTTCATCGACATATAACACCTTCTCCCAGCTTTTCCCTCCATCTTTCGATCTGTATACTCCGCGGTCTGGTGAGGGGCCATATTGTGCACCCTGCGCCGCAACAAAGATGATCTCCGGATTAGTGGGATGTATGATCACATCGGAAATATGGCGGGTATAGTCCAGCCCGATATGGGTCCATGTTTTCCCGGCGTCTGTAGATTTGTAAACTCCGTCTCCCATAGAGGTCATTACACCCCTGGCCGCATGTTCGCCCATGCCAACCACCACGACGTTCGGATTACTTTCCGAAACGGCGATAGCTCCAACAGTTCCGGTTTTAAAGAATCCATCCGATATATTCTTCCAACTTATACCGTCGTCGGTACTTTTGTATACACCACCTCCGGTGCCACCCATATACCACACTCCGTCCTGTTTCACCACGCCACTTGAGGCTACACTCCTACCACCTCGAAAGGGCCCGATATTGCGCCATTTCAGGTTGTGATATTCTTTATCGGCCGTTGGCGGGCTGTCGTCTTTTTTTTTGCTGAGAATGTAGTTGGAAGGTAAATAAAAGGAAGGTCGCAAGCAGTAATTGGATAGTTTTCATGAAATGGTTTTAATTTCTCATAAAGCTACGGAATTTCGCAAAAAAAATACGGCCCCTTGAGGAAGCCGTATTTTTTAATTATGATTATTCTTAATCTATTTCCCAATCAAGTGCAGTTCGGTGAAGTTCTTATCGACTACCAGGGAGGTATTTCCGTTTACTTTTAATTTGGAAAGAGAAGTTACCTGGTTGTCAACTTCAATGGTCTTGATCTCGAAGGGTAACCTTTTTAGATCAAGTTTAAAATTATTGTAAGGTGTTATATAACTCCCATCTTTATGCTGTTGTATGATCAGCTGGTTCTTATGTCCCGTAAGTTTAAAGGTACGAAAGCTAAACCGGCCTTTTTTATAATCGTAACCGTCGTTTGCATCCTCGTATAAGACAGATCTCTCCTTTCCTTCTTTATAATAAACTTCCAGTTCTACTTCTTCTATCTCCTTTTCGCCAACATACTGCTGTACCGGGTATTTTGGGATTATAGCTCCTTCTTTTACAAATAATGGTATGGAGTCAATATCGGCATCAACCCACACTTCCTTACCTCCTTCAACCACATCATGAGTCCAGTAGTTATACCATTTTCCTCGTGGAATATACATTCGGCGCCCCTTCGAATTAGCTTCCAGGATAGGGCATACCAGGATCTGTTTCCCAAACATGAATTCATCGGTGCGATAATAGGTTTGATGGTCTTTCTGATCGAATAGTACCAAGGGTTGCACCATAGGTGTGCCTTCTTCTACATATTGATAGAAGGCTGTATACAGATAAGGCAGCATCTTATAACGCAATTCGATGAACTTCCTAACTATGTTGGTTACATTCTCATCAAACGCCCAGGGCTCCTGATCACCGTGATCACCGGAAGAGTGGGTACGACAAAAAGGATGAAAGATCCCTAATTGTATCCATCGCACAAAGAGTTCACCTGTTGGTTGTTCGGCGAATCCTCCTATATCGGTTCCAATAAAGGACATCCCCGAGATCGCCATACGTTGCACCTGCTGATTGGCGATCCATAAATGCTCCCAGCTGGCCACGTTATCACCTGTCCATGAAGAACTATATCGTTGAGTTCCCGCATATGCAGCTCTTGTGATTATAAAAGGTCGTTTCGGGTAAACAAATTGCTTTACTCCCTCATAGGTAGCTTTTGCCATCTGCATTCCATAGATATTATGCGCTTTGCTATGGCTACATGGGTTGCCGTCGTAATTATGTCGAACATCTAATGGGAAAGTTTTGGTAGGTACTTCCATAACAGCAGGCTCGTTCATGTCGTTCCATACGCCTTTCACTCCAATATCTTCTATGAGTTCTTTGTAAAGACCACTCCACCAGGTACGTACTTCAGGATTCGTAAAATCGGGGAAATTACACTCTCCCGGCCATACTTTTCCTCTCATCAGAGGGCCATCGGCCCTTTTACAGAAATAATCCTTTTCTAGTGCTTCCCTGTATATATTGTAGTCCTTATCGATCTTGATGCCCGGGTCGATAATGGCAACGGTTTGAAACCCTTGTTCGGTGAGATCGTCTACCATACCCTTAGGATCCGGAAAATATTCCTTATTCCACGTAAAACAGCGGAAATCGTCCATATAATCAATATCCAGGTAAATAGCATCACAAGGAATTTTCAGGTCGCGGAATCTTTGCGCGATCTCCCGAACATTACTCTCGGGATAATAACTCCACTTACTCTGGTGGTATCCCAGCGCCCATAACGGCGGTAGCTCGGGTTTACCGGTAAGGTCTGTATAACTGGTAACGACCTGATTCATTTCAGGGCCGTAAATAAAGTAATAGTTCATTTCACCGCCCTGAGCCCAGTAACTCATCACGCTTCGGCGTTCATCTCCAAAATCGAAAAAAGTACGGAAGGTATTATCAAAAAAGATCCCATACGATATATCATGGTGAAGACCAATGTAAAAAGGAATGGCTTTATAAAGTGGATCCTGATCCTTGCCGAAGGCGTACTGATCTGTCACCCAGTTTTCTACACGCTTTCCTTTCAGGTTGAAATGCATGGGTTTGTCTCCAAGCCCATAGTAGCATTCCATCTTTTGCTCGGCTTTACTCATCTTTACGATATCACTACCATGCTCATAGCTGTACTCCCAGTGAAATCCGGCTTCATCCTGATTTATCAGCTTCCCGTCCATGTCGTAAATGGTCTTCTGCAGGTTGGCTTTGTTGAGGTGTAGCTGGAGTTTAGATGTTTTAATGATGTAGCGGTCTTTTTCTTCCGAATATTCCAGATGATTATAGCCGCGTACGGCATCTTCGGAGATCGCATACGAAAAATCCTTAGGGAAGCTTCCGTTAGGGGCATATCTAAATCGGAGAACACTATCTCTTACCACTGTAATTTGTAAGAGCACGTCGTTTTCGGTGGTGATGAGGAACTTATCTTTTTCTTTTACGAAACTATTTATAGCGGAGGGAAACTGGTTCCCTTTTTGTTCTAATTCGGTGTTTACGATCATATAGTTAAACTAATTTTGATGTATTACAAATGAAAATAATTCTATTGAGAATCGATACCGGACGGCATGGCATTTTAAAAAAGTAATCAACAAACGAAAACGTTTTCATTAACTTTTTTTGGCCGATTTAAACTTTTTAAGGACCATAACGCCAAGTGGAGGCAGATCGAGTACTACAGACTGAGCCCTGTGTTGCCACTCTACTGCTTCGGAAGTATATTGTTTTGCGATCTTATAACCGCTTCCTCCAAACTCCGGGGCATCGCTATTGAAAATTAGTTTATAGCTACCAGAGGCTGGCAAACCAATTCGGTATTCTTCCCTGGGAACGGGTGTCATGTTGGCTATCAGAACGAGATCATCCTTCTCATTCTTACCCTTCCGCACATAGGCCAAAACCGAATTTTCGGAATCGTTATAATCTATCCATTCGAAGCCTTCGCTTACAAATTGCTTCTCGTGTAAGGCCGGCTCACTTCGGTACAGATTATTTACTTCAGCAACTAATTTCTGAATCCCCTTATGATAGTCGTATTCCAGTAAATGCCAGTCCAGGCTTTGTTGAAAGTTCCATTCATCACTCTGTCCAAATTCACCTCCCATAAAAAGCAACTTACTTCCGGGATGCGTGTACATATAACTATACAGCAGCCTTAGATTGGCAAACCGCTGCCATTCATCGCCAGGCATACGTCCTAAGATCGATTGCTTACCGTAAACAACTTCATCGTGACTTAAAGGAAGCATAAAATTCTCGGTAAAGGCATAGGTCATGCTAAAGGTGATATCGTTCTGGTGGTGTTTTCGGTAAATGGGTTCTTTTTTAAAATATTCAAGGGTATCGTGCATCCAGCCCATCATCCATTTCATTCCGAAGCCCAGTCCGCCCAGATAGGTAGGTTTGGAAACCATAGGAAAGGAGGTGGATTCTTCGGCTATGGTTTGTACCCCGTCAAAACTTCCGTAGATCTCTTCATTCAATTCTTTAAAAAATGAAATGGCATCCAGGTTTTCCCTGCCGCCATATTGATTAGGTTCCCATTCTCCGTCTTCCCTAGAATAATCCAGATATAGCATACTCGCAACTGCATCTACCCTAAGTCCGTCGGCGTGATAGCGGTCTAACCAAAATATCGCGTTACTAATAAGGAAGGCGCGAACTTCGTTCCTCCCATAATTGAAGATTAAACTCTTCCAGTCGGGGTGATACCCCTTTCGCCGGTCCGGATGTTCGTACAAATGTGATCCGTCAAAATTACCAAGTCCGTGCGCATCCTCCGGAAAATGAGAAGGCACCCAATCCAGGATCACGCCAATATCGTTTTTGTGCAACTCGTCTACCAGGAACATAAAATCTTCCGGATAGCCAAATCGGGAAGTGGGTGCAAAGTAACCCGTAAGCTGGTATCCCCATGAAGGATCGTAGGGATATTCCATAATAGGCATGAACTCTACATGGGTAAAATTCATTTTCTTCACATACGCAGTTAGTTCACTGGCGAGCTCCAGGTAGCTAAGCGGCCGATTCTCATCGGCTTTGTGCATCCAGGAACCTAGATGCACTTCATAAACAGAAAAAGGCTTATCCAGGCGATTAATATCCTTTCGCTTTTTCATCCAGTTCTTGTCCTTCCATGTATAGGTAGTGTCCCAGACAATGGAGGCGGTGTTTGGAGGATGTTCACATCGCGCTGCAAAGGGATCTGCTTTTTCGGTTTTAATATCGCCGTGATGAGAGTGGATCTTATACTTATATTTTGCGCCTTTTTCCACATTGGGAATAAATCCTTCCCAAATCCCAGATGAGTCCCATCTAATATTAAGCGGATGTTCACCCTCTATCCAAAAATTAAAATCACCAATTACAGAAACTGCTTTTGCGGAAGGAGCCCAAACGGCAAAATACACTCCTTTTTTTCCATCTACTTCGGTGAGATGGGCCCCTAGTTTCTCGTAAAGCCTAAAGTGCTTTCCTGCCTTGAAGAGGTCGATATCGAAATCGGTAAATAAACTATGCGGAATTACGTTGCTCATAAATTTTGTTCTTCGTTCATAATAGAGGCAATACCCTCCAGTGGAATGATAGCCCATAGCGGACGTGCATTCATTTCGTAGCCTAGCTCGTATACTGCTTTTTCGAGCATGGTGTATTTCAGCATAAAAATTCGTTCCTGGTTATAACCGATATTAAGATTGGCATCCTGAACCATTTTTGTATAGGTCTCCAGGAATACCCCGATAAAGTAGCGGTATAGACATTCCCCTGCGCGGTATAACATATCTTGTTGAAAAGGATATTTGTCGCCATTATTGAATATGGTTGCGTACACCGCATAATGGAAGGAGCGGAACATACCGGCCACATCCTTTAAAGGGGGCTGTTTTACTACCCTGTCGCGGATGGTGCTTTCCGGTTCTCCCTCAAAATCGAGAATATAGAAATCGTCGTCGGTTACAAGAACCTGTCCCAGGTGATAATCACCATGAACCCTAATTCTCTCACCCTTCATTTTCGTCCAGTCGTAAGCAAGGAATCGTTTACGGATCTTATTTTTCTGCTCGAGGAACTGATTTGCAAGTCTTAAGGTGTCGTCCTTCAGTTTATGCAGGTTATTTTCCACGGTATTCAGCCTATTTTGAAACTGGTACAGAAGTCGGTTTTTCAGCCATACCTCGTAATCCATATTGAAGCGCTGAGGTGTAAAATTGGTATCCTCGAATTCCGAACCGAGTACGATATGCATTTCGGCGGTACGTTGGGCAAGTTTTTGTAACTTCTGAAATATATCCAGTCCTGCCCAATCTATGATCTCGTGTGGCACATCTTTAATTGGTAGGCGAGCGAACAACTCGGTATGTGGCAACGACTCTATGTTAATATTCTTTTTACTGAGGTTATCAAATATCGTATCAAGTTTGTCCAGCATATATTCCCAAGCGTCACCCTGATTCTCAACCATTTCCTGCATCAAGGCAATGGTAATCATCAGGTTATCCGTGTCTATGATATTTAAACTGCCTAAATAGGCCGGGGTATTTCTAAATCCTTTTTTATCTGAAAGGAAAAGCGACATCTCATAATCGGGGTTCTTGTTTGCATAGATCCTTCTGAAGAATTTGATAACACAATTATCGTTTATGATCACCGAAGTGTTACTTTGTTCCATTCCCATATTCCGGGAGGACTTGTATTCGGTCTCTGTTAGACGTTCCCCCTTGTGATATTGCACTCGTGTGGAATCGTTAGGCCTGGCGTTCAGGATGCGTTCGAATACTACTTTACGAAAGGCATCCAGGTTTATGGCATCTATTATATATCCTTCGGTGCCCTGTATGCTTATGGGTAGTATTTTGTCGTTTTTGGCGTAGTCTTCGTCGGTTACAAAGGCAATAGGAATAAAGTAATGTTGAAAGAACGCCTCCACGAAATTGACTTCGAGGATAAGGCCGTAGTACATTTCTTCATCTTTCTGAATTCTAAAATATTCGGTGAGTTCGATGTACTTAAGTTTACTTGATTTGCCACCGTACCATCGCTGTTTCTGTATATAATCTTCCAGCACTTCCGAAAGGAACATCTGGACAAAATCTGTGTTATCCATTAATTCCTCCCAGGAATCATCGAAATTCGATGGTTTCTTAGCCTTGGATGTTTCCAGCTTAGCCATTACTTTTTAATTTTAAATAAATGAAACGGTAGGGCAGGGTGTAATTCCACAAAATTCCATTCCTTATCCCAGATATAACTGCTTCCTGTTATCTGGTCTGTTACGTTAACCTGCTGTCCTTCGTGTATCCCCAGATCGCTCATTGGGAGTTGGATCCAGCCTTTCTGACCGTAATATGGATCGAGATTAACGATCATGATCGTTTCGTTTTCACGATCGTCACTATATTTATAATAGGCCAGTAACTGGTCATTCTCTACAGCCAGGAATTTTATATTGTTAGTTTGCTGAAGGGATGCCTGCTCTTTTCGTATTTTATTGATCTTCGAAATCAATGTGGTAAGCTTGTTTTCTTTCTTCCAGTCCCAGTGCCGAAGTTGAAATTTTTCCGAATCCAGATATTCTTCCTTACCCGGCAAAGCATCACTAACCATTTGTTCAAATACAGGACCGTAAATGCCTGTATTAGAGCTAAGTGTAGCAGCTAAAAAGTATCTTTTCAGATGAACTGCCTCATTGCCTCCCTGTAAAGACCAGGGATTGATGTCCGGAGTATTAGGCCAAAAATTCGGACGGAAAAAATAGCGTTGATCGGTTTTGGTAAGTTCTTCCATATACTCGATCAATTCCTGTTTTGTATTTCGCCATGTGAAATACGTATAGGACTGTGTAAAGCCCTGCTTTGCCAATTGATGCATCACCTTCGGGCGTGTAAAAGCTTCAGAAAGAAAAAGTACATCGGGGTGTTTTTTCTTCACTTCGCCAATAAGCCAGCCCCAGAAATAAAAAGGTTTGGTGTGAGGATTATCCACCCGGAAGACCTTTATTCCACAGGTCTCTACCCAATACAGGGCAGTTTCGAGCATTTCCTTCCAAAGGTTCTTCCAGTCCTTGCTCTCAAAGTAGATTGGAAGTATATCCTGGTATTTCTTCGGCGGATTCTCGGCATATTGTACCGTACCGTCCGGCCTCCATTTAAACCATTCGGGATGTTGCTTAACCCAGGGGTGATCCGGAGCTGCCTGTAATGCAAAGTCCATAGCGATCTCTATCCCATGTTTTTCGGCCAGTTTGACCAAGGCTTTAAAATCTGCAAGGGAACCGAGCTCTGGATGAATGTCCTTATGACCACCTTTTTCCGAACCAATACCCCAGGTGGAGCCTACATCGTCATTATTGGCTTTTGTTGTATTATTCTTACCCTTTCGGTTTACTTCGCCTATGGGATGGATAGGAGGGAAGTAAAGTGTATCGAAGCCCATGTTCGCTACTCTCGGTAAAAGTTGTTCGCAATCCTTGAAAGTCCCATGCCGACCTTCTTCCTGGGAAGCAGAGCGAGGGAAGAATTCGTACCAGGTACTAAAGCGCGCCTTTAATCTGTCTACGTAGGTAGAGTATTCGTCACTTTCACTTAAGATCCCTTTTGCGGGATATTTGGTGAGGAGCTGGTGAAGTTTGTGCGACATAGCCATTTCTACGGCTTTCGGATAGGCTCCGGGATGCCTGAATGAAGCCACACAATCTTTTAGGAAAGTAGCCTCAGTTGCCGCGGCATCTTTCATAATACTTTCCAGGTAGAGCGCTCCTTCAAGAAGTTCGGAGGTAACTGTTTGTCCATCTTCCAGTTTACGGGTAATCCCATGTTGCCAATTGAGGCCGTGATCAACCCAGGCTTCGATCTTGTATTTGTACACGCCTTGCTTTGAAACCGTGAACGCAGCAGACCAGCTATCATTAACATTGGGTTGCATGCGTACCTCTTTCCATTTATTCTCCTTAGCATGCTTATATCGAACCGAAGCAGCTATGATGTCATGTCCGTCCGCAAAGATATCTGCTGTCACCGGTACTGTTTCGTTTACAACAGATTTCACGGGATATTCTCCGTTATTGATAAGCGGAGTGATATTTTCGATAATAACCCTGGATTGGCTATACATAATTCGTTGATTTTTCAGGCCGTAAAGTTATGAAACATAGGCTATTTTAGGTTTGGACGAGGGTAAAACTTACTACAACGTTAGAGTATTAACCGTTCGTGCAACTTGTGTAGCCTATGCCTGCAATTTCATTTGATTAATAACTGTAATTCGGCTATTTTTTAATGATCTTTTTGGTAATAATTCCTTCGGAAGAGGATACTTTCATATAATAGATACCCGAGGCGAAGTGGGACAAATCCACACGTAGCGTTCCAAGCCTATCGCTTTGGTACTGCCATAATATTTTTCCGAAGTTATCAAAAATTGAAATCTCAACTTCCGAAAGATCCGCAGGTAGTTTTACATTTAATGTATCATAGACCGGATTTGGATAGACCTTTATGCCTTCAAGGGTGTTGGCTCCTACTTCTAGGATTATAACCCCTTCAGTCTTGAACCACGAAAAGGCATCACTGATGTTGGCGGCCGTAACGATATCTGCTACCAGGTCTCCATCAATATCTGCCGAAGTTATCGCAAAAGCGCCGTCACTATAGGTTAGGTCATTATTTATTACTGCTCCGGTAAACACACCACTTCCATCATTTTCATACCAGGCAAAAGCATCGCCGGTGATGGCTGCTGTGATAATATCCATATCTCCGTCCTGTTCCAGGTCTACCAGTGATAATCCACGCGGACCAATAGAAAAGCTACTTGTATTATCGATAATATGCGTTGTAAAATTCTCACTACCGTCATTTTCGTACCACAAGAACTGATCTGCATTATTACTACCGGCCGCTATATCCATATCGCCATCACCATCCAGATCGGCCACGTCTATTGCGGTAGCACCATTAGCATTTACTGAATCATCTATGGTATGTGGCGTGAATACTCCATTCCCGTCATTTTCGTACCAGGAAAAGGTGTCGCCGGCAAATGCCGCAACCACTATGTCCGGGTAGGTATCCTCATTTACATCGGCTACTTTTGCCACTCTCACCCCGTTAGTACGGTTATCACCTACACTTAAGACATTAAGAATTAAGAAATTTTCGTTTCCATCGTTAGCATAGACAACCAGGGCGTCGCCTGCATTGGCTCCCCCAACTATATCCATATCACCATCATCGTCGAAATCTGCTGCTCCTATGCTATATGCCTCGTTGGCGAAAGACGAATTATCTATAACGTGAGGTGTAAAAAGACCGCTGCCATCGTTTTCATACCATAGGTATGCATCGGCATTGGAGGAGGTAGCCAGAATATCCAGATCACCATCCTCGTCGAGATCGAAGGTGGTTGCAAAACGCGCTCCATCGGCTGTGGCGCCATTATCGATGGTGCTTCTGGTGAAATTTCCATTGCCGTCATTTCTATATATAGAGAAATAGTCCGATTGGTACGCACCTCCTATCACATCTATATCGCCATCGCCGTCGAAATCTCCTGTCGTAACAGTGTTCGCAGCGTTCGCAGTAGATTGGGTATTGTCTATAATGTTAGGGCTAAATGTAATTTGGGCTAGTAGGAAAGAAGAGGAAAGAAAAAGGGATACTAATGTAGTTAGATATTTCATCAAAGGATTTTTTTTGGTTCTTATAAAGATAATTCAAAAAAACCCATAAAAAAAGCGGCTCGCAATGCGGCCGCCTTAACTTTAAACTGTTAGGAGTAATACGTATTAATGATCGTCGCTGGTTTCGATGGCGATAACCGACTTAGCCGCCGGTACAACCCCCGTATCATTGAAATCGAGGCTTGCGGAGTTCGACATAAGGATCACAGAGAAATGTTCGGTGTTGGTGAAATCATTTTCGGCTATGATCACTTCTTTTAAAGTTTTGATTTTTGAGATCTCTGACGGAAGTTCCCCGGATAATTTATTATCAAAAACGTTGAAAACCTCTAAATTTTTCAAATTTTTAAGCGATCCGGGTAACGATCCCGTCAAGAAGTTGCTACTTAGATGTAGTTGTTTAAGTTTGTTAAGCCCTCCAAGTGACTCGGGAACATTGCCGGTAAGTGCGTTGCCGTTAAAGGCAAGCATTTCCAGTTTGCTTAAATTACCAAGCGAAGCGGGTAATTGGCCGGAGATTCGGTTGAAGGATAATTCTAAGACTCTTAGGTTTTTAAGTTCACCAATCGATTCGGGTAGGGTACCACTAATATTGTTGAATAGTAAGGAAAGGCCGGTAACAGTGTTATTTTCGACAGTAACACCCTGCCAGTCGGCTACAGGAGTAGAAATATCCCATGACTGGTTCCAGTTTTCTCCATTGGTTGAATAATAAAACTCAAGTAGAGCTTGTCTTTCTGCCGGGGCAACCTGCGCACTAAGAACCACTGTGAGTAGTAGCATAAGCAAGGTAGATAGAGACTTTTTCATTGGTTGAGGTTCAGATTTTACTTACAATAATGTGTAAATAAAGTCATATTCTCGCTAACAGACAAAAAAAATCGATGAAATGCACTATTTATTTCTACAATTGTAGGATATTTTGTAGGAAATCTATGTTTACTTCGTGCCCGCCTTCAAAGGAACGTACATCCATTCTACTCCCAAATAACCTTGAACCTCTTTCTATTTCTTCGGAAAGACGGGTGGGAGTGATATAAGGATCCTGATCGCCATGCATAAACAATACTTTGGTGGATGCGTCCATATAATTGAAATCTTCCGGTTTTAGTTCCTTCGGAATTCCACCCGAATGCAATACCAGTTGTTTACATTGAATTTTCCTACTCGCGATCCATCGTGTAGCTATAGAAACACCTTGTGAATATCCAAGGATGAATAGGGAAGAGGGATTGGTGATATTTTCGGCTTCCCAAACCGCATCCACATAGGCCAGAACATTTTTCGTCTCGGCCAGAGTATCCTCTCGGGTTAACCATGAAGCCCCAACATGTTTGGAATCGGATTTCAAGTAGTATTTAGAAGGTGCCTGGGGGGCGATAATGTAATTGGTTTCCGGATCAAGAGTGGAGAAAAACCTGGCAAAGTAACGACTTAAATGGCCCATGCCATGAAATACCATCCACACATTCAAGGTTTTATGGTTATAATTATTTAGTGTGGAATAGGAGGCTGATGCCTTATAAGTTACCCTTTTTTCTAAGGCCATTCTTCAGTTCGTTTTGTATTTTTACAAATGTAAACGAATCCTATGAACAACTCAAAAGAAGAAATACTTGCGGCATGCGCGGCCATGTGTAAAAACACCTTAATAGAAACCCTGGGTATCGAATTCATCGATGTTACCGATGAGACGGTGGTAGCACGTATGCCGGTAAATTCAACTGTTCATCAGCCCGATGGGGTCTTACACGGCGGTGCCTCGGTCGCCCTGGCTGAAAGCGTGGGCAGCATGGCTTCTGTTTTGTTTATGAAAGGGCAAGAAGTAAACATTCGCGGTATTGAGATATCGGCCAATCATGTAAAAAGCGTAAGCGAAGGTTATGTATATGCAAAGGCGAAAATCCTGCATAAGGGCAGAACTATCCAATTATGGTCAATTCCGATAGTAAACGAAAAGGATGAATTGATCTCTATGGTAAAACTTACAACCATCACCCTGAAAAAGTAACCGGATGAGAGCAGATCCCTTGCTTGGTACATTGGAACAACATTTTAGACAACAGTTACCCTTCGTTATCTATGCGCTACCCGGAAGTATGACGGCGACAGGTCTTTTTCAGCATACCAAGGAACTACACAGCACAACCACTTTATCGGAAAGAGGATTTGTAATGGCCCCTTTTCATAAATCATCTTCTGTGCCCCTAATCCCTGTTAACCAGAGTGAACAAATAAAAGCAGACTTGCACCCTCTCCGAACAAAAGTAGTACCTATAGAGATCGCGGAAGATGAGGATTCGAGAACCAGACATATTGCATTGGTCTCTACAGCTATTGAAACTCTTTTTAATTCAGAATTGAAAAAAGTAGTGGTGAGCCGAAAGCAAGACCTGCCGTTACGAAGTTTCGATATTATTACGTTTACTAGTTTACTTTTTTCTGAAAATACGGATGCTTTCAGGTATTTGTGGTTTCATCCAAGAACAGGGCTGTGGTGTGCAGCTACCCCGGAATTACTACTTTCGGTTGCAGACAAAACATTTAAAACGATGTCCCTGGCAGGAACTCGTTCAAAAGTAAAGCACGGGGATCAACAATGGACAAATAAAGAAATTGAAGAACAAGAACTGGTGACCCAAGCGATACTCCGTGATTTGAAGCCAATTACTACTGCTATCGAAATTTCTGAGACCTATACCAGCTCTGCAGCGACACTGGAACACCTTCGAACCGATATTAGTGGGGTCTTAGCTTCCAGCGTCAATATTAAGAAGGTTGTCGATACATTACACCCCACGCCGGCGGTTTGCGGAACTCCCACTAAAAATGCCCTGGAATTTATCGGATCTTATGAAGGTTATGATCGTTCATATTACACAGGCTATGTAGGGCCTGTAAATCTGGATTCTTCTACTAGTAATCTGTTTGTAAACCTTCGATGTATGCGTTTATCTAATAAGGTAGCTTCCATTTATACCGGTGGCGGGATCACAGTACTTTCCGATCCTCTTTCAGAATGGAAAGAGAGTTGTAATAAACAACGAACCATGTTAAAACTACTAGGGGAGTTTCTTTAAATAATTAAGTGGGCTTCGTACCTTTGCATTAATGAAATTCTCCAGTAAGCGCCTCTCGCAAACCATCACTCAGTTGTGCCTCATAAAGGAGATCGATCATATTGTAATATCTCCGGGTTCCAGAAACGCTCCTTTAACCATTGGATTTACAGAGCATCCATCCTTTACATGCTATAGCATAGTAGACGAACGTTGTGCGGCATTCTTTGCATTGGGAATTGCCCAACAAATAAATAGGCCGGTGGCGTTAATATGTACTTCCGGGTCTGCTTTATTAAATTATTATCCTGCTGTAGCAGAAGCTTTTTATAGTGACATTCCATTGGTGGTGATTAGTGCAGACAGGCCGGAAAAGCTGGTTGAAATAGGGGATGGGCAAACTATTCGGCAGGAGAATGTCTATGCCAACCACATCCTTTATAGTGGAAATTGCAAGGCCGGGGATGAATTCCAACTAAAAAATGAGACCGAGATCAACATAGCTCTTAACACTGCTATCGAATTACAGGGTCCGGTACATATTAATGCGCCCTTCGACGAGCCGTTGTACCACAAAACCGATGACCTGCTGGTTAGGCCTCAGCATGTGCCGGCCCGCACGATGGAGACGATCGAGCCGGATTTTAATAAGTTAGTAGGAATCTGGAATAACTCGTCAAGGAAACTCATATTAACAGGAACTTTACCGCCTTTGTCTATAGATGATCAGGTCACTGCTCAATTGGCGGATTATGGTGATCTGGTTGTTTTTACTGAAGCCACTTCAAACTGGCACCATCCTAATTTCATTCCTGCGATCGATCAATTGATAACTCCGTTAGATTCGGAAGAATTCGAAGCCCTACAACCCGAATTGCTCATCACTTTTGGAGGCATGGTGATCTCTAAACGCGTAAAGGCTTTTCTGAGGAAATATAAGCCAAAACATCATTGGCATATCAATAAGAAGAAAGCATACGACACCTATTTTTCCTTAAGTGAGCACGTTCGGATGGATCCTAATACCTTTTTCAGAAAATTATTACCATTATTTCAGCCTGATGACTCAAATTACCAGAGTTTCTGGTTACAAAAGAGACAATATCGGCTAGATAAACACGCCAAATATCTGGATGCGGTAACATATTCGGATCTTAGAGCGTATAGCTTGGTTTTTAATTCGCTCCCGAGTGGTTGCCAGTTACAACTGGCCAATAGCGCTACGGTTCGCTACGCGCAATTATTCGAACTTAAAAATAAGCCAGAAGTTTTTTGTAATCGCGGAACGAGTGGTATTGACGGAAGTACGAGTACGGCCATAGGAGCTGCGGTAGCCTCGGAAAAACAAACCGTTTATGTAAGTGGTGACCTCAGTTTTTTCTATGACAGTAATGCGCTGTGGAACCAGTACTTGCCAAACAACCTGAGAATTATTATCATCAACAATTCGGGGGGTGGTATTTTTAGGATCCTGCCCGGAGCTAAGAATGCTGTACATTTTAAAACTTACTTTGAAACTTCACATAATCTTGACGCGGCTCATTTATGTGAAATGTACGATATTGAATATGCGGCCGTTTCGGATGAATTAGGCCTGAAGAATGAGTTGTCTTCTTTTTATTCTGAATCGCATCGCCCCAGGCTATTGGAGATATTCACACCTCAGGAAGTGAATGATAAGGTGTTGCTAGATTATTTCGAATTTATACGATAACCTTTCCTTCGATAACATACTTTGCCCAGCTCTTAGCCGCGTGCAGGTTGTTAAAGACCCGGAAGGGTTTCCTGACGAAATTCTCTTCCATACTGGCCGTATTATACGAAAATTGGTTATAAGTTACAATGGCGATTCCCTTAAGATTCGGGATCATTTCCAGGTATTTATAATCGTTGGGATCTACCGAATATGCATTTATTCTGTTTGAGATATAGACCACCGGCCTAAACCCAACCGCTTTCGCAACATCGATCAGGACCGACATACCATTTCGGATAGAGATATTAACGTTCGCTTTTCCTTCCATGATCACTATATGATCATAGATCGAAATTTTACCAATTTCGGTGTTTAGAACCTTCCTTGGCATTTCCGGTGTTCTGGTGACATTTTCAGGGGCAATTGTCATCATAAGTAGGGGGCTATTTAATTATAAATCAAGTTAAATGTAGGAAAATACTACTAGCATCAAAATATTAATTGGGTTAGGGGCATATATTTTCGATGAAATACAAAAATGTTTCGACCATCCGTTGATTTTGGTACCGGTTAGATAAATTAATATTCAGTAAAAACAAGATTTTGATAGGTAAGATTACCTAATTAGCTATGAAGTAATTGTTTTCCCCAGAGATATGCCTCCGAAACGTTATCGAAGATTTCCATAGGTTTTCTGAAGAAGTTAAGTTCGAGTTCTGCGTTCTTTTTTCCTAGTTCGGTTGGAGTAACGATCGCAATTCCCTTAAGTGTAGGTACTTTTTCAAGATAAACATAGTCATTAGGATTCACCGAATACGAATTTACCCGGTTGGCGATATATACAAATGGTCTGCTTCCTACATATTTGAGCCCCATCACCAGAATGGAAAATGCGGTTTTATACGATAAGGTAACACCTTCTTTGGCTTCAACGATAACAATATCTTTGTAGAAATAAACGGTTACAAGATCGGTTCTTAACACATGCTCTAGTTCCGCTTCTACGGTTAATTTGTGGGGATCGGCCATTTCCATTTGCACGTGAAATTACGGAATATCTTTAAAAAATCAATAGGATTCATGGCGATTAAATAACTAACTTTGCTGCCATGTTACAACTTGGAGAATACCAACTACTTAGGATACTGCGAGAAACCGATCCGGGTTTATACTTGGGGAATTCGGAAGGTGATGAAGTATTGCTGCCGCATAAATATAAGCCCGAATCCTTCGAGCTGGGAGACGAATTAAACGTCTTTATCTACCTGGACCACGAAGAACGTCCTGTGGCTACCACTCTGGAGCCGTATGTGCTATTGAATGAATTTGGATACCTGCATTGCAGCGATGTAAATAAATACGGCGCTTTCATGGACTGGGGTCTAGAGAAACAACTCTTTGTTCCCTTTAAAGAACAGGCACGCCCAATGAAACCCGGCAATTGGTATATAGTCCGACTTTACCTCGATGAACAGACCAACAGGCTAACCGGATCGAGTAAGACCAATAAATTTCTGAGTAATGAGAATCTTACCGTTGCCAAATTCGACGAAGTAGATATACTGGTAACACATCTCACCGATAAAGGAGCGAACGTGATTGTTAACGGGATCCATAAAGGGCTTATTTATTCTGAAGATATATTCGAGGATATTAGAACAGGTGATCGTATGAAAGCTTTTGTGAAGAAAATACGACACGACAATAAGTTGGACATAGTCCTGCAAACTCCGGGTTATAAGAGTATCGAGCCAAATGCAAATTATGTACTGGACGAACTCAAGGCGGCAGGTGGCTTTATTCCTTTACACGATAAATCTGATCCGGAAACGATTAAAAACGAACTTGGCCTAAGTAAGAAAAGTTTTAAGAAGGCCATTGGTAGTTTGTATAAGGACAAACAGATCGTGATAAAAGAAGATGGAATTGAGCTGATCTGATCCCGGATCCTTGATAATTTATCCAATTAATCTTTAGTGTTTTGTATTTTTATGGGAACTAACCAAACTTCTCATGAAAAAAATCTACTTTCTACTTGCCGTTTTATCACTTTTATTAGGTGCTTGTACTTCTGAATCTTCCAACCAAATACGTTTTACCGTACATTTTTCAGATTCGCTTAACGTAGATGCTATAGACGGAAGGCTCCTACTCATGCTATCCACTAACAAGGAGGCCGAACCCAGGTTTCAGATAAATAATGGTCTAAATACTCAGTTGATCTTCGGGAAGAATGTAGAAGGTTGGAAGAAAGGTGAGTCTGTCTCTTTTACTTCTGAAGAGCTTGGTTACCCTATTGAAAACTTAAATGAGATACCGGAAGGCACATACCAGGCTCAGGCCTTGTTACACGTATACGAAACCTTTAACCTATCCACCGGTCATACGGTAAAATTACCTATGGACAATGGCGAAGGACAACAGTGGAATCGTTCTCCGGGAAACATCTACAATATCCCTGTTGAAGTTTCCATCGGCGGAAATTTTTCCAATATCGATCTGGTGATCGATACTGTGATCCCACCCATCGAAGAGCCAGAAGATACCGAATGGGTAAAGCACATAAAATTTAAATCTGAAAAACTATCCGAATTTTGGGGCAGGGATATGTACCTGGGGGCTCATGTACTGTTACCTAAGGGGTTCGACGAGCACCCGGAAGCCAGATATCCTCTCATGATCTTCCATGGCCATTTCCCCAGTGACTTCGGAGATTGGAGGACCACGCCTCCCGATCCCAACCTGGAGCCGGAATATTCGGAGCGATTTGGGGTAGAAGGCTATAATGTTATTCAGCAACAAGAGGCCTACAATTTTTACAAACGTTGGAACAGTGAAGATTTTCCTCGTTTTATTATTATCGAAATTCAGCATCCAACCCCTTATTACGACGATAGTTACGCGGTTAACTCGGCTGCCCAGGGCCCTTATGGCGATGCTATTACCTACGAGCTGATACCACATATTGAGCAGAAATTCAGGGGAATAGGAGAGGGCTGGGCCCGCTTCCTCTATGGTGGATCTACCGGTGGATGGGAAGCACTAGCGGTACAGGTTAAATACCCAGAAGAATATAACGGTTGCTTTGCCGCCTGTCCGGACCCGATAGATTTTAGAGCTTATTGCCTGGTCAATATTTATGAAGACGAGAATGCGTATTTCTACGATAGTGAATTCCGCACTCTTGAGAGACCAGGGCACAGAGATTACCTGGGTCAAATAAATACAACCATAAAAGACTACAACCGCCTGGAACTTGTGTTGGGTGACAAATCGAGATCGGGCCAGCAATGGGATATATGGGAAGCTACCTATTCGCCTTTGGGAGAGGATGGGTATCCGAAACGTCTTTGGGATAAATACACGGGGGATATAGACCATGAAGTAGCTAAATACTGGCAAGAGAATTACGATCTTCGTTACATCCTTGAACGCGATTGGGAAAAATTAGGGCCGGAATTACGAGGAAAGATCCACATATATTGTGGCGATATGGACAACTACTACCTCAATAATGCGGTCTATCTCATGGAAGATTTTCTGGAAAGTACCACAGATCCGTTTTACGATGGGGAAGTAGCTTATGGAGATCGTGCAGAACACTGCTGGAACGGGGACCCCGAATTACCCAATCATCTCTCGCGCCTGCGCTACAATAGTATGTACGTACCTAAGATCATGAAGAGAATTTTGGAGAGCGCACCTCCGGGGGCAGATCTTACCAGCTGGCGATACAAATAATTTACTGGCCTATCCATTTTTCGAAAGCGAACATTTCGAGGGTGTGTTCCTCGATCCATTTGGCTGAACTCTCATTGATGTTCTCGGTGATATGATAGAAGTATGCTTCCATATGATCTGATTTAGCCAATTTTTCGAAGAAAGGGATATAGAAATTCCAATATATACTTTCGGAGTTTCCGTGGTTCTCTCTCATTTCACCAAGATGTTTAAAGAATCGGGTGGTGTTCTTAATAAAAAGATCTTCCCGAGATAGGTCTTTATTCTCTTCGTTCGAAATACCTGAAGCCAGTAAAGCCAGTAATAATTCGGAGGCCGAAAATTCGCTGTTCAGATCGGCGGATAGACTAATGTTTATGGATTTCGTATTTCCGTCTTCTATGGTTACATTTCCTCCCATAATGCTATTGATGTCTACAAAAACATCCCTAGCCCTATCCGAACCGGGGTTTAGAAATAGAAAATAATGATAAGATAGTAATGCCTGTACCCGGTTGTTGGTTTCAAACTGCAGGAAACCCATTAGTAAATGAGAGGTAGGGTATACAGGATCGAGTTTTATAGCGGTAGTTAATTCTTCGATTGCGGTCTCGGGTTCTCCTTTTTTATATAGTTGATAGGCTAGATTATAATGAAGAGTAGGCTCGTTCTTAAATTCGTTCACGGCCTTTTTAAAGAGTTTATACGCCGCTTTGGATTTACCCATATTATCGAGACTAAGGCCTTTATTTATCGTTGCCGGTAGCAGGTGTTCGTTGTTTAGATCCAGTACCTTGTCGTAATATTTTATTGCCGTTTTATAATCACCTTTGTGATAATAACTCAGGCCGATCTCATACAGAACCATAGCCGATTTCGGGTCGATCTCAAGTGCGGTTTCGTAGGTAGCAATAGCTTTGTCGAATTCCCCACGGTCGTGATAAACGATACCCTCTTCCACTATACTAACTACATCGTTTTGAGAAAATATCGGAGATAAATTCAGTAAAAAAAATACCAGGAAAAAGCTACGGATCATAGGTGTGCGTTTCTATTAATGATAATTGCGTTACCTACTTTATAATTGCTGTACGTACGCTTGTTTAATTTAAAATCCTCTGCCAACTCTGTATGGCGCGCAACGCGCACAAATACCAAAAGGCGGGCAGGGATCCATAAGGTCGAGGCCTCGCATTTCTTTATAGACCGAATTAGTGACCCGGGTTTTGCCATCGGATAAATAGTTGGAACTGCCGCCAAAACCATAGAATTCAGACTGGATTTCCTTTACATTTACATTGGCCGGAACGTATGCTTGTTCGGTTTGGATAGCGCTAACCATATCCACATTGGCACGGTAATTATCCACGTTCATCTGAAAATCGTTCAAACCGATCTTCTTAAAAGATGCTTCTGCCTTAAAACTATAAATGGTCAATTCTTCCAACTGCGGTAATGAATTGGAATTGATGGTAAAATATCGCGTGCTGAAATCGTTCTGACTCATCAGCGAAATCGGAAGACAAAAAAGTATGATATACCAGGTTTTCATCGATTCCAAATATATCAAAAATGATTCCGAAAGTTATAAATTTAACTTTTTCGCTGTGGTCTGTGGTATGGCATCCTTATGAATTGTAATGCTAATGGCTTTAAGTTTCATATAGGCTTCACTAAAATAAACGTAGCCACCATTGGCATTTCTGCTCTCATCGGTTCCCCAGCTGTTCTTCACCTTATAGTACTTGGTTCCGTTTTGATCGCGCAGTATCCCTGTAATATGCATTAAATGATCGTCGGTTGTTGTGAAATTCTCAAATTCATCCTGGCGATATTCCTGACTAATACTCATTTCAGGATACACTCCCTGTAAGGCTTTTACATTATTATCGGCATCCTTCGGAATTACAGCTACCCCGTCCTTAGATGAAAAGGTACGTTCGCTTACATCACAGTCCAGTTCGACAGTGAAACCATTCTTAAGAGCATTATCCAGGGTTGCGATCATCTCGTCCAGAGGTACGTTATACATACTTCCATAACTCCAGTTGTCGGGAATGTTCAAAATAAATTCTGAATAGAACGGAGCGTGAGTAAATGACGTTATAGTTATATAATCCTCGGGTACAATCTTAGTCATTTCAAGAAACGACATGGGTGAGTACTGTTTTCCTTCGTAAGTGAAAATATTTGGATTTTGCCCCATATAAACATCCAGTACCGCTTCTATGGCATCGTCCCACTTCTTGCTGAGTTTTCTGCCGGGGTTGTCCACATAGGTTTCTACCATGGCCGTTAAGACAGCGGCCATTTCGGCATGATTATGCCCGGTCTCACCTTTAAATATCCCACTGTAAGCCGATTGCGGGACGAGTCCGTAATCCCTCACAGAGTTCATCACATCGTGAGCCAGCCCACCTTCACTAAATTGCGCTTTTCCTTGTCGCATCACATAATTCTCGGCTTTTTTCGGGTAGGTGTTTCGCACGGTATACATTTCGGAAAGATCGATCTCCTTCCCTGTAAGCCTGATGATCTCCGATTCTAAAAAAGACGTACTGGAAAAACTCCAGCAGGTACCGGTGCGCCCCTGGCTGATGACAGGCGTGGTCTCCAGGTCAATTTCGGTTGTAAACTTATACGGCTGCTGCGCATGGGCATTTATTGTGAATAAGATTCCGAAGAAAAAAATTAGGTATCGCATGGTTTAATATTTTAGTTGTTACAGGGTTCTTTGATAAAAAGTAGAGACCTTGTCTAAAGACAATTAAAGAGAATTAATTTTATCTTTGGTAAAAATAAAAAATATGAGCACACCGAACTGGAAAACGGCCAAAGAATATACCGATATCACGTATAAAAAGTGCGACGGGGTCGCCCGGATAGCGTTTAACAGACCCGAAGTTAGGAATGCGTTCCGGCCAAAGACCACTTCAGAGTTGCTTGATGCCTTTCACGATGCCCAGGAGGATACCAGTATTGGTGTGGTGCTGCTTTCTGCTGAAGGGCCTTCGCCCAAAGACGGAGTTTACAGTTTTTGCAGTGGGGGAGACCAATCTGTACGTGGTCATCAGGGGTATGTGGGAGAAGATGGGTACCACCGGCTTAACATCCTGGAAGTGCAACGACTCATTAGATTTATGCCCAAAGCCGTTATAGCTGTAGTTCCCGGATGGGCGGTAGGAGGAGGACATAGCCTTCATGTGGTGTGCGATATCACCCTCGCCAGTGAAGAGCATGCTATCTTTAAACAAACCGATGCCGATGTAACCAGTTTTGACGGTGGCTATGGCAGTGCTTATCTGGCTAAGATGGTTGGGCAGAAAAAGGCCAGGGAGATCTTTTTCCTGGGAAGGAATTATTCGGCGCGGGAAGCATATGAAATGGGTATGGTAAATGCTGTAATTCCGCACGACAAACTGGAATCTACGGCCTTCGAATGGGCACAGGAGGTCCTGGCAAAATCACCAACATCGATAAAAATGCTGAAATTTGCCATGAATCTTACAGACGATGGTATGGTGGGGCAGCAGGTTTTTGCAGGTGAGGCCACCAGACTTGCTTATATGACAGACGAAGCCAAGGAAGGAAGGGACGCTTTTCTTGAAAAAAGAAAGCCCAACTTCGAGAAAAAGTGGCTGCCTTAGAAAGCACTTACTGCGCTATCCAACTTTTGATCTCATCAGATCTTCAGCAATAAACAGCTTTAAATTTCCGTTGATTAGAAGCCTAATCTACTGTTCAGTTTATGCGGAACGGGAGTAATCGAAAACTTATGCACCTTAAGTACTTCTTTCTCATTCTAACTATTCTTTTTCTCTCATGTAAAAAAAATGATGATGATTCTTCGGTCAGTGATTGCGATCAGGCAACTATTATAAGCGCGGAACAATTTGAGAATGGTCCAAATGCACCGCTTACCATTATCGAGATGAGTATAGAGGAAGATTGCCTACGGGTAAAATTTTCGGCCAGCGGTTGTTCCGGGGAAAGCTGGGTGGTAGAACTTATCGATAAAGGAGTTGTATTGGAAGCCTCGCCTCCTATCAGGTTATTACGGGTTTCACTTCTCAATAATGAGGCCTGCCTGGCAGTGTTTACCAGAGAAATTACTTTCGACCTTACCCAGTTACAGCTTCCGGAAACCAATGAGATCTTCCTCAATATCGCTAATTCTGATGCACAGATCTTATATATGTATTAGCGGCGGCAAGGGTATTCCAATTTTATCTTGAGCAGGCTAAGTTTTATATAACTGATTAATTTAAGGCGAAGTTCCCGCGTTTATTTTTTTCTGCATTTATATGTAACTTCCGGAGGATTAAAACCTGTACATGATGAAAACAACAGATCCGCCAATTGTAGTAGAAACTCAACTATCCGGTACCAGGCAGCAGGTTTGGGAGGCAATAACCGTTCATGATAAGATGATCGAATGGTATTTTGATAATATTCCTGCTTTCGAACCCAAGGTGGGATTTAATACACAGTTTCCTGTGCATTCTGAAAGTCGCACCTTCACGCATATTTGGAATGTCACCAAATTGGTCCCCCGACAGCTAATAACCTATCACTGGACCTACACCGAATATCCTGGCGAGGGGAAGGTTAGCTTCGAAATATTAGACAATGGAGATGCGGTAAAACTTAGGCTTACCAACATAGTGGTAAAAGACTTCCCGCGGGATGTCCCGGAATTTAAAAGACAAAGCTGTATTGATGGCTGGAACTTTTTTATTAAGGACCGACTTAAAAACTATTTGCAGAAGAAGTTCGGTTAACCCCAATATAAATCCATAAACCCGATTACATTAATACGCCTCGTCATGAACATTCTTCACAGCACGGCCCGAGGGATCGTTCATATTCTTAAAACTTTCATCCCATTCTAACGCTACCGGACTACTACAGGCTACAGAGGGCACAGAAGGTACGCTTAAGGCTGCGGTGTCACTTGGGAAATGTTCTTCGAATATAGTACGATAATAGAATTCTTCTTTACTGGTTGGTGTTTGAATAGGGAAGCGGTGATGCGCATTTTTCATCTGCTCATCCGTAATTTCGGCATTCACCATTTCTTTAAGAGTGTCTATCCAGCTGTATCCCACACCATCACTAAATTGTTCTTTCTGCCTCCAGGCAACACTCTCCGGTAACATATCTTCGAAAGCTTTTCGCAGCACCCATTTTTCCATTCGGCCTTCTGTGATCATTTTGTCTTTCGGATTAAGCCTCATTGCTACATCCATAAACTCTTTATCGAGGAACGGTACCCGGCCTTCTATTCCCCAGGCTGCCAGTGATTTGTTAGCCCGTAAACAATCGTACTGATGTAGCTTATCGAGTTTACGAACCGTTTCTTTGTGAAATTCTTCGGCATTGGGAGCCTTATGGAAATATAGATAGCCTCCAAAGATCTCATCACTACCTTCTCCACTAAGTACCATTTTAATCCCCATTGCTTTTATCGCTCTGGCCATTAAGTACATGGGGGTAGATGCCCGCACCGTAGTTATATCGTACGTTTCCAGGTGATAGATCACATCACGTATGGCGTCTATGCCTTCCTGAATGGTGAATTTTACCTCGTGATGCACGGTCCCAAGGTAGTCTGCCACAACTCGTGCAGCAGCGAGGTCTGGTGATCCTTCAAGACCAGTTGCAAAGGAGTGCAATTGAGGCCACCAGGCTTGGGCAGTATCGTCGGTCTCGATGCGCTTATCGGCGTATTTTTTAGCCAGGGCAGAAGTAACAGAGGAGTCCAATCCTCCTGACAATAACACACCATACGGCACATCACTCATTAATTGTCTGTGAACTGCAGCATCGAGCGCCGCGCGTAATTCGTCTATAGAAGACTCGTTATCTTTTACATTTTCATAATCCATCCAATCGCGACTATACCATCTTTTTAACTCGCCATCCTTACTGTACAGATAATGCCCCGGGGGGAACAATTCTATTTTGGTACAAACACCTTCAAGCGCCTTTAATTCGGAAGCAACATAAAAGGTACCGTGTTTATCCCAGCCCATGTAAAGCGGTATAATTCCCATGTGGTCTCGTGCTATTAAATAAGCATCGTTTTCTGCGTCGTACAGGGCAAATCCGAAGATACCATTAAGGTCGTCCAGGAATTTTTCTCCTTTATCTTTATATAGTGCGAGGATCACTTCGCAGTCTGACTGAGTTTGGAAATTGTAGTTGCCTTCATAAGGTTTCCGTAGTTCACGATGATTGTAGATCTCCCCATTAGCCGCCAGGATTAATTTTTTGTCTTCTGAAAACAGGGGTTGTTTTCCCGAGGTTGGGTCTACTATAGCCAGACGCTCATGCGCTAATATCGCTTTATCATGATCGTAAATTCCACTCCAGTCGGGTCCGCGGTGGCGAATACATTTCGCCATGGTTAATAATTGAGGTCGCAACTCTTCCGAAGGTTGCTTGAGGTCGAAGGCACATACAATTCCACACATGGTTGATCGAATTAATTTTATTTATGGTTAATAAGCAACTTATAATTAAGTTCAAACTATTGATCGTAAACACAAAAAAACCCGTCAGATTCAAAAACCTGACGGGCGTTATATCGCGACAAGCTTTTGCTACGGCATTCTATTGTTATTATTATTGTTGTTATTAAGTAACATCAGCTTGTGATTGTCTTTTGGTTCATCAAATATCTAATAATTTCTGAACAAAAGAAATTTTCTCATTGTTTTTTCTGAATTTTTATCGCAATCGAGGATAATCGGAAGGATTTGCTTCATGCATAATGGCATACACCTTTTCAAAAATATCCTCTGCTGAAGGTTTCGAAAAATAATCACCGTCGGTACCATAGGCGGGGCGATGAGGTTTTGCCGTAAGGGTTTGCGGCTTACTATCCAAATGCCTGTAACCGTTCTGCTCATCCAGGATATGTTGTAGTATATAAGCCGAAGCTCCTCCAGGTACGTCCTCATCGATCACTAAAAGGCGATTGGTCTTACCAAGACTCTTAACGATATCGTGATTTAGATCGAGAGGAAGCAGGCTCTGCACATCAATGATCTCGGCATCGATACCAACCTGCTGTAGTTCTTTAGCGGCTAATTCTACAATTCGCAAGGTACTTCCATAAGATACCAGCGTGATATCGGTTCCTTCTTTTACAGTTTCCACAACTCCAATAGGAGTCCTGAATTGCCCGAGGTTATTCGGCATCTTTTCTTTTAGGCGATACCCATTAAGGCATTCCACGATCACCGCTGGTTCGTCACTTTCCAGCAAGGTATTGTAAAAACCGGCGGCCTTGGTCATATTTCGGGGTACCAGTAGGTACAATCCTCTAAGTAAATGTATAAGCCCCCCCATCTGCGATCCGGAGTGCCAGATCCCTTCCAGGCGATGCCCGCGTGTTCTTACAATAAGCGGAGCTTTTTGCTTTCCAAGAGTTCGGTATCTAACCGTTGCAAGATCATCACTCATGATCTGCAGGCAATAAAGAATATAGTCCAGATACTGGATCTCTGCAATAGGACGCAGCCCACGCATAGCCAAACCAATTCCCTGGCCCAGGATGGTCGCCTCCCGTATACCTGTATCGGCAATACGGAATTGGCCATGTTTTTCCTGCAGCCCTTCGAGTCCCTGGTTTACATCCCCAATTTTACCACTGTCTTCACCAAACACTATAGCTTCTGGAATATTATTGAAAATACGATCGAAATTATCTCTTAGTACCACACGTCCGTCTACTTCTTCAGCATTTTTGGAATAAGTGGGTTTTATTTCTGAAATATTTGTTGCTTTATTTTCTGCTTCCGAATACAAATGAGAAGCGTATTTAGGCTGGATGATCTCGAAATAGTTATCTACCCAGTCTTCTAATTGTCTTCTTTCCGGGGATTCTTCGGAAATCACATAACGAAGCGCCTTACGGGCAGCAGCGATGATATCGCGGCGTAAAGGTTCTTTCTCTGAAGCAAGATCATTCTTTATTTTTTCAATGAAATTCTTGTTCGAAGAACTTTCAGCAAGATTCCCTATAAGGGTAATAGCTTCCTGCTGCTCTTTCTGCTGAGGCGCAATAAAGGCCTGCCAGGCTGCTTTTTTACCGTCCCTTACTTCTTTCTTAATATCTTTTTCTATGGCTGCTAATTCTTCTTCCGTAGCCATATCATTGTCGATCATCCACTCCCGCATCTTCACGTTACAGTCGAATTCCCGCTCCCATTGCAAACGTTCTTCACTTTTGTATCGTTCGTGAGACCCACTGGTTGAATGACCTTGTGGTTGCGTTAATTCCTGGACATGGATAAGTACAGGGACATGTTCGTCTCTAGCGATAACGCCGGCTTTTTGATAAACATCTATAAGTGCCGCATAATCCCAGCCGTTTACCCTAAGTATCTCATAACCATTTTCGGTGTCGGTTCGCTGGAATCCTTTTAGTATCTCGGAGATATTCTCTTTGGTGGTCTGGTGTTTCGCGTGTACCGAAATACCGTATTCGTCGTCCCATATACTTATAACCATGGGCACCTGAAGTACTCCGGCAGCATTGATGGTTTCCCAGAATAACCCTTCACTTGTACTTGCATTCCCAATCGTTCCCCAGGCAACTTCATTTCCATTGATGGAGAACTGTGTAAGGCCTTTTACCTCTTTTACATTTCTGAAGATCTTCGAAGCTTGTGCCAAACCGAGTAGTCGTGGCATTTGACCAGCAGTAGGGGAGATATCGGCACTACTGTTCTTTTGCTCTGTTAGATTTTTCCAACTGCCATCCTCATTCAGGCTGTGAGTAGCAAAATGCCCTCCCATTTGCCGGCCGGCACTCATTGGGTCGGCATCTATATCGGTGTGCGCATATAGTCCGGCGAAGAACTGCTCGATAGTTAATTCGCCTATGGCCATCATAAAGGTTTGGTCGCGGTAGTACCCACTCCGCCAGTCGCCATTCTTAAATGCCTTTGCCCAGGCTAGCTGAGGTACTTCTTTGCCATCGCCAAAAATCCCAAATTTCGCCTTTCCTGTTAGCACTTCACGTCGCCCTAACAAACTACACTCCCTGCTGGTAACAGCGATCTTATAATCGTTAAGGACTTCGGCTTTAAAGTCGTCGAAAGAAAGGTTTTTATCTGTTTGTGGATTTGTGTTCATTCAATAGGGATTTGGCTCAACAAAAGTAGTAAAAAGCAGGGGATTACACAATTTGCAAATTCAGCAATACATTATGAATTTCTTAATTAAATTACAGTAAAAGCCTACTTTTTTATGAATTTTACAAAAATGAGTCTCACTAGCAACAAAAACGGCAATAAATGCCATAAAGTATCGAACCAATCCATGCCTTCCATTCCATTGGCTCCTCCGGCGATCCACTTTATTTTTCCCCACAAATGGGGTTCGGGATAGAAGGGAGCCAGGCCTAAAGTTAGGCATAGCAGGATTATAATTCGCCAGTCGTTAAAAAATGTCATTATCGATCGTTTAAATTAATACCATTCCCTGGTAAAGAGACCTAGAAGCGTCTTTGGACTTAGGGTAACGATAAACCTTATTCGCTGATCGTAGTTTCCAAGTCCGGGTTCCCAACCCAGGTTAGAGTAAAGTGGAAAATACAATTCGAAATAATCTGCCACCAGACTCAAGCGCACCCCCGTGTCGAAAACAGCTTCGGTACCTCCACCAATTCCTCTATTATGAACAAGACCAGCGTCACCATAAGCATATATCCATTTCCAGATATTGGTGCTTGCATTTACTGTCGTGATCCAGCTGTTGGCAAAGGCCGGCTGTAATTTCGATTTAAATCCTCCTTCTGCGATGATGATCTGCTGACTGAACAGCCCTGTGTCCTCACTTCGGCCGTAATAATTATAGTCGAAAAGATAATCGGTTGGCCGGTCTAGGGCGAAACTGAAATAATCATCTTCCTTTGGAGTGTTGTTGTATAGGAAGGTCCCTGCGAAGAACCTAATATTCAGTTGGCGGTTATTAAGAAAGAGCTTTCGATATTCGAGGGTGGCGGATATCTTCGAGAAATTAGTTGATATCTGGTAATCGAGTACGCTACGGAAATAGTGAATTAAATTTGGGTTCGAATACACATACTGTAGGTTTACCACACTGTAATTGGGTTCTTGATCCGGATCTAAGGGATTATCGTCCCTGTATACATTTACGTTCCTCAGGTTGATATACTGTTTCTCATTATTCCGAAGGTCTTTTTGCCGAAAGGCCATCGTCATATATGGGGTGATCCTGCGGTAAAAAAGTCCGTCGTTATAGGAAAATGAGCTTCCCGAAATACCAAATCGAAGCGCATACAGACTTCCGTTGTAGCGTTGGGTATAGATCAATGATCCGTTTCCTACTAAGGTCTTGGATCTAAACCCGTACTGAGGTTCCAGTTTGTAATGAATCCCTTTTGGAAGGACTGTTTTGTTATACAATTTTGGCCCAACGGTGAAACCATCGTAAAGGTTGTATTCGAAAACCGGCATAAAGAACAGCTGGTTGTATTTTGGGTCTTCAACATCCTGGAATAAACGAAACTGGATAGGTCTGTTTAGTAGACCGGTAAGAGTTTTATAATTATTTCGCTGGTTGAATTCGGGTATCGATGCTTCCTTGTTCAGAACCAGCTTTTTTACATTTTCAGAAGGAACCCTAACTACTGCCATACTATCTATTGGTGGGATCCATTTTTTAAAGATGGTACTATCCTTATTGATTCCGTATAGTGATACCGGCATAGGGTACTTTCTTCGGTTTCTTACAAACACATCCAGAGAGTCGTCTATCTTTTCAACTTTAGTGATCTTAAAATCTATGGTGCTGCGTTTATCCACATAATTATCGAAGAACCAATCTATGGGTAATTCTGTTTTCGAATTCAATATGTTCCTGAAATCTTCTGAAGTGGCCGGCGTTAGAAGCTTTTCAGAATAAAATTCCTTTAACGCATCAGACAGAGGCTGTTTTCCAAGATAATCGGCCAGGTAGTAAAGGCCTTCTCCTCCATAGTAACTGTTTGCAATGTTCTTATTGTACTTGGTTAACAAGTCCTTAGGAGTACTTAACGGCTGATGCAAATTATTGCGAGCCATATTGAGATAGAGTAGCGGGTACTGATCATTGAATTCAAGTTCGGAAGCGTGTGACCAGCGGATCACCCAAAAATTACTCAAGCTCCCTATGATCTTCATGTTGGGATAGTACTTATTCACGTATTCCTTCATGAGATAGATCTGTATGGCCCCGTACAACCAGTAATCTTCCCGAGGATGTAACACCAGGGTATTCTCAAGGTAGTTCGCCGTAGCAGTCTTTAGCATCTCCATGTCGTATTCGAAACCATCTGGAAACGGACTAATAAAATCGGGTAATTGATTTAACCCATACACCGGATTATTTCGATATTCTATCTCACTAACTACCATCTTATCAAAGGGATACGGGCCCAGATTCTCATCAAGAAAATGAACAATTCTATCCATGGTAAGCGCTCGTAAGGCAGGATTTACCTTCCTGTCTTTCATATCGGTAACCACCTCAAATTTATCGGTGATCACAGTCTCGTAGTTTAACCGTTTCTCCAGGAAAAGATCAACACTCATACGATCGCTGCCGTGTAATACAGAGATCCGCTTATTCCCGGAAATACCTTGGGTTAATACTTTCAGGTCTGTAGTTAGCTTGTAGGCCGATGGGGTAGTTAAGGTAATTTTAAATTCTGAAGGGTATTGATATAGATCGTCTGTATTCTTATTACTATACGCATGCCATTTACCGTCGTAGACAGCCGGAGCAATATACCAGTATCTCAAGTTGTAATTACCTTCCTTGGTATATCCGTATCGGGTAAATTTGTCACTTGGAAGTTTAATCGAATACAATAAATTCAAGGTATAAGATTCACCAGGGGCAAGGGGTTTGTCCAATTGTACCTTAAAGAAATCGATCTCTTCTCCGCGCTCCCATTCCAGGGCTTGTCCTGCTTCGTTGGTAATTCCAAATATTTTAGTACGACCTCGGTCCTTATCTTTTTCAAAGTGAAAGGAACTATCGTAATTCTCACCAAATCGCCTGGCTAACGGAGTGGTTTTGGTGGCAAAACTATTGGCCCAGTCGTTGAAATAAATCTCTGTGAGTATGTCTTCGGAAGTGTTCTTATACACAACCTCTTGACTGTTATTGAGCTTGTTCTCTGATGTTTCCAGACTTGCGTCGATAGAAATTTTGTGCTGCCCGGCCAACGGAGTAATTCCGAAGCAAATAACAATTATATATATAAAATTCCTGAACCTCAATTGGCAAATAAGCTTTTCAATAGAACAACTCGGGGGTTGAATACCCCACTCGAATACAATTTTTTACGTATGCCCACAAATTCGATGCCTAAAAAAGTTAACATAACGATCTCAGGCCTGGGGAAAATTTGTATGGTCATAGCGGGAAAGTAATTTTAGAAGTTCGGACTTAAATTAAACTTGTTATAGAATTCGTTCAGAATATTGAGTACTTCATCTTCTGTATCTACAACGTGAACCAGGTCCAGGTCTTCTGGGCTAATATTGTTATTCTGCTCTAACAGTGTGTTCTTAATCCAGTCCATCAGGCCATTCCAGAACTCGGAACCAACCAGGATGAGAGGGAATCGTTCGATCTTATGCGTTTGAATTAAGGTGAATGCTTCGAAGAACTCATCCAGCGTCCCAAATCCTCCCGGCATAACCACAAATCCCTGCGAATACTTTACGAACATAACCTTACGCACAAAGAAATAATCGAAGTCTATACTTTTATCGCTGTCTATATAAGGGTTGTCGTGTTGTTCGAATGGCAAGGTAATGTTCAGTCCTACCGATGTTCCACCTGCCAGGTGCGCTCCCTTGTTACCAGCTTCCATGATACCCGGGCCACCGCCGGTAATCACGCCATAACCATGTTCGGTGATCTTTTTAGCAATACTTTCTGCTAATTTATAGTAGGGGTTGTCCGGTTTGGTGCGGGCAGATCCGAATATCGACACACAAGGTCCTATCCTGCTTAATTTTTCATACCCGTTTACAAATTCTCCCATGATCTTGAAGATCGCCCAGGAATCGTTTGTTTTTACCTCATTCCAATTCTTATGTTTACTTTCACTTCTCATTGCAAATATTCAGTAGCTAATGTAATTCTTTTTTAAGGAAATGCGCTGTGTGGCTGTTTTCGTGTTGGATGATCTCTTCAGGGGTTCCGCATGTAATGATCTTACCACCCTTCTTGCCTCCTTCCGGACCAATATCGATGATATGATCTACGGTTTTTATCACGTCAAGATTATGTTCGATAATTACTACTGTATTCCCTTTTTCGACCAATTTATTCAGCACTAGCAATAGCACTCTAATGTCTTCAAAATGCAAGCCGGTAGTAGGTTCATCCAGAATATAAAAGGTGTTACCTGTATCTCTTTTAGACAACTCGGTTGCTAGTTTGATGCGCTGTGCCTCTCCTCCGGATAAGGTGGTGGATTGCTGTCCCAAGGTGATATATCCTAGCCCCACATCCCTTATCGTTTTTAGTTTTCTATATATCTTCGGAATATGTTCGAAGAATTCGCAAGCTTCGTTGATGGTCATTTCCAGCACATCGTAGATCGAATGTCCTTTATAACGAATTTCCAGAGTCTCACGGTTGAAACGCTTTCCCTGGCAGGTTTCACATTCTACATATACATCGGGCAGAAAATTCATTTCAATCACCCTTAAACCACCACCTTTGCATGTTTCACATCGTCCACCCGCAACGTTAAAACTAAATCGCCCCGGTTTATAACCACGAATTTGAGCTTCCGGGATCTTAGCAAACAGGGAGCGTATTTCCGAAAACACCCCGGTATAGGTAGCCGGGTTAGAACGAGGTGTACGGCCAATTGGGGACTGGTTGATATCGATCACCTTGTCGATATGCTTTAGGCCACTGATCTTTTTATACGGCATGGGCTTTTTCACCCCATTGAAAAAATGAGCATTGAGAATAGGATACAGGGTTTCATTTACCAGGGTGGATTTACCCGATCCCGAAACTCCGGTAATACCTATCATAGTTCCCAGAGGAAAGGTTACCGAAACATTCTTGAGATTATTTCCGGTTGCTCCTTCAAGTTTCAGGGTCTTGCCATTGCCCTTCCTTCTTTTCTTCGGAATTTCGATCTCCTTGGTTCCATTCAGGTAATCTGAAGTTAGGGTATGATGCCTTTGAATTTCTTCAGGGGAACCTTCCGAAACGATCTCTCCACCGTGTCTGCCAGCTGCCGGACCAATGTCGATCACATAATCTGCATGCCTGATCATATCCTTATCGTGTTCAACCACGATCACCGAATTCCCGATATTTTTTAAGGAGATAAGCGAATGGATCAGTTTTTCGTTATCCCGCTGGTGAAGTCCTATACTGGGTTCATCAAGGATGTAAAGTACTCCCACCAATTGTGAACCAATCTGTGTCGCCAAACGAATGCGCTGCGCTTCTCCTCCCGATAGGGATTTCGAGCTACGGTCGAGTGCCAGGTACGTTAGACCAACGTCTAACAGGAATTGCAGGCGGCTTCGCACTTCCTTGATTATTTCGGTAGCGATCTGAAGCTGGGTTTCGCCGAGGTGCTGCTCAAGATCGGAGAACCATTCGGCCAGCTCCACCACGTCCATATGCGCCAATTCGGCTATATTTTTACCATTTACTTTAAAATAAAGCGATTCCTTTCTTAGTCGGCTACCTTCACAGTCCGGACATGGTATCTTATCCATGTATTCCTTGGCCCACCGGCGTAAGGATTTAGATTCGTTTGCTTCGAAAGTATTCTGAAGAAAAGTGGCCACACCTTCGAAGTCGATCTTATAGCTACGGGTAATACCCAGGGTTTTAGATTCTACCTCGAATTTCTCGTTCCCCCCGTAAAAGATCATTTCCCTGGCCTCTTCAGGAATAGATTCGAAAGGGTCGCTTAGTTTAAACTTGAAGCGTTCTGCGATTAATTCCAGCTGTTTGAACACCCAATTGTTTTTCTGAGGCCCGTGAGGTGCTAAGGCTCCTTGTTTGATGGATAAGCGCGGGTCCGGTACTATCTTGGAAGTATTCACTTTATGAAGTTCTCCAAGGCCTTTACAGGTAGGGCACATACCTTTGGGGGAGTTAAAAGAAAAATTGTTGGGTTCGGGATTAGGGTAAGAGATCCCGGAAGTAGGGCACATCAGGGACCTGCTAAAGTACCGTACCTCTTCGGTTTCGTTATCCAATACCATGAGGACGTCATCCCCATGGTACATCGCGGTCAATATGGTTTCGGTAAGACGTTTGTCTTTATCGCTTTCTTCAGAGATCTTCAAACGGTCTATCACGATTTCTATATCATGCGTCTTATAGCGGTCTATCCGCATCCCTTTTACTATATCGATGATCTCTCCGTCAACGCGTACTTTTAAAAATCCCTGCTTGGCGATCTGCTCGAATAGTTCGCGATAATGCCCCTTTCGTGAGCGCACCACAGGGGCGAGGATACTTACCTTTCGGTCTTTAAAATCTTTAATGATAAGCTGTTTGATCTGCTCATCACTGTAACTCACCATTTTTTCTCCTGTATTGAAGCTGTAGGCATCACTAGCCCTGGCGTAGAACAAACGGAGAAAATCGTAAATCTCGGTGATCGTTCCAACGGTGGATCTCGGACTTCTGGAAGTGGTTTTTTGCTCGATGGCGATAACCGGGGAGAGGCCGTCAATTTTATCCACATCCGGACGCTCCAGGTTGCCCAGAAACTGACGGGCGTATGCCGAGAAGGTTTCTATATATCTGCGCTGACCCTCTGCATAGATAGTATCGAAGGCAAGTGATGATTTTCCGCTCCCTGAAAGACCGGTGATAACCACCAGGTTTTCGCGGGGAATTCTTACATCTATGTCCTTTAAATTGTGGACTCTGGCCCCTAAAACTTCAATAAATTCGTCCGTTTTCAGCATAATTTGCAAAGGTACTCATTTGGAACGGAAAATTGAAGTCAAAGTTATGATGTATTTCAAGGGAATATTATAGGATGCTAGTTATTAATGTCCCTGAACAAGAACTGGTAAAAAGTAGTGGCAATAAAGAAGATCACACCAATCACAAAAGCGTAGCTGCCAATTAACAGTATAACCGGAAGGCTGAATAGTAAATAGGCGAGGGGTAGCAAGAGGCCAAACATTACCAGTAAAAGGAAAATGACATAAAGATACCGTATGATCGAGGGTAAATTCTGGGTCGATTTTTCCTGGAACTGGAATAATTTGGGGATCACTTCCTTGGTCATGTATTCACCCAGTTTGGAAAAAAACACCTCATTAAATGAAGAATCTTCAAAATGTTCACTATCGATAGCATTCGCCAGGGTCATGATCTTTTCCTGATGCCGCTCGAATACGGCATTATAGTCCAGTGCTTCCTTGAAAACGCCGTATTTATACCCGAAATAATACCACAGGCCCGAACCGCATTTATGCTCCAGCCATTTTTTCACGATTTCCTGGTCATAAACCCGGGGATAACTTATAGTTTCGGGAATTTTTTTATCTCTGGGGCTGGTCATCAACAACGATTTCATCTCCAGGTAAAGATTCTCGGTATCCTGGTAATTGTGATTTTCCTGGAGAAATTCTATGGCTAATTTAGATTTTCCCTTATAAAACTCTTTTACCTCGAAGAAATTGAGGCCTTCAAATTCATCATCGATGTACTCTTTTAAACCCGGTAGCCACAACTTGGAGCGTAATAGTATCTCAATAATACTCCTGAAGTTATGCATCTGCTGTGTGATCTTACTTAGCTGATCTACTACGACCTCTTTTGTGTTTTTCATGGAAACAGCTGCCGAGGCCAGATATACCATGATAATTGCCGATAGAAACCCGCTAATACTGATGAAAATAGTAGAGAAATCTTTAAGATCTTGTACAAAGGTAGGAACAGCTTGTACCTTTTGTTGCAGGAGAAAAATCAAGGCAATACAAAGCAGACCACTGAAAATAAGTGGAATTATCGCATACAAATCCTTAAAGAAAGATTTTTTTCTCATACATAAGTATCGCAATGGGGCGGTATAGCGGGGGCTACAGCCATCAATAAGGAATTTTAAGCGCCTGTCGGTTTACAACTCCCTATGCGCTATGAGGTTTGCGATGTTATTTATTAGCATTAATAACTATACCAAAAATAGCCATTTAATCGGCAGAATGTAGTAAATTACCTACAATTCGATAAGTGGGATAAGAACATCGATTAACGGAAGGATTTTTCTTACATTTTACTAATAACCTACCGCTGTATCGTCTCCTCGCGGGTCGGCTCCACCCTCCAAAATACCATCCGGACGTATCAAGATCGCATCTACTTTGCCAATTATAGGGTCCACCTCAGTGTTTTCGATGTATCCCAGCTTTTCCAGCTCTTTTATTAGGACCTTTGGAAATTCCCCTTTCTCGTAGCGAATTGCGTCCGGAAGCCACTGATGATGGAATCTGGGGACAGAAACCGCCTGCTGCATGCTCATCCCGAATTCTTTCACGTTCAGGATAGTTTGAAGCACAGAAGTGATGATAGTAGCTCCTCCCGGTGTGCCTACTACCATCCACAGCTTTCCATCTTTCTCAACAATAGTTGGGGTCATGGAGCTTAACATACGTTTATGTG